>NZ_CP019605.1:644578-966867 GCF_001997295.1 Tessaracoccus flavus
GACCTCGACCGCGACGTCGACGTCACGGCGATCGTGTTGACGGGAGCGGGGGAGTCCTTCTGCGCCGGGTCGGACATCAGCAGTCTGGACGAGCTCGGCCACGCCGAATCGCCGGTCAACGCTGAGCTCGCGATAGCCCGCAGCCCCAAGCCTGTGGTCGCCGCGATCGAGGGCCCGTGCTTCGGAGGTGGGCTGGAGCTGGCCGTGGCCTGCGACCTGCGCATCGCGAGTGAGTCGGCCACGTTCTCCGTGCCGCCGGCCCGGCTCGGCATCGTCTACCCCGTGTCGGCCACCCAGCGCATGATTGATCTCATGGGCCCGGCCGTCACCAAGGAGATGCTGCTCACCGCCGTGCAGCTCGACGCGGCCAGAGCGCTCCGGGTCGGCCTCGTCAACCGGGTCGTGGACCACGGCAATGCTCTGCCCATCGCTCTGCAGCTGACCGAACACATGTCGGGGCTGTCCCAACTCACGATCCGTGCGTCGAAGGAGATCGTCGACGGTCTCGTCGCACGCGATCTCAGCGCTGAAACGGCGATCGCCTGGGTCTCCAGGGCCGCCACGGGACCGGACCTCGCCGAGGGGAAGCGCGCCTTCACCGAGCGCCGCGCCCCCGTCTTCTCCTGGCGTCCCGCCTAGCCGGCGCCCGTGCGGGAGGGAGAGTCGGCCCCGATCCGGGCGCGGGTGACCGCGCGGCTCGTAGTCTTGGTCGAGAAGTGTTCAACGACGAAGGAGACCCATGAGTACCGTCGCGACCGAGGGCAGCACACGAGGGCCGGCAGAGATAGTGCTGGTTCGTCACGGGGAATCGCTCGGCAACGTTGCGGACAGAGCGGCCATCGCCGCGAAGGCGCACCGGCTGGACCTGCCGGCCAACGACGAGATGATCGACCTCTCCGAGGAAGGGCAGCGGCAGGCGGACGCGCTGGGGCGACACCTCGGGAGGCTCCCCGCTGAGGAGCGTCCCACGGTCGTCATCAGTTCTCCCTACCAGAGGGCCCGCTCGACCGCCGAACGGGCCCTGGCAGGCCTGGACCTCGAGGTACTGCTGGACGAGCGCCTGCGCGAGCGCGAGTTGGGAATCTTCGACGGCGTCACGTGGTACGGCATCAAAGCTGATCACCCCGAGGAGTCCGACCGCCGTGATCGGGTCGGGAAGTTCTACTACCGGCCTCCGGGCGGGGAGTCATGGGCCGATGTGGTCTTGAGGATCCGCTCCCTGCTCGTCGAACTGCAGGCCCGCTACCCGGGCGAACGGGTGTGGCTCTTCAGTCATGAAGCCGTGATCCTCGCCTTCCGCTACGTCCTCGAGGGGCTGGAGGTCAGCCGCGTCCTCGCCCTCCAGAAGGAGGAGCCGATCGCCAACTGCTCCATGACCCGGTACGCGGACCGCGACGGGGCGCTCGAACTTCAGGCGCGCGACGACGTCAGCGCCATCGAGGACGAGTCCGCAGTAACCCGTGAACCCAGTCACGCGGAGGAGGGGGACCAGTGACTGAGACGACGGTCGTCACCACCGCGGTGCTGCGCGGGTGGGCGCTGCCCACCGAGCAGGACGACAAGGAGTCGCGCGGGCGCGCCCTTGTGGTGGGCGGAAGCGTCGCCAATCCAGGGGGCGCGCTGCTGGCCGCGCGCGCGGCCATGCGGTCCGGGGCGGGGAAGGTCCAGTTGGTGGTCCCCGAGCCGGTCGCTGTGGCGATGGCGGTCGCCATGCCCGAGGCCCTCGTCCGCGGTGCGCCGTGCACGCCCTCGGGAGATCTGTCCCCTGAGGCGGCCGCGATCGTGGAGGAGTACGCGCAGCGCGCCGACGCGGTGCTGATCGGCCCAGGGATGCTTGATCCCGACGTCGCGTCAGCGACGGTTGCCGCCGTGGCGTCGTCGCTCAGAGGCACAATCGTGATGGATGCGCTGGCGCTGGCGTGGCTGACCCAGGACCCGTCCAGGGGACGGCAGTTCGACGCGCTGGTCATCTCGCCGAACCTCACCGAACTCGCCCTCACACTGGGCGAGGACGAGGCGGCGGTGGAGGATGACCCGGCCGCCGCCGCCCTCCGACTGGCTGCGGCGACGGGCGCCGTCGTGACGTCCGGAGGCAGCAGCAGCTTCGTGGCAACGCCCGATGGGGCGCTCTACAGGAGCGACGAGGGAAATCCAGGCCTCGGGGTCAGCGGATCGGGAGACGTCAAGGCCGGCATCATCCTGGGGCTCTGCGCCCGCGGGGCACGCCCTGACCAGGCCGCCGTGTGGGCCGCGCATCTCCACGGGACGATCGGCGGCAGGCTCGCGTCGCGACTCGGGCCCACGGGCTACCTGGCGGGCGAACTGCCCGCCGAGATCCCGCAGGCGCTCCTGGAGATCGGCTGACGACTAGCACCTCAGAAAGGACGATTAACACATCCCTCTGGGTGTAGAGGCCCCCTGCACAGCCCGCAAGGATTGACGAAGGCGGCCCGAATCAGTCGGGCGCACTATCAGGAGGAACTACATGGTTACGCTCGGCGTCATCCTGCTCATCATCGGACTGCTCGTCAACACCGGGCTCCCGCTGACCACCATCGGCATCATCTTGATCGTCGTCGGCCTGATCCTCAACTTCGTGCCCTTCCGTGGCGGCAAGGGCATGAGAGTCTTCTGACGCCCGACCGCAGCGCGACATGAACAGGCGCCGGCCCCCTCAGGGGGCCGGCGCTTCTGCGTTCTACAGAACCTTGCCGAAGAAGTCCTGGGTGCGGGGATGCTGGGGTGCGTCGATGACCTCCCCGGGCCGTCCGGCCTCGAGGATGAGTCCGTCGTCCATGAACACGACCTGATCGGCCACCTCGCGTGCGAAGCCCACCTCGTGGGTCACCACGATCATCGTCATGCCGCTGGCCGCCAGCTCCTTCATCACGGCCAGGACCTCGCCCACCAGTTCCGGATCCAACGCCGAGGTGGGCTCATCGAAGAGCATGAGTTCCGGTCCCATCGCCAGCGCCCGGGCGATGGCGACCCGCTGCTGCTGACCGCCCGACAGCTGGGCCGGGTAGTGGTCGGCCCTGTCCGAAAGCCCAACGCGTTCCAACTGTTCGCGGGCCAGGCGTTCGGCGGCGGACCTGCTCAGGCCGCGCACCTGCCTCGGGGCCTCCATGACGTTGCCGAGAGCGGTCAGGTGGGGGAACAGGTTGAACCGCTGGAACACCATGCCGATCTTGGAGCGCTGCTGGGCGATCTCCTTGTCGCTGCGCCGGTGCAGTACTCCGTCCTTCTCCCGCAGCCCCATCAGTTCGCCGTCAACGGACAGGCGGCCGGCGCTGATCTGCTCCAACTCGTTGATGCAACGGATCAGGGTTGACTTGCCGGAGCCTGATGGCCCCAGCAGCACGCACACCTCGCCGCGACCGACCGTGAGATCCACGCCCTTGAGGACGTGCAGGTCGCCGAAGAACTTGTGGACGCCGCTGACCTCGACCATCGAGCTCACGGGGTCACCTCCAGGTTGGGGTCGGCGTGCACGGTTCCTGCCGCGAGGATCGACTGCTGGCGCTTGGACATGCCCTTCGCGGAGCCACGGGTCTGGTCGTCGCCGTCGAAGCCGCGGCCGTAGTAACGCTCCAGGTAGTGCTGGCCGACCATGAGGATCGAGGTGATGAGCAGATACCAGATGGCCGCGACGATGAGCAGCGGCAGCGGCAGGAAGTTCCTGTTGCCGATCGCCATCGTGACGAACGTCAGTTCCAGACTGAACGGCACGGCCGTGACCAGGGAGGTGGTCTTCAGCATGGAGATGGTCTCGTTGCCGGTCGGCGGGACGATGACGCGCATCGCCTGCGGGATCACGATCCTCCACAGCGTCGTCGATCTCTTCATGCCGAGCGCTGAGGCCGCCTCCCACTGACCCTTGTCCACCGAGTTCAGGCCGGCCCGCACGATCTCGGAGAGGTAGGCACCCTCGTTCAGGCCGAGCCCCAAGAGCGCGGCGACGAAGGCCGTGATGACGTCCTGGGTGTCGAAGACGAGGAACTCCGGTCCGAACGGGATGCCCAGGCTGAGCCGGGGGTAGAGCACCGCGATGAGTCCCCAGAACAGCAGCTGCGTGTAGACGGGGGTGCCGCGGAAGAACCAGATGTAGGCCCACGCCACCGAGCGCAGGATGGGGTTGCTGCCCATCCGCATGACCGCTGTGGTGACCGCCATGACGATGCCGATCGCCATCGCTCCGACGGTCAGGATGAGGGTCCAGCCGATGGCCCGGAGCACACGGGGATCGAACAGATGCTCCGCCACCACGTCCCAGTGGTAGTTCGGGTTCGTCACGAGCCCATTGACGAGCATCGCCACGAGGACGAGCACCACCGCGGCCCAGATCCAGAGGCCGGGTCGCGGGACGGGGCGGGCGCGGATCAACTCAGGCGCGCTGGGGGACATGGTCGGCTCAGCCCGCCGGGTTGATCTCGGCCGTGGTGAGGGCGGCGTCCTCGATGCCCCAGGCATCCAGGATCTCCTGCCAGACGCCCTCGTCCATGAGGTGCTGCATCGCCTGCTGCACGGCCTGGGTCATCTCCTCGTCGTCGCCCTTCACCACGATTCCCTGCGGGGCAGCATCGCGGATCCCGCCGACCACCTCGAGCTGGCCGTTGGTCAGCGCCGCGGAGTAGCTCGCGACGGTTGAGTCGGCGTAGTAGGCGGTCGCCTTCCCGCCCACGACGTTCGTGGTGGCATCGGACTGGCGGCCGTACTGCAGCACCTCGATCGCCTCCTTGCCCTCGTCGGTGCACTGCTGGCTGAACGAGGCGAGTTCCTCGTCCTGCCACGTGCCGGTCTGCACCGCGATCGTCTCGCCGCACACGTCGTCAGGGTTGAACTCGTCGGGGTTCCCGGACTTGACCGCGTAGCTCGAGCCGACCGTGATGTAGGAGATCATGTTGTAGTTGGCGGTCCGTTCCTCGGTGATCGTGAACGAGGAGATGCCGAGGTCGAACTTCGTGCCGATGCTGGGGAGGATGGACGCGAACTCGGCGTCCACCACCTCCGCCTCGAGGCCGAGCACCCTTCCCAGCGCCTTGCTGAGGTCCACGTCGTAGCCGATCGCGGTCTGGAGGTCTTCGGCCCTGAACTCGGCCGGCGCGTAGTCGGTCGAGGCGCCGACGGTGAGCGTCCCCTTCTCGCTGATCGACGACGGCACCAGCGCCGCGATCGCGTCCACCTTCTCCACGCCGGAGACGTCGTAGGTGCGGTCGGTGCTGTCGGCGGGCGCGCTACTGTCGGCGGGGGTCGAGGAATCCTGCCCGCAGGCAGTCAGGGCGAGGGCGGCAAGCAGGCCGGTGGCGACAAGGCGACGCATGGGGGGGTCCTCTCAAGGGGGGCGGATCAACCACCCCACGATAATGCACCGGCCGCAGGCAAGCCGCGCCGGGTTCCCGGGCCCGGAAGCGAAGGGGTCGATTTGGGGTTCGTCTGGGCGCAGCGTATAGTCAGCCGAGCCGAAGACCGCAGGTGACGGAAACGTCATAAGCCCCAGGGCACCCGCGCAGGTGATCGTAGAGCTTCCCAGCTTGCTGGGCTCGCCCCGCGCCACCGGCACGGGGCGTTTTCTTTTTCCTCTGGTCGGAAGGTCCTGGAGCCCCCTCGTCGGGGGAGCTCCGGGTTGTTAGACCGGAAGGAGACGTTTATGGCGAGGCCGGACAAGGCTGCCAAGGTCGCAGAGCTCGCTGATCAGTTCAGCAACTCGGCGGCGGCAGTTCTCACCGAGTACCGCGGTCTCACCGTCAAGGATCTGAAGGAACTCCGCCGATCCTTGGGTGAGAACGCCAGCTACGCCGTCGCGAAGAACACCCTGACGGCGATCGCTGCCAAGGAAGCCGGGATCGAGGGCATCGAAGATACCCTCACCGGCCCCACGGCTATCGCGTTCGTCAGCGGGGACATTGCAGCCGCCACCAAGGGGCTGCGTGACTTTGCGAAGGCCCATCCGTCCCTGGCAATCAAGGGTGGCGTTCTCGAGGGCAAGTTCCTCGACGCCCAGGCCGTGCTCAAGCTCGCCGACCTCGAGTCGCGCGAGGTTCTGCTCGCCAAGATGGCCGGCGCCATGCAGGCCAACCTGGCCAAGGCCGCCTACCTGCTCGCTGCCCCGCTGTCGCAGGGCGCCCGCGCCCTCGGCGCGCTGGCTACCGCTGCAGAGGCCAATCCCTCCCTGATCGGTGGCGCCGGCTCCGCGCCTGCCACCGAGGCCACGGACGAGACCCCCGCCGCGGATGCGGCACCCGAAGCAGCAGAAGCTGCGGAATGAAATAAGTTCCGCGCACCCGCTGCGGACAAATCTGAAAGGAAAGCCTCATGGCTAAGCTCACCAACGAAGAGCTCCTTGACGCCTTCAAGGAGATGACCCTCATCGAGCTCTCCGAGTTCGTCAAGCTGTTCGAGGACACCTTCGGTGTCACCGCTGCCGCTCCCGTCGCCGTCGCCGCCGCTGCGGCCCCGGCCGCCGGTGGCGACGACGCCGGTGCCGACGACGAGGGTGGCTCCGACAAGGTCGACGTCATCCTCACCTCCGGTGGCGACAAGAAGATCGCCGTCATCAAGGAGGTGCGCGCCCTGACCTCCCTCGGCCTGAAGGAGGCCAAGGACCTCGTGGAGGGTGCTCCCAAGCCCGTCCTCGAGCAGGTCGACAAGGACACCGCGGCCAAGGCCAAGGAGGCCCTCGAGGCCGCCGGCGGCTCCGTCGAGGTCAAGTGACCTGTCGCTAGCGACACGCTGAGAGCGGCCCGTCCCTTCGGGGGCGGGCCGTTCCACTTCATGCGGACCTCGACACGCAGCACGGTGCTTGCGTTGCACTGGGGTGTCGCTATCATCGACCGCGGTGATCAATGGCGATCACCTGCACCGCAGGGCCGCGATGGCCTGCGGCGGTTGCCGTGGCTGGAATCTTGGCCTATAGTGATTCTTTGCCCCGCTATGCGCTGACCCCGTGATTTGACACGGGATCGTCGCCATGCACGGAAACTTGGCATTTAAGCGTTCTTGGAAGGACCGAATCTTGGCCGCCTCGCGCTCTGCGTTGAAGAACACCAATATCGTCTCGTCCACCGGCCGTCTGTCGTTCGCGAAGATCCACGAGCCCCTCGAGGTACCCAACCTCCTGGATCTCCAGATCGACGCGTACAACTGGCTGGTCGGTAACGAGACCTGGCGAACGAAGGTCGAGGGTCAACTGGCCGCGGGCCGCACTGACGTCAATACCCGCTCCGGACTCGAGGAGATCTTCGCCGAGATCTCTCCCATCGAGGACTTCAACGAGACGATGTCCCTCTCGTTCAGGGACCACCGCTTCGAGGAGCCGAAGTACTCGATCGAGGAGTGCAAGGATCGCGACGTCACGTACGCCGCCCCACTCTTCGTCACCGCCGAATTCGTCAACAACGACACCGGTGAGATCAAGAGCCAGACCGTCTTCATCGGCGATTTCCCGCTCATGACCGAGCGTGGCACCTTCATCATCAACGGCACCGAGCGTGTCGTCGTGTCCCAGCTCGTGCGCTCTCCCGGCGTCTACTTCGAGCAGACCCCGGACAAGACCTCCGACAAGGACATCTTCACCTGCAAGGTGATTCCGTCGCGCGGCGCGTGGCTCGAGTTCGAGATCGATAAGCGCGACATGGTGTCGGTGCGCCTCGACCGCAAGCGCAAGCAGAACGTCACCGTGCTGCTGAAGGCCCTGGGCTGGAGCGAGGACAAGATCCTCGAGGAGTTCGGCGACTACGAATCGATGCGCCTGACGCTCGAGAAGGACACCGTCAAGACCCAGGACGAGGCGCTCCTCGACATCTACCGCAAGCTGCGTCCGGGCGAACCGCCGGCACGCGATGCGGCTCAGCAGTTGCTCGACAACTACTACTTCAACCCCAAGCGCTACGACCTCGCCAAGGTTGGCCGTTACAAGATCAACAAGAAGCTCGGTCTCGAGCTGCCCTACGACCAGCAGGTCCTGACGCTCGACGACATCGTCGCGGCCATCCGCTACGTGGTGGCGCTCCACGAGCACCAGCAGATGCTGGGCGATCTGCCCGTCGAGGCCGATGACATCGACCACTTCGGCAACCGTCGCCTCCGCACCGTCGGCGAGCTGATCCAGAATCAGCTGCGCACCGGTCTGGGACGCATGGAGCGGGTCGTGCGCGATCGCATGACCACGCAGGACATCGAGGCGATCACCCCGCAGACGCTGATCAACATCCGGCCCGTCACCGCGGCCCTCAAGGAGTTCTTCGGCACTTCGCAGCTCTCCCAGTTCATGGATCAGAACAACCCGCTCGCGGGCCTGACCCACAAGCGTCGTCTGTCCGCGCTCGGCCCCGGTGGTCTGTCGCGTGACCGCGCCGGCATGGAGGTCCGTGACGTCCACCCGTCGCACTACGGCCGCATGTGCCCCATCGAGACCCCTGAAGGCCCGAACATCGGCCTCATCGGCTCGCTGGCGTCCTTCGCCCGGGTCAACGCGTTCGGCTTCATCGAGACGCCGTACCGCAAGGTCGAAAACGGTTTCGTCACCGATCAGATCGACTACCTCACCGCCGACGAGGAGGACCGCTACGCGATCGCCCAGGCGAATGCGAAGGTGGACTCCGACGGGCGCCTCTCGGAAGAGCGCGTGCTCGTCCGGATGAAGCACAGCGACGCCGACTCGATCCCTGCGGCCGACGTCGAGTACATGGACGTTTCTCCGCGCCAGATGGTGTCCATCGCCACCGCGCTGATCCCGTTCCTCGAGCACGATGACGCCTCCCGCGCCCTGATGGGCGCCAACATGCAGCGCCAGGCGGTGCCGCTCATCCGCAACGAGGCTCCGATCGTCGGCACCGGCATGGAGTACCGCGCCGCGGTCGACGTCGGCGATGTGACCCTGGCCGCGAAGCCCGGTGTCGTGACGGCCGTGTCGGCCGACATCCTCGAGATCACCAACGATGACGGCACCTACTCGTCGTACAAGCTCGACAAGTTCGTGCGCTCCAACGCGGGCACCTGCATCAACCAGCGACCGCTGGTCGGTCCGGGCGACCGTGTCGAGGTGGGCACCCCGCTGGCTGACGGCCCCTGCACCGATCAGGGCGAGCTGGCGCTCGGTAAGAACCTCCTCGTGGCGTTCATGCCGTGGGAGGGCCTCAACTACGAGGACGCGATCATCCTCTCGCAGCGCATCGTTCAGGACGACGTGCTGACCTCGATCCACATCGAGGAGCACGAGGTCGACGCCCGCGACACCAAGCTGGGCGCCGAGGAGATCACCCGTGAGATCCCCAACGTCTCCGACGAGATGCTCGCGGACCTCGACGAACGCGGCATCGTCCGCATCGGTGCTGAGGTCTCGGCCGGAGACATCCTCGTCGGCAAGGTCACGCCCAAGGGCGAGACCGAGCTGACCCCTGAGGAGCGGCTGCTGCGCGCGATCTTCGGCGAGAAGGCGCGCGAAGTGCGCGACACCTCGCTCAAGGTCCCCCACGGCGAGTCCGGCACGGTCATCGGCGTTCGGGTGTTCAACCGCGAAGACGACGACGAGCTGCCTCCGGGTGTGAACCAGCTGGTGCGGGTCCACGTCGCGCAGAAGCGCAAGATCTCCGACGGCGACAAGCTCGCCGGCCGCCACGGCAACAAGGGCGTCATCTCGAAGATCCTGCCGGTTGAAGACATGCCGTTCCTCGAGGACGGGACCCCCGTCGACATCGTGCTCAACCCGCTCGGCGTGCCGTCGCGAATGAACCTCGGCCAGGTGCTCGAGAACCACCTCGGCTGGATCGCCAAGACCGGCTGGGACGTCACGGGCGTCAAGGAAGAGTGGGCCGAGCGCTTGCGCGACGTCGGCCTCGGCCGCGTAGAGGGAGACGCCCGAGTGGCGAGCCCCGTCTTCGACGGTGCCGACGCACATGAGATCTCAGGTCTGCTGGAGCACTCGCTCGAGACCCGCGACGGCGATCGACTGATCGACGGCAGCGGCAAGGCGCGGCTCTTCGACGGCCGCTCCGGCGAGCCGTACCCGGAGAAGATCGGCGTCGGCTACATGTACATGCTCAAGCTGCACCACCTTGTCGACGACAAGATCCACGCCCGCTCCACGGGGCCCTACTCGATGATCACGCAGCAGCCGCTCGGCGGTAAGGCCCAGTTCGGCGGCCAGCGCTTCGGTGAGATGGAAGTGTGGGCTCTGGAGGCGTACGGCGCCGCCTGGGCGCTCCAGGAGCTCCTGACGATCAAGTCGGACGACGTCCCCGGACGCGTGAAGGTCTACGAGGCCATCGTCAAGGGCGAGAACATCCCCGAGCCCGGCATCCCTGAGTCCTTCAAGGTGCTGGTCAAGGAGATGAAGTCGCTCTGCCTGAACGTGGAGGTGCTCTCCGACGACGGCCGCGTCATCGACCTGAGGGAGTCGGAGGACGACATCCGTTCCGCCGAGGACTTCGGCATCGACCTCGGTCGTCGTCCGGGTAGCGACAACTTCCTGGACGTCGGCGAAGTCTGAGTGACCAGCTCAGTCAACCCCCAACAACTCAGACTTTTCCTTTACAACTTTCCTGCCCCTGAGGTAGGGGAAAGAGAAGCAACGTGCTGGACGTGAACTTCTACGACGAACTGCGGATCGGTCTCGCGAGCGCCGATCAGATCCGCGAGTGGTCGCACGGCGAGGTCAAGAAGCCGGAGACCATCAACTACCGAACCCTCAAGCCCGAGCGTGACGGCCTCTTCTGCGAGAAGATCTTCGGCCCGACCCGGGACTGGGAGTGCTACTGCGGCAAGTACAAGCGCGTGCGCTTCAAGGGCATCATCTGTGAGCGCTGCGGCGTCGAGGTGACCCGCAGCAACGTGCGCCGCGAGCGCATGGGCCACATCGAGCTGGCTGCGCCCGTGACCCACATCTGGTACTTCAAGGGCGTGCCGAGCCGGCTGGGCTACCTGCTGGACATCGCGCCGAAGGACCTGGAGAAGGTCATCTATTTCGCCGCGCACATGATCACCGCGGTCGACGAGGAGGCTCGCCACCGCGACCTCAGCAGCCTGCAGGCGAAGGTCGAAGTGGAGACCAAGCAGGTCGCCCAGCGACGCGACGCCGAGATCGAAGCGCGCATGCAGAAGCTCGAGGAGGACCTCGCGCAGCTGGAGGAAGAGGGCGCGAAGGCCGACATCAAGCGCAAGGTCCGCGAAGCGGCCGAGCGTGAGGCCAACCAGATCCGGACCCGCTCGCAGCGTCAGCTGGACCGCATCGACGAGGTGTGGCAGCGCTTCAAGACCCTCAAGGTCCAGGACCTCGAAGGCGACGAGACGCTCTACCGCGAGATGAAGAAGCGCTTCGGCAAGTACTTCGAGGGCTCGATGGGCGCCGAGGCGATCCAGAAGCGCCTCGAGTCGTTCGACCTCAAGGCCGAGACCGAGTCGCTGCGCGAGACCATCGCCACCGGCAAGGGCCAGCGCAAGACCCGCGCCCTCAAGCGTCTCAAGGTCGTCAACGCGTTCCTCACCGGGCGCAACCACCCGTCGGCGATGGTGCTGGGCGCTGTCCCGGTCATCCCGCCGGACCTGCGTCCGATGGTCCAGCTGGACGGCGGCCGCTTCGCGACCTCCGACCTCAACGACCTGTACCGCCGCGTCATCAACCGCAACAACCGCCTCAAGCGACTGCTCGACCTCGGCGCTCCCGAGATCATCGTCAACAACGAGAAGCGCATGCTGCAGGAGGCCGTGGATTCGCTGTTCGACAACGGCCGCCGCGGGCGCCCGGTCACAGGGCCCGGCAACCGGCCGCTGAAGTCGATCTCGGACATGCTGAAGGGCAAGCAGGGCCGGTTCCGTCAGAACCTGCTCGGCAAGCGCGTCGACTACTCCGGCCGTTCGGTCATCGTGGTCGGTCCCCAGCTCAAGCTTCACCAGTGCGGTCTGCCGAAGGCGATGGCTCTGGAACTCTTCAAGCCGTTCGTGATGAAGCGCCTGGACGACCTCAACCACGCTCAGAACATCAAGGCAGCCAAGCGCATGGTCGAGCGCCAGCGTCCAGTGGTGTGGGATGTCCTCGAAGAGGTCATCGCCGAGCACCCCGTGCTGCTCAACCGTGCTCCGACGCTGCACCGCCTCGGCATCCAGGCGTTCGAGCCGCAGCTCATCGAGGGCAAGGCCATCCAGATCCACCCGCTCGTGTGCACGGCGTTCAACGCCGACTTCGACGGCGACCAGATGGCTGTCCACCTCCCGCTGTCGGCGGAGGCCCAGGCCGAAGCGCGCGTGCTGATGTTGTCCACCAACAACATCCTCAAGCCCGCCGACGGACGCCCGGTCACCATGCCCACGCAGGACATGATCATCGGTCACTACTTCCTCACCTCGGTTCGCCCCGGGAAGGGGGAGGGCCGGATGTTCTCCTCGCTCGCCGAGGCGATCATGGCGTTCGACCGCGGAGACCTCTCCATCGGCTCGAACATCAAGATCCGCCTGAACGACGTCATCGTCGAGGGCGTCGAGCCGCGCGCCGATGGCTCGGTGCTCGTCGAGACCACGCTGGGCCGCGCCCTCTTCAACGAGGCACTGCCTTCCGACTTCGGCTACGTCAATGCCGTGGTCGGGAAGAAGGTGCTCGGGCAGATCGTCAACGATCTGGCGGAGCGTTACCCGAAGATCGAGGTGGCCACCACCCTTGACAACCTCAAGGACATGGGCTTCCAGTGGGCGTCGCGCTCCGGCGTGACCGTCTCGATCTCCGACGTCCAGACCCCGCCCAACAAGGCTGAGGTGCTGGAGGGTTACGAGCGTCGCGCGTCCAAGATCGACCAGCAGTACGACCGTGGCAACGTGACCGAGGACGAGCGCCGTCAGGAGCTCATCGACCTCTGGGGCGAGGCGACGGCCGAACTCACCGAGGCGATGCAGAAGAACTTCACGAGCGACAACCCGATCTTCATGATGGTGGACTCGGGCGCCCGAGGAAACATGACCCAGATGCGCCAGATCGCCGCCATGCGTGGCCTGGTGGCCAACCCGAAGGGTGAGATCATCGCGCGTCCGATCAAGTCGAACTTCCGCGAGGGTCTGTCCGTCCTCGAGTACTTCATCTCGACGCACGGCGGCCGTAAGGGACAGGCCGACACCGCCCTGCGGACCGCCGACTCCGGCTACCTCACCCGTCGTCTCGTGGACGTCTCCCA
Source organism: Tessaracoccus flavus (assembly GCF_001997295.1). NCBI lineage: Bacteria > Bacillati > Actinomycetota > Actinomycetes > Propionibacteriales > Propionibacteriaceae > Tessaracoccus > Tessaracoccus flavus. The sequence continues at coordinate 657,733 of NZ_CP019605.1, forward strand.
GGACGTCATCATCCGCGAAGAGGACTGTGGCACCGAGCGTGGCCTCACCAAGGTCATCGCGAAGTGGACCACCGACGGCAAGGACGAGGAGGGCCGTGACATCCGCGTGCCCGCAGAGCCGTTCGCCAAGAACGCCTCGGTGGAGACTCCCGTCGACGTCGAGACGGCCGTGTACGCACGGACCCTCGCGGTGGACGTCGCGGACGACAAGGGCACTGTCCTGGTGGCTGCGGGCACCGATCTCGGCGATGCCGAAATCAGCAAGCTCGTCGCCGCCGGCGTTACGGAGGTGAAGGTCCGCTCGGTCCTCACCTGTGAGTCCACCGTCGGCACCTGCGCCATGTGCTACGGGCGTTCGCTGGCCTCGGGTAAGACCGTCGACGTGGGTGAGGCCGTCGGTATCGTCGCTGCCCAGTCGATCGGTGAGCCCGGCACCCAGCTGACGATGCGTACCTTCCACACCGGTGGTGTGGCGGGCGACGACATCACTCAGGGTCTGCCTCGTGTCACCGAGCTCTTCGAGGCTCGTCAGCCGAAGGGCAAGGCGCCCATCGCTGAGGCCGACGGCGTCGTGCGCATCGAGGACGGGGACCGTTCCCGCAAGATCGTCATCGTCCGCGATGACGGCGGTGAAGACCTCGAGTACCCCGTGGCCCGTCGTACCCGTCTGGAGTTCGACGACCACGAGGGCCGCCGTATCGCGATCAGGGACGGCGTGCACGTCAGCATCGGGCAGCAGCTGACCGCTGGTCAGGTGGACCCGCAGGATGTCCTGCGCGTCCGTGGCCTCCGCAAGGTGCAGGAGCACCTGGTGGATGAGGTTCAGCTGGTGTACCGGACGCAGGGTGCGCCGATTCACGACAAGCACATCGAGATCATCATCCGCCAGATGCTGCGCCGCGTGACGGTCATCGACTCGGGCGACACGATGATGATGCCCGGTGAGCTCGTCGACCGTGGATCCTACGAGGCGGCCAACCGTCAGGCGCTCTCCGAGGGCGGCAAGCCCGCTGAGGGTCGCCCGGTGCTCATGGGCATCACCAAGGCGTCGCTCGCGACGGAGTCGTGGCTGTCGGCGGCCTCCTTCCAGGAGACCACCAAGGTGCTCACCGACGCGGCGATCCAGGGCAAGACGGACACGCTGCAGGGCCTCAAGGAGAACGTCATCCTCGGCAAGCTGATCCCGGCCGGCACCGGCCTGGAGCGGTACCGCAACATCCGTGTGGAGCCGACGGAGGAAGCCCGCGCTTCTGCGTTCACGATGAGCTACGACCCGTACGACTACTCGTTCGGTTCCGATGTGGTCGGCCCCGCCGTCCCGCTCGACGAAATGGACTTCGGCGAGATCCGCTGATCCTGAGCTGAGAAGGCCCCGAGACCGCACGGTCTCGGGGCCTTTCTCATTGCCTGAGCCTGGATGCGGGCGCTGAGGGGAGCCCTCCGCGAGTCAGGAGCCGAAGGGTCGCCAACCGTCGGATCGGAACGCCAACGGCGTCAGGACGCGCCAACGCGAAAACGGAAACGCCAACCGGAAGCTGGAAACGCCAACCCGTAGCTGGAAACGCCAACGGACATGACTGTTCGCCAGCGAGACCCATCGACGCCCGTGAGATATCGGGGGCGTCGCTGGGTCTCGCGGGCGTCACGAGATGTCGGTTGGCGTTGGCCTGGGCCTGTTGGCGTTCGGCTGGGCCTGTTGGCGTTCGGCTGTGCCTGTTGGCGTTCGGCTGTGCCCGTTGGCGTTGGCCCTGCCGGTCGCCGACACTCGGGTGGGCCGTGGCGGGCGAACCTCGGGAACAGAGAAGGCGGGCGGCCCCAGTGGGACCGCCCGCCTCCGCGTGCGCGCTTGGGTTACTTCTTGGAGACCGCGCGGCGCTTGTTGACCAGGTCGAAGGCGACTGCCAGCAGCAGCACCAGGCCCTTGACGATCTGCTGGGTCGGGGTATCGATACCCAGCAGCTGCATACCGTTGGTCATGACGGCCATGATGGTGCCACCGATGATGGCGCCGACCACGCGACCGACACCGCCGGTGACAGCCGCCCCACCGATGAAGCAGGCGGCGATCGCATCGAGCTCGACGGCGTTACCGGCCGCGGGCTGGGCGCCGTTGGCTCGCGACGAGTAGATGATGCCGGCGATCGCCGACAGCAGCCCCATGTTGACGTAGACGAGCATGATCGTCCGCTTGACGTTGACGCCGGAGAGACGCGCTGCGTGGATGTTGCCACCGATGGCGTAGGTGTGACGTCCGTAGACCGTGTTCTGGGCGACGAAGGCATAGATGATGACCAGCGCGCCGAGGATGAACAGCACGATGGGCATGCCGCGGCTCACCGACAGCTGGTAGGCGAAGAACATCACGGCCGCGGCGACGGCGACGAACTTCAGCAGCATCACGGTCATGCTCTCGACGGGCTGCTCGTAGCGGACGCGGGCAGCGCGCGTGCGGAGGGCCCCGACGATGAAGCCTGCGACGGCGAGGGCACCCACGAGCAGCGTGAAGATGTCAGCGTCGCCTATCTTCCCGAACAGCCCGTTGATGAAGCCCGTCGCGATCTGCTTGTACTCCTCCGACATGGGCGACAGGGAGATGGAGCCGAGCACCATGAACGTCGCGCCGCGGAACAGCAGCATGGAGGCCAGGGTCACGATGAAGCCGGGGATCCCGACGTAGGCGACCCAGAAACCGTGCCAGATGCCGATGAGGAGGCCGACCCCGAGACCGGCGAGCACAGCGACCCACCAGGACTGGCCCATCTTGATGACGAGCGTCGCGGCGATAGCGCCGACGAGCGCGATGACCGACCCGACGGACAGGTCGATGTGACCCACCACGATGACGAACAGCATGCCGATGGCGAGCACCAGGATGTAGGAGTACTGGAGCACCAGGTTCGTGACGTTGGGCGGGCTGAGCAGCAGGCCACCGGTCCAGATCTGGAAGAGGATGACGATGGCCACCAGGGCGAGGAAGATGCCGCTCTGACGGAGATTCACCGCCCCCAGCATGTTTTTGACGCTAGCCATCTCAGGCAGCCTCCCTTTCCTTGGTCATAAGTGTCATGAGGTTTTCCTGGGTCGCGTCTGCGCGATCCAGCACGCCCGTGATCCGGCCGAAAGCCAGTGTGTAGATCCGGTCGCAGATGCCGAGCAGCTCAGGCAACTCGGACGAGATCACGATGACGCCCTTGCCCGCGTCGGCGAGTTGGTTGATGATCGTGTAGATCTCGTACTTGGCGCCGACGTCGATGCCTCGCGTCGGCTCGTCGAGGATGAGCACCTCTGGCTCGGTCATCATCCACTTCGAGAGCACGACCTTCTGCTGGTTGCCACCAGACAGCTGGCCGGCGAGCGCCATGACGCTGGGCGTCTTGATGCGCATGCTGCCGCGGAACTCCTCAGCCCGCTTGATCTCCTCGTTGGCGTTGACGGCACCCAGGGGAGTCTTGATGCGGTCGAGCGAGGCTGCGGAGATGTTGCGACGGATGTCGTCGATGAGGTTGAGACCGAACCGCTTTCGATCCTCGGTGGCGTAGGCAAGACCTGCCCGGATGGCTTCGTGGACGCTGCTGAGGTTCAGCTCCTTGCCGTGGAGGAACGCCTTGCCGCTCACCTTGTGGCCCCAGGCCTGCCCGAAGACGCTCATCGCGAGCTCGGTCCGCCCGGCGCCCATGAGGCCAGCGATGCCGACGATCTCGCCGGCACGCACGTTGAAGCTCGCGCCGTCGATGCTGCGCCTGCCGGGGATCGTCGGGTGCATGACCGACCAGTCCTCGACCCGGAACAGCTCTTCGCCGATGCTAGGCGTGTGCTCGGGATACAGATGCTCGAGGTCGCGGCCGACCATGCCCTTGATGATGCGCTCCTGGCTCATCTCCGGACCTCGGCTGAGCGTCTCGATCGTCATGCCGTCACGGATGATCGTGGTGGCGTCGGAAATCGCGATGATCTCGTTCAGCTTGTGGGAGATCATGATCGACGTGATCCCCTGCTCCTTGAGCTGGCGCAGCAGGCCGAGGAGATGGGCGGAGTCGGTGTCGTTGAGGGCGGCGGTGGGCTCGTCGAGGATGAGGAGCTTCACCTCCTTGGAGAGCGCCTTCGCGATCTCCACGAGCTGCTGCTTGCCCACACCGATGTCCTGGATCAGGGTGGTGGGGTTCTCGTCGAGCCCGACCCTGGCCAGTAGCTGCGCTGCCTTCTGGTTGGTGCGGTTCCAGTTGATGTGGCCCTGCTCGCGCTGCTCGTTGCCGAGGAAGATGTTCTCGGCGATCGAGAGCGTGGGGACCAGCGCCAACTCCTGGTGGATGATGACGATGCCCTTGGCCTCGGACTGGTTGATGGAGTTGAACTTGACCGTCTCACCGTCGAAGAAGATCTCGCCGTCGTAGGTGCCGTGTGGATAGACGCCCGAGAGCACCTTCATTAGCGTCGATTTGCCGGCGCCGTTCTCACCGCAGATGGCGTGGATCTCGCCGCGCTCGACGCTGAGGTTCACGTTGGAGAGAGCCTTGACGCCCGGGAACTCCTTGGTGATGTTGCGCATCTCGAGAATGATGTCGCTCAAGGTAGACCTGCTTTCAATTAGGAGGGGGCCGGCGGTTGATATTCAACCACCGGCCCCTCGTCAGTCAGATACCGGATCACTCAGCGACGCCGGAGTCAACCTCTGCCTGGGTCCAGTAGCCGGTGTCCACGAGAGCCTCGACGACGTTGTCGTCGGTCACGGTGGTGACATCGAGCAGGTAGGACGGGACGACCTTCACGCCGTTGTCGTAGGTCTCGGTGTCGTTGGCCTCGGGCTCGTTGCCTTCGAGCAGCGCGACGGCAGCCTTCACGGCCTGCTCTGCCAGCAGGCGGGTGTCCTTGAAGATCGTGGAGTACTGCACGCCGTCAACGATCAGCTTGACCGAGGCGATCTCCGCGTCCTGGCCGGTGACGATCGGGAAGGTCTCGCCCGAGTAGCCGCCGTTCTCCAGCGCGGTGATGATGCCGCGGGAGAGGCCGTCGTAGGCGGAGAGGACGCCGTGCACCTTCTTGTCGCCGTAGTGCGCGGTGAGGAGGTCCTCCATGCGCTTCTGGGCGGTCTCCTGCTGCCAGCGGAGAATGGCGGCCTGCTCGATGCTGGTCTGCTCGGACTGGACGACGAATTCGCCCGCGTCGATCTTCGGCTGCAGCACGGACATGGCGCCGCTGAAGAAGAAGTGCGCGTTGTTGTCGTCCAGCGAGCCGGCGAACAGCTCGATGTTGGCGGGGTTCTCATCGGGGAAGCGCTCGGCGAGGCCGTCGATGAGGGACTGGCCCTGGGCGACGCCCACCTTGAAGTTGTCGAACGACACGTAGAAGTCGACGTTCTCCGAGTCGCGGATGAGGCGGTCGTAGGAGATGACCTTGATGCCGGCCGCGGCGGCGGCGTCGAGCTGCGGCGCGAGCGCGGTGCCGTCGATGGCGGCAATGATGAGGACCTTGACGCCCTGCGTGATCATCTGATCAACCTGCTGCGACTGGGTGGGGATGTCGTCGTTGGCGAACTGCAGATCGACCTCGAACCCGGCGTCCTGGAGCTGCTGCTGAACGGCTTCGCCGTCCGCGATCCACCGCTCGGAGGTCTGGGTGGGCATCGAGACGCCGACCTTGCCGCCCGCGCCTGCGGGAGCGCTGGTCTCGCCGCCGGTGGCGGTGGTGGGGGCGGTGGTGGCGCCGGGGGTCTCGTCGCCACCACAGGCAACGAGTCCGATGGCGGCAGCGCTAACAGCGCCGAGGCCGATAAACCCACGTCGGTTGATGTTCATGAACGTTTCCTCCTAGAAAACGGTTTGGGATCGCCGGACTCGGCGATCCGATATGGGCGCCAACCGGGTGGTTGTCGACCGGGTGAACCCATCGCTCGGGGGAGGTGGGCTCGTGCTGTTGTGCTACATCGTGGAAGGTCGGCGGTGACAACCTCCATGTTTCTCCACGCGCCTAATCGTGCTCACTTCACGACGCAACGTCAACGCGAAAAGCCGATTCGGACAGTCTCGATTTCATAACGAATTCTGTGGACCATCCGACGGGCGCTGCAAGAGGACCCCTCGATCACGGACAGAATCGGTCGGAGTAGGACGGTGTGCCCGCGCGTGGCGTGCTTGTGAGTCCGCCGAGGGCAATCGTGTACTCATTAAGCAAAAGTACGGCCTCTTGTTGGCGGTTAGCGCGACCGATGGACGAAATACACATCCGAGCCCTCTCGCGACGGAACGGCCGGGGCTGGGCAGCCTAGGTCTACCATGACCGCATGATCATCCCCTCTGATGAGCCGGTGCCCGCACGGGACCGGACGCGGGAACGCCTGTACTACCTCATCCGGTCAGGGGCGGCCACATCACGCTCCGCGCTGGTGGAAGCCACCGGCCTCTCGCGGAGCACGGTCAACTCTGCGGTGACCGGCCTCATCCGGACGGGCCGCGTCGTCGAGGCGGGCGAGGAGCCGAAGGGGGTCGGCTCAGGCAGTGGCCGCCCGGCCACCACCCTCAGGGCGGCTCCCGGGGAGGCCATCGTGGGCGCGATCGACTTCGGGCATGACCGCATCGCCGTGGCTCTGGGCGACGGCACCGGTCAGTGCATAGCGGAGGACAGCGTCGACACCGATGTGGACCTGCGGGCGCACGAGGCGATGGATCAGGCCTGCGAGTTGCTCATCGGGTTGGCCGGCACGCTCGGCATCGGTGCCCCGTCGGCGGTCGCCGCCGGGATCCCGGGGCCGCTCGATTCACGGACGGGCTTGGTCTGTTCCGCGACGATCCTGTCGAGCTGGGTGGGCCTGAATCCCGCCGAGGAACTGTCCCGGCGTCTGGGTACGGCCGCCCACGCGGAGAACGACGCGCTCCTGGGCGCGCTCGGCGAGCAGCGGCTCGGTGCGGGCCGGGGTCACTCCAACGTCTTCTACATCCGGGCCACGGCTGGACTCGGCGCAGGTCTGATCCTCGATGGACGGCTCTACCGCGGAGCGACAGGGATAGCCGGTGAAATCGGACACACAGCTGTGCCGGGCGGGGGAGGGGGCGAGCCCTGCCGGTGCGGGCGCCGCGGGTGCCTCGAGACGGTGGTGTCGGTCGGCGCCGTGCTGCAGCGCATCCGCCACTCCCACCCGGGCGTTGCCCCCGATGAGATCACTGTGTCCCAGCCCGCGGACGCCGTCACCGCGCGCATCATGGCCGAGGTTGGGGCCACACTCGGCGATGCGCTGGCGATGTTCTGCAACCTCCTCAACCCCTCGGTGCTCGTGCTGGGCGGGGAGCTGGGGGCGTCGGGTCCCTCGTTCGTCGACAGCGTCAGGATGAGTCTGCTCAGGGAGGCCCAGCCAGCGACAGGGGCCGGGCTCGACGTGGTGCCGGCTGGGCTCGGCGTCCGGGCCGAACTCGTCGGCGCGTTGCAGGCAGCGGCCGAGCTGGTCCGCTGAGGTTTCCGATGATGATCAGCCATGAATCGTGCCCTATGGCCTGACATAAGCCCGATATGTGCTGGTATCGAACAACTTTCGGCTAAAATATCCGCCAATAACGTGCGGAACTCCTATCGTCCACCTAAGGTGTCGCCTGGGCCGTGAGCCCTCCCCCGGCAAGGGCTGCAGGGGGTAAAGCCGCCTCCGAAGGAGGACACCCATGACCCAGCAACGTCGCTGGAAGTGGTTGGTGCCGAGCGTTGGTATCGCACTGCTAGCAACCTCGGTTCCACTGTCCGCTCAAGCGGGCACCACCTACACCACCACCACCCACACGGACGGTAGGACATCGTTCGTCCGCGTCCAGAACCCCAACGGGGGAGCCACCCTCAGCTACGCCGGGGACACGGAGCTCATCACGCTGGCCGACGGCGACGCCACTCTGGCGTTCAAGGACTCCAACGGCAACGGCGAACTGGATCCGTGGGAGGACTGGCGCGAGGACTACGAGACTCGCGCCCAGGCTCTCGCGCAGTCGGTGTCGATCGACCAGATCGCCGGCCTGATGCTGTTCTCGTCCCACCAGAGGGACCAGGCCGCAGGGCTCACCGATGCGCAGCGGGCCTTCCTCAGCAACGACGAGCTCCGCAACGTCCTGAACGCGGGGCCGAACGACGTCGAGGACAACGTCACCTGGAACAACGAGGTGCAGGCCTTCGTGGAGGGTCTCGCCACTGGGGACGAGCCGTACATCCCGGTGAACTTCTCCTCCGATCCGCGGTCGACCGCCGGCCGCGCCCAGTACGACTCGTCAGGTGACATTTCGCGCTGGCCGTCACACCTCGGTCTCGCGGCCATCCACGACACCGACGTCATCCACGACTTCGCGCGCATCGCGTCGGAGGAGTACCGCGCCCTCGGTATCGCCACCGCGCTCGGGCCGCAGATCGACACGTCGACCGACCCGCGGTGGCTCCGCGTCGACGGCACCTTCGGCGAGGACTTCGACCAGTCCGCCGATGCTGCTGCGGCCTACGTCCACGCCTCACAGAACAGCTTCGATGAGGATGGCAATCCGCTCGGCTGGGGGCGCGATTCGATCAACACGATGATCAAGCACGTCCCAGGGGACGCGGCTGGCGAGGGTGGCCGGGAGGCGCACACCGGCGCCGGCCGGTACAACGTCTTCCCGGGCGACGGTTTCGATGGGCATCTCGCCCCGTTCATCGCCGGCCTCGACTCCATGTCGATGATGTCCAAGTACTCCATCTCCATCGATGCTGACGGTGAGCCGATGTTCGGCAACCGCGTGGGCTCCGCATACAACAAGGAGCTCATCGACATCGTCCGCGCCGAGTACGGCTACGACGGCGTGATCTGCACCGACTGGGGCGTCACGTCCTTCATCGCACACGGCATGGACGGGGCGTCAGTGGATCAGCGCCACTTCCTCATCCTCGTTGCGGGCCTCGACATGTTCGGTGGCAACAACAACAAGGCGCCGGTGCTCGCCGCCTACGACCTGTGGCAGGCGGCCTATGAGGCCGGCGATCTGGACATCTCCGCCGACGAGCGCTTCCGCAAGTCCGCCGAGCGCATCCTGCGCATGTTCTTCGCGCCAGGCATCTACGACGATCCCTACCTGGATCTCGCCGAGTCCCAGGCCATCGTGGCCAGCCCGGACAAGGTGGCCGCCGGCTACCAGGCGCAGCTGAACTCCGTCGTCATGCTCAAGAACGCCGACGGAACCATTCAGGAGCGCGAGCTCGCCTACTGGGCGGACAAGACGGTCTACATCCCGTCCTCGATGAACTCCGGCTTCCCGAGCCTGTTCGGCGGGATCTCCGGGGCGACGTCCGGTCCCACCATGGATGTGGCGACGGCCGAGCGGTACTTCGGAACGGTCCTCACCGACGAGCCCGTCCTGGACGACGACGGCAACGTCATCGACTTCACGATGCCCGATCTCACCGACGTCGACCTCGTCGTCGCCGGGATGCGCAGCCCCATGAACGGCACCAACTTCAGCAGCGCTGGGCTGGCGCCGGACGGCACCTTCTACCCGCTCTCGCTGCAGTACCGGCCGTACACCGCTGACGGGCCGAACGTCCGCCGCGTGTCGATCGCGGGAGACATCCTCCCCGACGGCAGCCAGCAGAACCGTTCGTATTACGGCGAAACGTCACGGATCGCCAACGAGCGCGACCTTGACGCCGTGCTCGACGCCGTCGCCGCGGTCGACGACTCGATCCCCGTCATCGTCGCCCTCAAGGCGGTCAACCCCACGATTCCGGCCGAGTTCGAGCCGGCGATCGACGCCCTCGTGGTGGGGTTCTCCGTCTCCGACGGGGCGCTCTTCGACGTCATCCTCGGGCAGCACGATCCGCAGGGCCGCCTGCCGATCGCCTTCCCGCGGGACATGGACGCCGTCGAGGCGCAGCTCGAAGACCTGCCTCACGACATGGACGCCTACGTCGACACCGAGGGCAATGAGTACGAGTACGGATTCGGCCTGAGCTGGGAGGACAGCGACCCCACGGATCCGCCGGTGACACCCAAGCCGACACCGAACCCGGTCGACGTCTACACCACACCCGGCTTCCACAACGTCAACGGGCGCTGGTGGCAGACCGAGTGCGAGCCGTACTCGCAGACCGTCCGGTGCCGCACCGAGATCTGGGCGACCATCGTCTGGTACAAGGGCGGAGGCCAGTTCGTGCGCGACACGGGGTGGCACTTCAACAACCTCACCTACCTGCCGTTCATGACGCGTCAGCAGTGGTCCGCCAACCCGCTCGGTTACACCGGCGAGTTCACGTCGGACGGACGCAAGTGGATGACAGAGTGCGACACGGAACGCTCCGGCCGCGACGGCTGCCGCAGCTACCTCTGGGTGCACAACGTGGTGGAGTCCCAACCCCGCGCCGAGGGTGGCTACACCTACACGCTGGTGGACAAGTGGGTCTTCAACAACATCGTCAAGTTCCGGGCCCGCTAGCCTGGCGCTGAGCCCAACAGCCCGAGGCCCCCATCGCGCCACCAAGCGCGGTGGGGGCCTCGGGCTGCCAGAGGCGCTGTGTTTCCCGGGCGCCACGCTTTGACCAGCCCCTGCGCCTCAGGTAACCTTGGTGGGCGTGCCCGGTTGCTCGGGCCCATTTGTGCGTGCCCTGGCATGACCCCCGCCCTTAAACGTTGCGAGGGGCGGCTTGTGCGGAGTTCGCACGGCAGCGATTGATGCTTGTGTGCCGGAACGGTGACCTCGAATCACAAGCCCTCTTGACCTGCGCCAGGGAAACCACGTTCCTCTTAGACAACGAAAGTGATACCAACAGGTGCCAACTATTCAGCAGCTGGTCCGCAAGGGCCGTACCGACAAGGTCTCGAAGAACAAGACCCCGGCGCTCAAGGGTTCCCCCCAGCGCCGTGGGGTGTGCACCCGCGTGTACACGACCACCCCGAAGAAGCCGAACTCCGCGCTCCGCAAGGTCGCGCGTGTGCGCCTCAGCTCCGGCATTGAGGTGACCGCCTACATTCCGGGCGTGGGCCACAACCTCCAGGAGCACTCGATGGTGCTCGTCCGTGGCGGTCGTGTGAAGGACCTCCCCGGTGTGCGCTACAAGATCATCCGCGGCTCGCTCGACACCCAGGGTGTCAAGGGCCGCAAGCAGGCTCGCAGCCGCTACGGCGCCAAGAAGGAGAAGTAATGCCTCGCAAGGGTCCAGCCCCGAAGCGCCCCGTCGCCATTGACCCGGTGTACGGCTCGCCGCTCGTCTCCCAGCTCGTGAGCAAGATCCTGCTCGACGGCAAGAAGACCGTCGCGCAGTCGATCGTCTACGACGCCCTTGAGGGCACCCGCGCCAAGACCGGCGTTGATCCCGTGCAGACGCTCAAGCGTGCGCTCGACAACGTCAAGCCCTCGATCGAGGTCAAGTCCCGCCGCGTCGGCGGCGCCACCTACCAGGTGCCGATCGAGGTGAAGCCTGGTCGTCAGAACACCCTGGCCATGCGCTGGCTGGTCTCGTTCTCGCGCGCTCGCCGCGAGAAGACGATGACCGAGCGTCTCATGAACGAGATCCTGGACGCGTCCAACGGTCTCGGTGCTTCGGTGAAGCGCCGTGAGGATACGCACAAGATGGCCGAGGCCAACCGCGCCTTCGCCCACTACCGCTGGTGATTGACTGCCCCCGGCCAGGCGGCCGGGGGCCTTCACCTGTCTATCTACAACAGACCCGAAGGACTGCACAGTGACCGACCTGGCAAAGGTTCGCAACATTGGCATCATGGCCCACATCGATGCCGGCAAGACCACCACGACCGAGCGCATCCTCTTCTACACCGGTAAGAACCACAAGATCGGTGAGACGCTCGATGGCGCCGCGACGATGGACTGGATGGAGCAGGAGCAGGAGCGCGGCATCACGATCACGTCCGCTGCCACGACCTGTTTCTGGAAAGACCACCTCATCAACATCATCGACACGCCTGGCCACGTGGACTTCACCGTCGAGGTGGAGCGCTCGCTGCGCGTCCTCGATGGCGCCGTCGCCGTGTTCGACGGCGTGGCCGGTGTGGAGCCTCAGTCGATGACCGTGTGGCGTCAGGCCACCAAGTACGGCGTGCCCCGCATCTGCTACATCAACAAGCTGGACCGCACCGGTGCGTCGTTCGACCATGTGGTCAAGACCATCCGCGAGCGCCTCAACACCGATCCCGTGCTGCTGCAGCTGCCGATCGGGTCTGAGGGCGGCTTCCTCGGGGTCGTCGACCTCGTCGAGATGCGCGCCCTGACGTGGCGCGGCGAGACGAAGATGGGTGAGGATTACGACGTCGAGGAGATCCCCGCCGATCTCAAGGACGCCGCTGAGGCTGCCCACCAGACGTTGATCGAGCGCGTTGCCGACGTGGACGACGAGATCATGGAGATGTACCTCGAGGGCGAAGAGCCGTCGGTGCAGCAGATCAAGGAAGCCATCCGCAAGGGCGTTATCACGAACACGTTCACGGCGGTCGTCTGCGGCACCTCGTTCAAGAACAAGGGCGTGCAGCCCCTGCTCGACGCCGTGGTCAACTACCTGCCGACCCCGCTCGACGTGCCCGCCATCGACGGCTTCAAGCCGGGCGATGAAGAGGTCAAGCTCGAGCGTCACCCTTCCGACGACGAGCCGCTGTCCGTGCTGGCGTTCAAGGTGGCGGCCGACCCGCACCTCGGCCGTCTGACGTTCGTGCGCGTCTACTCCGGCGTGCTGCACTCGGGTTCCCAGGTGCTCAACGCCACCAAGGGCCGCAAGGAGCGGATCGGCAAGATCTACCAGATGCACGCCAACAAGCGTGAGGAGATCGACCAGATCGGCGCCGGCATGATCTGCGCGGTGATGGGCCTCAAGGACACCACCACGGGCGAGACCCTCTGCGACCCGCAGAACCCGATCGTTCTGGAGTCGATGGAGTTCCCCAACCCGGTCATCGAGCAGGCCATCGAGCCCCGCACGAAGTCCGACCAGGAGAAGCTGTCCAACGCCATCCAGCGTCTCGCCGAGGAGGACCCGACCTTCCGCGTCCACACCGACGAAGAGACCGGCCAGACGATCATCGCCGGCATGGGTGAGCTCCACCTCGACGTCCTGATCGACCGCATGAAGCGCGAGTTCAAGGTCGAGGCGAACATCGGCAAGCCTCAGGTGGCCTACCGTGAGACCCTCCGCCGCAAGGTGGAGAAGGTCGAGTACACGCACAAGAAGCAGACCGGTGGTTCCGGCCAGTTCGCCCGCGTGATCATCGACCTCGAGCCCACCGAGCCCGGCTCCGGCTACGAGTTCGTCAACGCCGTCACCGGCGGCCGCATTCCGCGCGAGTACATCCCAGCGGTCGATGCGGGCGTCAAGGACGCGATGCAGTTCGGCGTTCTCGCCGGCTACCCGGTGGAGAACATCAAGGTGACGCTGACCGACGGCGCCTACCACGACGTCGACTCGTCCGAGCTCGCGTTCAAGCTGGCCGGCTCGATGGCGTTCAAGGAGGCGGCCCGCAAGGCGGATCCCGCCATCCTCGAGCCGATGATGGCCGTCGAGGTGACCACCCCCGAGGATTACCTCGGCACCGTCATCGGCGACCTCAACTCGCGGCGCGGCCACGTCCAGTCGATGGACGAGCAGCACGGCAACCGTGTCGTCCGCGCTCTGGTGCCGCTGTCGGAGATGTTCGGCTACGTCGGAGACCTCCGCTCGAAGACCTCGGGCCAGGCCTCCTACTCGATGGAGTTCGACTCCTACGCCGAGACTCCGAAGAACATCTCCGAGGAGATCGTTGCGAAGGCTCGCGGCGTCGAGTGATCTGACGCTCATTACGAAACTGGCCGGGAACGTAGGTTCCCGGCCAGTTTTGTGTTCTCGCGACCGCTCAGCACCGGTGAGCGCTCCCGGGCATGGCGGGGTCGCAGACGCCCACGCGGGGGGCGAACGGCCGCGAAATGGACAGGATGCGTGAGCTGATCTGCCGGTGAAAGCCGTAGTCCGACCCCGCTGAAGAGCGTTTGAACGAACGTGTTAGTTTTAGTCCACTCCCACCCCCGACGAAGCCAAGGAGCGGCTTGATATGAGCATGCCCACGCACACCGACGATTCGACCGCCCAAGCATGGGCGGGGTTCGAGTCCGGCCCGTGGCAAGACAGCGTGGATGTGCGCGACTTCATCCAGCGCAACTACACGCCCTACGAGGGTGACGACTCGTTCCTGTGCGGCCCGACGAAGCGCACGTGCCGCGTCTGGCAGACGATCGTCGACATGTTCCCGAAGGAGCGCGAGCGCGGCGTCTACGACGTCGACAACACGACGATCTCGCGCATCGACGCCTTCGAGCCCGGCTACATCAACCGGGACGACACCCTCATCGTCGGTCTCCAGACCGATGCGCCGCTCAAGCGCGCGATGATCCCCAACGGCGGGTGGCGCATGGTGGAACAGGCGCTGGAGACCTACGGTTTCGAGGTCGACCCGATGATCCGGGAGATCTTCACCGTGCACCGCAAGACCCACAACGCCGGCGTCTTCGATGTCTACCCCGAGCAGGTCCGCAAGGCGCGCAGCAGCCACATCGTCACGGGACTTCCCGACGCCTACGGGCGCGGCCGCATCATCGGCGACTATCGCCGCGTCGCCCTCTACGGCGTCGACCGACTCATCCACGAACGCTCCCTGGACAAGCTCGCCCTCGACGGCGACTGGTCCACGGAGGAGGTCATCCGCACGCGCGAGGAGATGGCTGAGCAGATCCGCGCCCTTCAGGAACTCAAGCGGATGGGCGCGAGCTACGGCTTCGACCTCGGACGCCCGGCGGTGTCGGCGCGAGAGGCGGTGCAGTGGCTGTACTTCGCCTATCTCGGGGCGGTCAAGGAGCAGAACGGCGCCGCGATGTCGCTCGGCCGGACCTCGACCTTCCTCGACGTCTTCATCGAGCGCGACCTGGCCGCGGGGACGCTCACCGAGGAGCAGGCGCAAGAACTCATCGACGACTTCGTCATCAAGCTGCGCATCGTCCGGTTCCTGCGCACTCCGGACTACGACGAGATCTTCTCGGGGGACCCGACGTGGGTGACCGAATCCATCGGCGGCGTCGGAGAGGACGGTCGCCCGCTCGTGACGAAGAACTCCTTCCGCATGCTGCAGACGCTGCACAACCTGGGACCGGCCCCCGAGCCGAACATGACGGTGCTGTGGAGCGACGCCCTCCCGCAGGGCTTCAAGGACTACTGTGCGCGCACCTCGATCCAGACCTCGTCGGTGCAGTACGAATCCGACGACCTGCTGCGGTGCACGATGGGCGACGACGCAGGGATCGCCTGCTGCGTGTCGGGGATGGCCATCGGCAAGCAGATGCAGTTCTTCGGGGCGAGAGTGAACCTCGCCAAGGCGCTGCTCTACGCCATCAACGGCGGCCGTGACGAAAAGACCGGCAAGCAGGTCGCGCCGCCCAGCGAACCGGTCTCGGGCGACGAACTCGACTACGACGACGTCATGCGCCGTTTTGACGCGACCATGTCCTGGCTTGCGCGCACCTACGTCGACGCACTCAACTGCATCCACTACATGCACGACAAGTACGCCTACGAGCGGCTCGAGATGGCGCTGCACGATCCGGACGTCATCCGGACCATGGCGTGCGGTATCGCGGGTCTATCGGTCACGGCCGACTCGCTCTCGGCGATCCGCTTCGGAAAGGTGAAGCCGGTCCGCGACGAGACGGGGTTGGTCGTCGACTACGAGATCGAGGGCGATTTCCCCCACTTCGGCAACGACGACGACAGGGTCGACGCGATCGCGGTGGACCTGGTGAGCCGGTTCATGGAGAAGGTTCGCGCGTACCCCACGTACCGCAACGCGATCCACACCCAATCCGTCCTCACGATCACCTCCAACGTCATGTACGGCAAGTACACCGGAAGCACCCCCGACGGGCGGCGTGCGGGGGAGCCCTTCGCGCCCGGAGCGAACCCGATGAACGGCCGGGACAACCACGGGATGCTGGCTTCGGCCCTGTCCGTCGCCAAGCTCCCCTTCGCTGAGGCGCAGGACGGCATCTCGCTGACCAACACCATCGTTCCGCAGGGACTCGGGCGGACGCTCGGCGAGCAGGTGTCGGCGCTCAGCGGACTCCTCGACGCCTACATGGGTGAGAACGGTTTCCACATGAACGTCAACGTGCTGAACCGCGACACCCTCTACGACGCCATGGAGAATCCGCAGAACTACCCGCAACTCACCATTCGCGTGTCCGGGTATGCGGTCAACTTCGTGCGCCTGACCCGCGAGCAGCAACTCGACGTCATCTCCCGGACGTTCCACGAGCGCGTGTGACGGTGAGCATCGACGTTCGCGAAGGGGTCACGGGGGAATACCGGCCCGGCAGGTCCGCTGCCGTGGAGCGCCCCCGCGGCCGGGGTTTCGGCGATCTGCCCGCGCTGCTCGAGTTGGGGCGCAGCGACGAACTGGCGGGTGTCCGTGACGGATCGGCCGCGTGGCTCCACTCGTGGGAGCTGGTCACCTCCGTGGACGGGCCGGGCACGCGGCTCACGATCTTCCTCAACGGGTGTCCGCTGCGCTGCCAGTACTGCCACAACCCGGACACCATGCGCACCCGGCAGGGGCAGCTGGTCTCGCTCGAGGAGATCGTCGCGAAGCTTCACCGCTACCGCCGCGTCTTCCGCGCCACGCGAGGCGGCCTGACGATTTCGGGCGGCGAGCCGATGATGCAGCCGGCCTTCGTCCAGAGGCTGCTGCGCGCGGCGAAGGAACTGGGCATCCACACCGCGATGGACACCTCGGGCAATCTTGGCGGGAGGGTCAACTCCGAGATCATGGACGACCTGGACCTCGTCCTGCTCGACGTCAAGTCCGGTGACCCCGCGACATACCGGAGAGTAACCGGTGCCGACCTGGCGCCGACGCTGGAATTCGGCGATCGTCTGTCCCGGGCGGGCGTGGAAACGTGGGTGCGCTTCGTGCTGGTGCCCGGGCTGACCGACGACGAGGCGAACGTGCGACTGGCCGCCCGCCACGTCGCAGCCTGGGGGAGCGTCTCGCGGGTCGAGGTGCTGCCCTTCCACCAGATGGGCCGGGACAAGTGGGCCAACCTCGGGCTCACCTACGAGCTGGAGGGTACGCAGCCCCCGACGCCCGAACTGCTGGAGCGGGTACGCGCTCAATTCCGCTCGGAGGGACTCACCGTCTACTGAGCCTGGATCCACCGATTCCCCGTTGCTACGCGACCCCATGCAGGCACACCGGCATCGCCGATCACGCTCAAGGTACGCCCGGTAGCTCTTCGCGGCATCGTCTTGCCGGTGCACCCACCTGGTGCCGCTCGCTGCGCGACCAATCGGTGCATCCAGGCTGAGCTCAGCGTGGATCCCGGCTCAGGCCAGCGGGTTGTGGGTGCGCAGCGCCGGGAAGTACGAGTAGTCGCGATCCACGGTCCACAACTCCGTGATGCCATGGCCGAGGCAGATCGCCGCCACCCGGGCCTCGTGCATCTTCGGGCCGATCACACCCGGGGCGATGAGGGTGCTCAGCAACCTCAGGTGGTCGGCTGTTTCCGTCAGCGTCCTCACGTGGGGCAGCGACAGGAGGCTCTGTACCGCGGCCAGCGCAGTGTCTGGACTCGTCGGCGGCACGTAGCCATGGGGGTGGGTCACAGTGCTGAGGAACTCGTTGACGCAGGCCCAGGGGACGGCGAACGGAACCGGTTCTGCCGCCAGGGTGGTGAGCGTCGCCAGCGCCCTCTCGTGATGGGGGCTGTCAGCCCGGTGGGCGTAGACCAGCAACGGTGCGTCGAGCGCGATCACGGCGTCCCACCCGGCCGGTCGGTCGTCGACGCCTGAGGTTGAGCCAAGCCCTGCCCGTCCTGCGTGACCCAGTTGAAGTCGACGCGCGCGGGTCGCTCGCGCCTGTTCAGTTCAGCTTCGAGCCCGGCGATCACCAGATCCCGCAGGGTGGTGCCCGGCCCGCCAGAGGCGACGAACCTCTTCGCTCGGACGGCGAGGGCGTCAGGGATGTCGATCGTGGTCTTCATGCGTCTCCCGTATCGGTGGAACCGTATAACCGTATCAAGGGTTTCACGCTCAGATGGCGCAATGGGGACTACCGGTTTGACTCAGGACGGTGAGCCGTTAGGATTATGAAGGTTGATTCGAATGGGGCCATGTGTCTCGTCGATAACGCTGAGAAAATTCGCCTCGCACCCGCGAGGTGCGAACACACGTCGCCACGCAACAGCGTGGTGTAATCCAGGAGGAGCCCTCGTGGCAAAGGCCAAGTTTGAGCGGACTAAGCCGCACTGCAACATCGGCACCATTGGACACGTCGACCACGGCAAGACCACTCTGACCGCGGCGATCACCAAGGTGCTCCATGACCGTTACCCCGAGTGGAACGCCGTCTCGGCGTTCGACCAGATCGACAAGGCGCCCGAAGAGCGCCAGCGCGGCATCACGATCTCGATCGCGCACGTCGAGTACCAGACCGAGAAGCGCCACTACGCGCACGTTGACTGCCCCGGCCACGCCGACTACGTCAAGAACATGATCACCGGTGCCGCACAGATGGACGGCGCGATCCTCGTGGTCGCCGCCACCGACGGCCCGATGGCGCAGACCCACGAGCACATCCTCCTGGCTCGCCAGGTCGGCGTGCCCGCCATGGTCGTCGCCCTCAACAAGTGCGACATGATCGACGAGGGCGATGCCGACCTCATCGACCTGGTCGAGATGGAGCTCGACGAGATCCTCTCCGCCCAGGGCTTCGAGGACACCAAGATCGTGCGCGTCGCCGCCTTCCCCGCCCTCCAGGGCGACGAGAAGTGGGCCGACACCATCATGGACCTCATGAACGCTGTCGACGAGTACATCCCCCAGCCGGAGCGTGACACGGACAAGCCGTTCCTCATGCCCGTCGAGGACGTCTTCACGATCACCGGTCGTGGCACCGTCATCACCGGCCGTATCGAGCGCGGCATCGTCCGCACCGGCGACACCGTCGACATCGTGGGCATCCGCGAGGAGAAGCAGTCCTCGACCGTCACCGGCGTGGAGATGTTCCGCAAGATCCTCGACGAGGGTCGCGCTGGCGAGAACGTCGGTCTCCTGCTCCGCGGCACCAAGAAGGAAGACGTCGAGCGCGGCATGGTCGTCATCAAGCCGGGTTCGACCACCCCGCACACCGACTTCGAGGCCAACGTCTACGTGCTGGACAAGAATGAGGGTGGCCGTCACAAGCCGTTCTTCTCGAACTACTCGCCCCAGTTCTACTTCCGCACGACGGACGTGACTGGCGTTGTCCAGCTCCCCGAGGGCACCGAGATGGTCATGCCCGGCGACAACACCGAGATGACCGTTCACCTCAACAAGCCGATCGCCATGGAGGAGAACCTCAAGTTCGCCATCCGTGAGGGCGGCCGCACCGTCGGCGCCGGCAACGTCACCAAGATCCTCAAGTGATCTGACACCCGCGCCCAGAGGGGCCGTGCAGCATCTGCTGCACGGCCCCTCTGCCGTTTCCGGCCCGTCGGTCGTCATGGGTCCCTGAGCAGGGCCGGCTCGCTTTGCGAGCAGCCCGTCCGTCGCGATTGGTCCCTGAGCAGGGCCAGCTCGCTTTGCGAGCTGCCCGTCCGTCGAAGGGTTGCGGCCGGTGATTGATCGCCGCCCTGTGGTCGGGGGCGGCGGTAGGGATCGGGGCCGTTACCCTTCGACAAGCTCAGGGAGCAGCGTGGTCGGGGGCGGCGGTAGGGAGCGGGCCGTTACCCTTCGACAAGCTCAGGGAACTTGATCCCTGAGCAGGGCCAGCTCGCTTTGCGAGCAGCCCGTCCGCCGAAGGGTTGCGGCCGGTGGTTGATCGCCGCCCTGTGGTCGGGGGCGGCGGTAGGGATCGGGGCCGTTACCCTTCGACAGGCTCAGGGGGCAGCGTGGTCGGGGGCGGCGGTGGGGATCGGGGCCGTTACCCTTCGACAAGCTCAGGGGGCAGCGTGGTCGGGGGCGGCGGTAGGGATCGGGGCCGTTACCCTTCGACAAGCTCAGGGAGCAGCGTGGTCGGGGGCGTCGGTAGGGATCGGGGCCGTTACCCTTCGACAAGCTCAGGGAGCAGCGTGGTCGGGGGCGGCGGTAGGTCAACAACATCGTGATGTTCCGCACGCGCTGACCACCACGTGACAGGGAAGGGCCCCGCCGATCGGATTGGCGGGGCCCTCGTCGCGACCTGGCTGAGGTGAGGGTGGTCAGCCGCGCTTCTGGATCGCAGCCCACTCGTCGCGCAGCCCAACGGTGCGATGGAAGAGCATCGGGTGGTCGAGATCGGCTGCGAAGTAGCCCAACCTCTCGAACTGCACCACCTCGCCGGGACGCACATCGGCGAGTGCGCCCTCGACCTTGCAGCCGGCGACCTCCTCGCGTGAGTTCGGGTTCAGGTCGTCCAGGGCCTCGCCCGTGCGCTCGCCCGGGGCTTCGGCGCTGAACAGACGGTCGTAGAGGAAGACCTTGGCGTCCTGGGCGTGGGCCGCGGACACCCAGTGCATGGTGGACTTCACGCGCCGGTTGTCGGGCGCGTTGCCGCCCTTGGTCTCTGGGTCGTGGGTGGCCAGCACCTCGACGATCGCGCCGTCGTCGTCCTTGACCACATCGGTGGCGGTCACGAAGTAGGCGCCGCGCAGGCGCACCTCCCGGCCGGGGGAGAGGCGGAAGTACTTCGGTGGAGGCACCTCCTGGAAGTCGTCCTGCTCGATCCAGAGCTCTCCGCTGAAGGGGACCAGCCGGGTGCCGTCCTCGGGGCGCTCGGGGTTGTTCGCGAGCTCGAAGTGCTCGACGACAGGGGCGCCCGAGGCGTCGGTGGGCCAGTTGGTGATGCGCAGCTTGAGCGGCTTGAGCACCGCCATCCGTCGCTGGGCCGTCGCGTTGAGTTCCCGCCTC
Source organism: Tessaracoccus flavus (assembly GCF_001997295.1). Lineage (NCBI taxonomy): Bacteria > Bacillati > Actinomycetota > Actinomycetes > Propionibacteriales > Propionibacteriaceae > Tessaracoccus > Tessaracoccus flavus. The sequence continues at coordinate 678,604 of NZ_CP019605.1, forward strand.
ACATACGACTCGAGGGCCTCGATCGACTGGCGCGAATTGGTCCGCGTGGTGCCCACTTCGCGGCAGAAGGAACGAATCGCGACCGGCGGGTAGCCTCGGCGCCGTAGCCCTCTGAGCGTCGGCATCCGCGGGTCGTCCCAGCCGTCCACCAGGCCGTCCATGACCAGCTTGGCCAGCCGTCGCTTGGACGTGACGGTGTGGGTCAGCTCGAGGCGCGCGAACTCGTACTGCCGCGGAGCATCGGGGATGGCGAGCTTCGTGAGGAACCAGTCGTAGAGCGGTCGGTGCGACTCGAACTCCAGCGTGCAGAGCGAGTGCGTGACGCCCTCGATGGCGTCGGACTGTCCGTGGGCCCAGTCGTAGGTGGGGTAGATGGACCAGGTGTCTCCCGTGCGGTGGTGCGGGACCCTGCGGATGCGGTACATGATCGGGTCGCGCAGCTGCATGTTCTCGTGATTCATGTCGATCTTCGCCCGGAGCACCCGCGACCCGTCGGCGTACTCGCCGTCCTTCATCCGCCGGAACAGAGCGAGGTTCTCATCGACCGGGCGGTCCCGGAACGGGGAGTTGATCCCGCGCTTGCCATAGCCGCCGCGGCCGGCGGAGATGGCCTCGCCGTCCTGGTCGTCGACGTAGGCCAGCCCCTTCTCGATCAGCTCCTCGGCCCAGCGGTAGAGCTGGTCGAAGTAGTCCGAGGCGTAGCGCACGTCCGCAGGTTCGTAGCCGAGCCACTCGATGTCGGAGATGATGCCGTCGACGAAGCTGCTCTCCTCGGTTTCGGGGTTGGTGTCGTCGAGGCGCAACACGCAGATGCCGCCGAAGTCCGCAGCCACCCCGAAGTCGACGACGATCGCCTTCGCGTGGCCGATGTGGAGGTAACCGTTCGGTTCGGGTGGGAACCGCGTCTGTACGCGCCCGCCGCGCCGGCCCTGTTCGACGTCCGCTCGCACGGCGTCGTAGATGAAGTTCGAGGGCATCGCGTCGGTCATGCTCGGTAAGTTAGCACGCCTCGTCCCAGGCTCAGCCGCGGACGAGGGCGTCCAGTCCGAGGAGGATGGCCACGGGGATCGCGATCATCACGGCCATCACCAGGAGGATCAGCCCTCCCACGGCAATCCAGTAGCGCAGCGAGGCCTTCTTCACCAGCTCCCGGTTCTCGATCGTGCGGTTGAGCAGACGCAGGTTCTTCTTGTTGGCGCGGAACGTCACGTCGAAGAGGGCGCCGACGAAGGGCACCATTCCCAGCAGCCAGTCCACGACCGAATTGCCGACCATCCGGGCCACCACGGGGACGGGTGCGCGGAGCCGGATCGCGTCGATGAGCACGACCCCGCCGAACGCTGCACCGACGGCGGTGCCCGCCCAGGGGATCAGGGACAGGAGCGGGTCGACGCCGATGCGCACCTGGGTGCCGGGCACCTGGACGAGGTCGTCGAGTACATAGCTGAACGCGCGCGTCATCCGCGCAGGCCTCGGGACCTCGCCGAGGTGGGCCTTGGCCTCGTCGCGCCTGGCTTTCAACGTCGGGTCGGTCCCTGTCCCTGCGAGGGCCTGCTCGGCGGCCTTGCGGGCGCGGTCGATCGCCGAGCCCTGCGTCGGTTCGAGTGTCATAGGCCAAGAATGCCTCACGCTGCAGCCATCGGTCGGCGTTGGCCCCGCCGTGAGGCCGGACCGTATGCTGAGGGGCACTATGACTGATCTGGTTCCAGCCCGCACGCGGGTAGCACCCTCGCCCACCGGAGACCCCCACGTCGGCACGGCGTTCATGGCGCTGTTCGACGTCGCCTGGGCGCGCAAGACCGGCGGCTCCTTCGTCCTCAGGATCGAGGACACCGACCAGGCGCGGTTGGTGGCAGGCAGCGAGCAGCAGATCTACGACTCGCTGGAATGGCTCGGGCTGCAACCGGACGAGGGCCCCCACGTCGGCGGTGAGCACGGACCGTACCGCCAGTCGGAGCGGCTCGACACGTACCGGCCCTTCGTCGACCGGCTGATCGCCGACGGGCACGCCTACTACTGCTGGTGCTCGCCGGGCCGGCTGGCCGAGCTCCGCAAGGAACAGGAGGCGGCCAAGCTGTCGGTGACCGGCTACGACCGGCTCTGCCTGGGGAAGTCACGCGAGGAGCGCTCGGAGCTGCCCGGTTTCTCGGAGACGCCCGTGGTGCGGATGCTCATCCCCGACGACGTCGAGTTGGAGTTCGACGACATCGTCCGGGGTCGCGTCAAGGCGCCCCGCCCCGACGACCAGGTCATCCTCAAGGCTGACGGTTTCCCGACCTACCACCTTGCAGTGGTCGTCGACGACCACCTCATGGGGATCAACACCGTCGTCCGCGGTGAGGAGTGGATCTCCTCGACCCCCAAGCACGTTCTGCTGTACCGGTGGCTGGGGTGGGACCTGCCGTCGTTCGCCCACATGCCGCTGTTGCGCAACACGGACAAGTCCAAGATCTCCAAGCGCAAGAACCCGGCCGCTCGTCTCATGTGGTTCAAGGAACAGGGCTACCTGCCCGAGGCGGTGCGGAATTTCCTCCAGCTGCTCGGCTACGCGGGGGACGACTCCGGGGAGGTCAAGAGCTTCGACGACTTCGTCGCCGAGTTCGCCTGGGAGAAGGTGAACACCGTCGGCCCCATCTTCGACCTCAAGAAGCTGGACTGGCTGAACGGGCACTACATCCGCGAACTCAGCACCGAGGAGCTCGCCGACCGCATCGCGACATTCGCTGAGGAGAGCGGCCAGTGGTCGGACCCGTCCGAGCGTGAGCTCGAGGTGCTCCGGCTCGCCGTGCCGATCATCCAGGAGCGGCTCGTCCTGCTCAAGGACGCCCTCCCGCAGCTGGACTACCTCTTTGCGGCCGACGACGAGGTGACGCTGGACGGCGACGCCGTGGCCGGCCTGACCGACGACGCCCCAGCCGTCCTCGACGCGGCCATGGAGGTGGCCGGATCGGTCGACTTCACGGCAGAGGCGATCCAGGCGGGGCTTCGGGAGCGCATCGTCGAGGCGATGGGGATCAAGCCGAAGTTTGCGTTCGCGCCCCTGCGCGTGGCGATCTCCGGCCGCAAGGTGTCCCCGCCGCTGTTTGAGTCGATGGAGATCCTGGGCCGCGAGTCGTCGCTCGCTCGCCTCCAAGCCCTCCGCGCCCAGCTGGGCTGACCCGGCCAGCGCCAATCGGGAGACCAGGACGCCAACCGTCCCGCCGTCGCGCCAACGAGTATCAGCGACGCCCGCGAGGTATCGGGGGCGTCGCTGAGTCCGGTCGGCGAAGCGGGCTGTCGGTTGGCGTCTGTGAGGATCGCTGGCGGCGCGGCGGGACTCAGCCCCGGCCGTGCTCGGAGCGCCAGTTGGCGAGGTCGGGTCCCTTGGGAACGATGCTCAATGGGTTCAGATCCGTGTGCACGACGTAGTAGTGCGCCTTGATCTGCTCGAAGTCGACGTTGTCGCCGAAGCCGGGCGTCTGGAAGAGATCCCGGGCGTAGCCCCACAGGTTCGGCATCTCGGTCAGCTTGTTGCGATTGCACTTGAAGTGGCCGTGGTAGACGGGGTCGAAGCGCACCAGGGTGGTGAACAACCTTACGTCCGCCTCGGTGATCTGCTCGCCCATGAGGTAACGACGCTCGGCGAGGCGCTCTTCGAGCCAGTCCATCGCGGTCCACAGCCGGTCGTAGGCCGCGTCGTAGGCCTCCTGCGAACCCGCGAAACCGCACCGGTAGACGCCGTTGTTTACTTCGGTGTAGATCCGCTGCATCACGTCGTCCATCTCGTCACGGAGTTCGTCCGGCCAGAGGTTAGGGGCGTCGGCCTTGTGGAACTGCTTCCACTCGACGTAGAAGTCCTCGGTGATCTGCGGGAAGTTGTTGGTCACCACCTCGCCTGTGGTCTCGTCGACGATGGCCGGGACGGTGATGCCACGGTCGTAGCCGGGGAAGCGCCGCTCGTAGGCCTCCTTCAGCTTCGCGATGCCCAGGACCGGGTCCACTCCACCCGGGTCGAGGTCGAACGTCCAGGAGTCCTCGTCGTGGGTGGGGCCGGGATTACCCATGGAGATGACCTGGTCGAGCCCCAACAGGTCGCGCACGATGATCGCGCGGTTGGCCCACGGGCAGGCGTAGGCGGCGACCAGGCGGTAGCGGTGGGGCTCGACGGGGTAGTCGTCGGTTCCTTCGCGCGGCTCGGCCACGATCCGCGTCTCGATGTAGCGCGAGTCCCGGTTGAATTCCTTGCCCTTGACGGAGTAGACGCCGCCCTTGCTGTGTTCATTGCGTTCGCTCATGGAAATAGTTTAGCATTCAACTTAACGCGAAGGACTGTCGTCGACGGATTGGCCCGGATCGGCGCCGTGCCCGGCGCGTGGTGGGGCCAACTCCCGCACCACCTGCGGGTCCGGAAGGTAGTACAGCGCAAGGGAGCTGAGGAGCCGCGCGGCACTCTCCAACGCCGCCGCGCGTTCCCCGTCACTCTGGCTCCGCTGAGCCAGCCGCAGGCTCCCGGCGGCACGCTGGGCCACGGCCCGCGCGGTGGCGGGAAGATGATGAAGGCCGAGCGTCTCCGCATGTGCGCGGGCGGCGTCGAACCTCACCTGGATCTCTGCGGCGAGCCTCGCCTGCTCGCCGGGCGACAGCGTGGCGGCGGAGTCGTCCCAGCCCATCAGCGCAACGTGGAACTCCCTCGTCTGCGGCACAGTCGTATCGAAGAGGGCGGAGTTCTCGATCCTGTAGACCACGTCCTCCCGGAGAGCTCCGTAGGTTTCCTTGACTGCGTCGACGCGATCCGTGGCAGCATCCGCCGGCTCGGCCCCGAGCGCCCCGGAGTGGGCCCGGCGATACACGTCGGTGATCGCCAGCGTCTTCCCGTCGGGGCCGGGGATCTCCGTCTGCCGGGTGGCACCTGCCCTCCCGATGACCGGTCATGGGCCCAGGGTAACCCCGAACCGGTGCAGCGGGTGCTCAGCGGAGCCAGGCGCGGATCGCGGCCAGGCGCTCGTCCACCTGGTGCTGCGACGCCTGCGCGAGCTTGGGGCCGCCGCACTCGCGTCGCAGATCGGCGTGCACATGGCTGTGCGGGACGCCCTTGAGGCGGGCGTACTGCGCCACGAGCGAATTGAGCTCCTTGCGCTTCGAGGCGAGCGCCCGGTGGAGCGCAACCTCAGGCTCTGCACGTCGGTCCTGTTTCTCGCGCCGACGGAGCTGGCGGCGTTGCCGCTCTGCCAGCAGGACGCTGACCTGCGCCGGTTCGAGCAGGCCTGGCAGGCCCAGGTAGTCCTGCTCGTCGGCCGACGTCGGCTCCGCGTGCATGCCGAACGCCTGGGAGTCGAACAGGACGTGGTCGAACGTCGCCTGCGACTCGAGGGCCTCGAACTCTCCGAGGAGGTCGTCGGACGCCTTGTCGGCGCGGTTCTCGCGCTCGATGAGCGCCTCGGTCTCGGCCCAGATGTCGCCCTCGTCCGACGTCGGCCGGCCGAGCACGTGGTCCCGCTGGCGTTCGATCGTGGCGGCGTGGGCGAGCAGCACCGGCACGGTCGGCAGGAAGACGGTGGCGACCTCTCCGCGGCGTCGGCTTCGCACGAAGCGGCCGACAGCCTGGGTGAAGAAGAGCGGGGTGGACGTAGCCGTGGCGTAGACACCGACGGCCAACCGCGGTACGTCGACCCCCTCCGAGACCATTCGGACGGCGACCATCCAGCGGTCCGTGCCCTCTGAGTACTCCTCGATCCGGACGTTCGCCTTCGCGTCGTCCGAGAGCACGACGACGGGCTTGGTGCCCGTCAGATCGTGGAGGATGCGCGCGTAGGCACGGGCCGAGGTCTGGTTGGTGGCGATGACGAGACCGCCCGCGTCGGGCACGTGACGGCGCACTTCGGTCAGGCGCTTGTCCGCAGCGCGCAGGACGGCCGGAATCCACTCACCGGTGGGGGAGAGGGCGGTGCGCCAGGCCTGGGCCGTCAGGTCCTTCGTGAGGGGTACACCGAGATCGGCGGCGAGCTCGTCGCCGGCCTTGGTGCGCCAGCGCATCGCGCCGCCGTAGTTCATGAACAGCACCGGCCGGACGACGTGGTCCGTCAGCGCCTCTGTGTACCCGTAGGTGTAATCGGCCCGCGATTGTCTGACGCCGGGGGCCAGCTCGTCGTAGGCGACGAAGGGGATGGGGTGGTCGTCGGAGCGGAAGGGGGTCCCGGTCAGAGCCAGCCGGCGGGTGGCATGGCCGAACGCGTACTCGATGGCCTCGCCCCAGCTCTTCGAGTCGCCGGCGTGGTGGATCTCGTCGAAGATGACGAGGGTCTCCTTGGAATGGCACAGGGCCTCGTAGACGTAGCTGCGGGCGGCGACACCGGCGTAGGTCACCACCGACCCGTGGAACTCCTTGGAGCGGCCTGCCCTGGAGGAGCCGCCGATCCCCGGATCGAGTTGGATGCCCACCCGGGCGGCGGCGTCGGCCCACTGCACCTTCAGGTGCTCGGTCGGGGTGACGACGACGATCCGCCGGACGGTGCGGGCGCTCATGAGTGTGGCCGCCACCCGCAGCGCGAAGGTGGTCTTGCCGGCCCCCGGCGTCGCGACGCAGAGGAAGTCGCGCGGGGACTCCTGCTCGTACTGATCAAGGGCCGCCTGCTGCCAGGCGCGCAGCGACGACGCCGTGCCCCAGGCCGCGCGGCCGGGGAATGCGGGGGAGAGGTGTTCCAGAGCGGAGGACGACATACGGTCGGCGACTCTAGCGGCCGTCTCCGACGTTGGGAAACGCCTGCGTGTCCACTTGACCCCAAGGTCAGGACAGCCGGATCGCCTGGCCCAGCGTGGTCAGGTCCAGCTCCTGGGCCAACGCGAGGTACAACTCGGCGCAGGCGAGCGCGTCGACGACGGCGTCATGCCCCTTGTAACTGGGCAGGCCCGCGCGGACGCGCAGCTTCCAGAGGCGCAGAGCGTCGCGGGGGTGGTCCTCGCCGAAGCCCAGGGCGCGATGCCCCAGGCCCAGGGTGTCAACCACCGGTATCTCGATGGTGATGCCGTAGAGGCGTTTCACGGCCGCGGCCAGGAATCCGACCTCGATGGCGGCGTGATGCGCGAGGAGAATGCGCCCCGCGAGCCGCCCGAAGACGCGATCGAGAGCTTCCTCGGGGGTCGCGCCCTTGGCGAGCAGTTCGTCGTCGGTGAGCTGGTGGATGATGGCGGACTGGCCCACTCCGACGCCGGGGTCGACGAGGAAGTTGGTCGCTGTTCCAAGCGGGATCCTGAACCCGTCGACGTCGACCATGCCAACCGAGATGACGTGGTCCACACCGGGGGTGAGCCCGGTGGTCTCGAAGTCGACGGCGAGGAGGGGGCTTCGCCGAGAGGGGTTGATCGGGGAGGGGGAGGAGCGGTCAGGAACTGACGCAGCCCTCCCTCCGGGATGTCATCGGCCAATGCCGCGTTGGTGCGGCGGAACGGCCATTTCACGAGATGAACTGCGTCTGGAACGCCACAGTCAGAGCCGACTGCGCCTTCGCGACGATGGAGAAGGCATCGCGCAGGTGGCGGCGATCGAACTCCGACAGGGTCTCGGGATCGATGTAGTTGTGCGGCGCTTCGCCTCGGGCCACCTGCGATCCCTGATGCTGCAGCCGTGTGTACCCCAGGAACTCGTGCGCGTCCAGGAGGTTGCCGACCTCGGCACCGTGCTCAGCGGCGGCGAGCAGCCGTCCGCGGGTCGAGACCTGGGGGAGGCCCCACCGCAGGGCGTAGATGCGGGCGACGTCGACGATGGGGTTGATGCCTCCGAGCTTGATGTCCAGGCGGTCTCGATGCTCGCCCTTCTTCTCGACGACGAACCCGCGCAGGAACCCGATCGGCACCTCGGCGTCGTTGGCGTGCTTGGCGAGGTGGCCGAGGAACCGTGACGACTGGGGCGCCGTGCGGAGCACCCGCTGTTGCAGTGCGGTGAAGAGGGTGTGGTCGCCGTGGATGGGCCGCATGTCGAAGAAGATCGAGCTGTTGAGGACCGCCTCCGACGTCGGGGCGCTGAGCCAGGTTGAGAACTCGCGTTGCCAGGCAGCAAGGGGTTTGCGCCACTGCGGGTTGGTGGCCATGGCCTCGCCTTTGCAGCGTGGGAATCCGCACTCGACCAGGGCGGCCGTGACGTATTCGGCCATCGCCGAGAAGTAGGCGTCGTGCTCGGGAAGCGCATCGTCGGCGAGGATCAGGGCGTGGTCCTGGTCGGAAGCCAGCGCCTGCTCGTTGCGAGCCAGGGATCCGAGCGCCACCCAGCAGTACGGCACGGGCGGTGCGCCCAGTTCGGCCTGCGCCATGTCGAGGAGGCGTTGCCACAGCGCCTCGGTCGTCCTGCTGACGATCCTGGAGATGTCCTCAGCGGTGGCGTCCTGCCGCAGCAGTCGTCCGACCAGCTTGGGCACGCGGGCCATGACGCGAGCCAGTCCCGCCACGTCGTCCTGACGCGCCAGGTCGCCCACCACGTAGAGGGGGCTGGACCGCTCGAGGCGCATGAGGTCGCCGGAGGTGACCATGCCTACCAGCGCGTCACCGTCCATGACGGGAAGGTGGTGAATCTTGTGCTGGACAAGGCTGAGCAGCACGTCGAGGGCCAGCGCGTCGTGAGAGATGCGGAAGGGGTCGCGGGACATGGCCTCGACGAGCGGTGAGGAGGGGGACACATCGTGGGCCACCACGCGGCGAAGATCCCTGTCGGTGAGAATTCCGACGAGTGCGTCGCCCTCGGTGACGAGGATCGCCGAAATCCTGTTCTCGTCCATGACCGCAGCAGCCTGTCCGACCGTCGCGTCGGCGGTGATGGTCACCGGCGCCCGGGTGACCATGTCGGCCACCGGCACCTGGAGGACGGGCCCCCCGTCGGGGACGTGGCGGGTGGCGTCGGCCAGCCGCGCCTCGGTGAAATACCTTCGGATCTCCGGCGTCGCCACCAGTTCACGGACCGTCTCGGGGCTGAACCCCCACAGCAACGAGTCCTCGATAGCGGTGAACGTGAAACGGGAAGGTCGCTCCTCGATGATCGAGGACTGCCCGAAACAGGCCCCCTGCTCGTCGTGATCGACCAGGTTGCCGTCGGCGTCGACGATCTCGATGGCACCGGACCTGACGACATACATAGCGGTGGGGGCCGCCCCGGCTGCCAGAACGACCGTGCCCCGCCGCACGTACTGGCCGACGGCGCGTTGTGCGAAGGCCGAGATCTGACCCGGGGACAGGAGCGACCAGGGCTCGCGCGCCGCGAGGAACTGCGTGATCTCTGCGAGCTCGGACATGGCATCTCCCTCGATCTCCTTGGCTCTGTGCACACTACCGACTCGGGCGTCCTCGAAGGGTGGAACGCAGAAGAGTTCGCTAGGGTGGCAACGTCGATCGAGAACCGACGCCACGACGGCGACACCTCCGATCTGCGCATTCTCTGGCGCGACGAGGTGGACGGGCGTGAAGTCGGATCCGGAGTGGTCGAAGCCCGACCGGTCGAGGCGGGCGAACTGATCGCAGTGTCGATGCCGTCGTACCAGGTCCCCGAGTCCGGGGAACTGTGGCGGACCGTGGAGGCGGTCACCGCGGCCGGGTCGGCCTGGGCTGACGAAGGTCACGTGGTTGCGTCCCAGCAGCTGCTCCTGGCAGAAGCGCCGGTGCCGCCGCGCCGCCCGTCGGTCACCGAGATCCCGACGGAGGTGGCGGGGGAGTACCACCTCGGCGGCGCCCGCTTCGATGCCCACACCGGAGACCTCGTCGAACTCGGCGGACGACCGATCGGCGGCCCCCGGCTCGAGCTGTGGCGGGCTCCCATCGAGAACGATCTGCTCGCGTTCTCCAACTCCTACGTCGCCGTCGAGCCGACCGCATCCCGGGGCGTCGGCGCCCCTGCCCCCTCGTGGGCCGATCAGTGGCGCGCCGCCGGCATCGACCGCCTCCAGCGCCGCGTCGTCAGCGTGACGCCGGGCCCCGGAAGCTTGTCGGTCGTCCACCGGTATGCACCGGCGGCATCGAGGGAGGCCGTGGTGGTGGAGCTTGCGTGGACGTGGGACGGCGCGTCCCTGATCCTGGAGGGTTCGGCAGTGCCGAGCAAGGGGTGGACCGGGACGTGGCCACGCATCGGCCTGCACTTCCGGCTGCCGGAGGGGCTCAGCCGCGCCGAGTGGTTCGGGACAGGGCCGGCGGAGAACTACGCCGACTCCAATGTCGCTGCGCGCGTCGGGCGCTTCGCCTCGAACGTCAGTGACCTCATCGTCGACTACGCGGTCCCGCAGGAGAGCGGTCTTCGAATGCAGCTCCGTGAGCTGCAGCTACCCGATATCGACCTCGAGATCCGCGCCCAGCGGGCCGGGGGCGACCTCCCGGGGTTCGCGCTGCGCGCGCACGATGCCCACGAGGTCACGGGCGCCGCGCATCCCTACGAACTGCCGGAGTCGACGGCGACCCATCTGTACCTCGACGTGGCGCAGCACGGGCTGGGGTCACGCAGCTGCGGACCAGACGTGCGGCCGGAATATCAGCTGCGGCCGCGGGCGGCCTCCTGGTCGCTGGCGCTCCGCCTGCGTGAGTGAGGGTGCCATGCGACCCCTGCACACGCCGTCGGGCGTGTCGCAGGCCGTCGGGGCACCCTGATTTTGCGTCACGCTCGGGCCGTGCCAGAATAGGAGGGTTGCTCCGCGAGGGGTGCGAGGCTGAAAACGCCCTGTTACCTCCCCGATTGTGGTCGAGACAGCACTCACATACGAGATTCGGCCCCTTCGACGCGAGTCGAGGGAGGCGGATCGGGCATGTGGGAAGGTTCCGACACTCCCGACCGCGGGGTACGGAGCGACAAGGGGTTTTACCCCACAGGAACTTGAAATTTCCAAAGGGCTAGAAGTAAGGAACGACTGTGGCTGGACAAAGGATCCGCATCAGGCTGCGGGCGTATGACCATGAGGTCATCGACAGCTCGGCGCGCAAGATCGTCGACACCGTGACTCGCACGGGCGCGAAGGTGGCCGGCCCAGTGCCGCTGCCGACGGAGAAGAACGTGTTCTGCGTTATCCGTTCGCCCCATAAGTACAAGGACAGCCGCGAGCACTTCGAGATGCGCACGCACAAGCGCCTGATCGACATCCTCGATCCGACGCCGAAGACCGTCGATTCGCTGATGCGTCTCGACCTGCCAGCCGGTGTTGACATCGAGATCAAGCTTCCGTGAGGTCTGAGAAGATGAGTGAACGAATTGTAAAGGGCATCCTGGGCACGAAGCTCGGCATGACCCAGCTCTGGGACGAGAACAACAAGGTCGTCCCCGTAACAGTGATCCAGGCCGGGCCCTGCGTGGTCACGCAGGTGCGCACCCCCGAGGTCGACGGCTACTCCGCCGTTCAGCTCGGCTTCGGCGCCATCAAGGCCAAGAAGGTCACCAAGCCCGCCGCTGGCCACTTCGCCAAGGCGGACGTCACCCCCCGTAAGCACCTCGTTGAGCTGCGCACCGCCGATGCCTCCGAGTTCACCCTCGGGCAGGAGCTGACCGCCGAGGTCTTCGCCGACGGCGAGTTCGTCGACGTGACCGGCACCAGCAAGGGCAAGGGCACCGCCGGCGTCATGAAGCGCCACGGCTTCCACGGTCTGCGCGCCTCGCACGGTGTGCACCGTAAGCACCGTTCACCCGGCTCGATCGGTGGCTGCGCCACCCCCGGCCGTGTGTTCAAGGGCCTCCGCATGGCTGGCCGCATGGGCAACGAGAAGATCACTGTCCAGAACCTGAAGATCCACGCTGTCGACGTGGAGCGTGGCCTGCTGCTTGTCCGCGGCGCCATCCCCGGTAACAACGGGTCGCTCGTCGTCGTCCGCAGCGCTGCCAAGAAGGGTGTTGCATCATGAGCGACCTGACCGTTGACGTGGTCGACGCCAAGGGCAAGAAGGCCGGCACGGCCGACCTGCCCGCCGAGCTGTTCGACGCGCAGACCAACATTCCGCTGATCCACCAGGTCGTGGTGGCCCAGCTCGCTGCTGCCCGTCAGGGCACGCACGACACCAAGACCCGCGCCGAAGTGCGTGGCGGTGGCGCCAAGCCCTGGCGTCAGAAGGGCACCGGCCGTGCCCGCCACGGCTCGCGGCGTTCCCCGATCTGGACCGGCGGTGGTGTGGTCCACGGCCCCACCCCTCGTGACTACTCGCAGCGCACCCCCAAGAAGATGATCGCGGCCGCCCTCCGTGGCGCCCTGTCGGACCGGGCCCGCGACGGCCAGGTCTACGTCATCTCCGAGGTCGTTGCCGGTGACAAGCCGTCGACGAAGGCCGCGCTGGCCGCGCTGACCGCCGTCGCCGGCGACGTCAGCAAGGTGCTCCTCGTGCTTGATCGCTTCGAGGACGTCGCCTGGCTGAGCGTCCGCAACTCGGCGACGGTTCACGCACTGGCCGTCGATCAGCTCAACACCTACGACGTGCTGGTCAACGACAAGGTCGTGTTCACCTCCGCCGCCCTCGCCGCGTTCGTGGCCGGGCCGGCCGGTGGCAGGAACGTTGCCGTCGAGGCTGACGCTGAAGCGGAGCCCGTCGCAGAAACCGACGAGAAGCCCGCCAAGGCTCCCAAGGCCAAGGCCAAGAAGACCGAGGAGACGGACAAGTGACGCAAGCGCTTAAGATCCGCGACCACCGCGACGTCATCCTGCGTCCCGTGGTGAGCGAGAAGAGCTACAACCTGCTCGACGACGGCAAGTACACCTTCGTCGTCGCGCCGGACGCCAACAAGACCGAGATCAAGATCGCCATCGAGGCCATCTTCGACGTCAAGGTCACCTCCGTGAACACCCTCAACCGCCAGGGCAAGCGCCGCCGCACCCGCTACGGGTCCGGCAAGAAGGCCGACACCAAGCGTGCGATCATCACCGTGGCCGAGGGTCAGAGCATCGACATCTTCGGAGGCCCGGTCGGCTGACCGGAGCGCTAGAAGAGAAGGACTGAGAAACACTCATGGGTATCCGTAAGTACAAGCCGACTACGCCGGGCCGTCGCGGCTCCAGCGTCGCCGACTTCGTTGAACTCACGCGCTCCACGCCGGAGAAGTCGCTGCTCGCGCCGAAGCCGAAGACCGGTGGCCGCAACAACACCGGCCGAATCACGACGCGTCACATCGGCGGCGGCCACAAGCAGGCCTACCGCATCATCGACTTCAAGCGCTACGACAAGGACGGGGTCCCGGCCAAGGTCGCTCACATCGAGTACGACCCGAACCGCACCGCCCGCATCGCGCTGCTCCACTACCTGGACGGCGAGAAGCGTTACATCATCGCCCCGAACGGGCTCACCCAGGGCACCACGGTGACCGCTGGTGAGGGCTCCGACATCAAGCCGGGCAACAACCTCGAACTGCGCAACATCCCTGTGGGCACCACGGTGCACGCGGTGGAGATGCGCCCGGGCGGCGGCGCGAAGCTCGGCCGCTCGGCCGGCGCAGCGATCCAGCTCGTCGCCCGCGAGGGCAAGTACGCCACCCTGCGCATGCCCTCGGGCGAAATGCGCATGGTCGACGTCCGCTGCCGCGCGACCGTCGGCGCTGTCGGCAACGCCGAGCAGTCCAACATCAACTGGGGCAAGGCCGGCCGCAAGCGTTGGAAGGGCGTCCGCCCGACCGTCCGTGGCGTCGTCATGAACCCGGTCGACCACCCGCACGGTGGTGGCGAGGGCCGCACCTCCGGTGGCCGTCACCCCGTATCGCCGTGGGGCAAGCCTGAGGGCCGCACCCGCGACAAGAACAAGGCGAGCAACCGCCTGATCGTCCGCCGTCGCAAGACCGGTAAGAAGCGCTGATAGGGAGCCTGAAGAACTATGCCACGCAGCCTGAAGAAGGGCCCCTTCGTCGACGACCACCTGCAGAAAAAGGTGGACGTGCAGAACGAAAAGGGCACGAAGAACGTTATCAAGACCTGGTCGCGCCGCTCGATGATCATTCCCGAGATGCTCGGGCACACCATCGCGGTGCACGACGGTCGCAAGCACATCCCGGTGTTCGTCACCGAGTCGATGATCGGTCACAAGTTGGGCGAGTTCGCTCCCACGCGCACCTTCAAGGGGCACGTGAAGGACGACAAGAAGGCCCGTCGCCGCTGAGGCGCGAGAAAAGGAACTGATTCAACTATGAGCAACGAGAACGGCAACAGCCGTCGTCGCGAGACCCTGCTCGGGGATCGTCCTGGCTCGTACGCCATCGCGCGCCACGTCCGGATGAGCCCCACCAAGGTCCGTCGCGTCGTCGATCTGGTCCGCGGCATGGACGTCAAGGACGCCCTGGTCGCACTCAAGTTCGCCCCGCAGGCCGCTTCCGAGCCGGTCTACAAGGTGGTCGCCTCGGCGATCGCCAACGCGGAGTCGGCTGAGGCGCTGCGGTCCGACGACCTGTACATCTCCAAGGCGTTCGTCGACGAGGGCGTGACGCTCCGTCGTATTCGCCCCCGCGCCAAGGGTTCGGCCAGCCGCATCCTCAAGCGTGGGTCGCACATCACCGTGGTCGTCGAACCCCGCGAGACGAAGGGAGCCTGATAATGGGCCAAAAGATCAACCCGAACGGCTTCCGTCTCGGCATCACCACCGACCACACGACCCGCTGGTACAGCGACAAGCAGTACTCGGAGTTCGTCGGTGAGGACGTCAAGATCAGGGAGTACCTGACCAAGAACCTTGAGCGCGCCGGCGTGTCCTCGATCGAGATCGAGCGTCGCTCCGAGCGTGTGACGATCTTCCTGCACGCTGCCCGTCCGGGCATCGTCATCGGCCGTAACGGTGCCGAGGCCGAGCGCGTCCGCGCCGAGCTGGAGAAGCTCACCGGCAAGCAGGTTCAGCTGAACATCCTTGAGGTGAAGAACCCGGAGATCGACGCGCAGCTGGTCGCCCAGGGCGTCGCCGAGCAGCTCGGTGCCCGCGTGGCGTTCCGCCGCGCGATGCGCAAGGCTCAGCAGACCGCGATGCGGGCTGGTGCCAAGGGCATCCGCATCAAGTGCTCCGGCCGACTCGGTGGTGCGGAAATGTCCCGCTCCGAGGGCTACCGCGACGGCCAGGTGCCGCTGCACACGCTCCGCGCGGACATCGACTACGGCTTCTACGAGGCCCGCACCACGTTCGGTCGCATCGGCGTCAAGGTGTGGATCTACAAGGGTGACGTCGCAGGCACTCGTGCCGAGCGCGCCGCCCAGAAGGCCGCCCGCGCCTCCGCCCCCGGCAACCGTCAGCGTCCGGGCCGTCGTCCGGCTCGCGGCGAGGGTCGTGGGGACCGTCCCGAGCGCGGCGGTCGACGCCGCGCCGACGCAGCCGAGCAGGCTGCGCCCGCAACTGAGAACGCAGGAGCCTGATCATGCTGATTCCTCGTCGAGTTAAGTTCCGTAAGCAGCACCACCCCAAGCGGGATGGCGCGGCCAAGGGTGGCACCAGGCTGGCCTTCGGTGAGTACGGAATCCAGGCGCTCGAGTCGTCGTACCTGACCAACCGGCAGATCGAGGCGGCTCGTATCGCGATGACCCGCCACATCAAGCGTGGCGGTAAGGTCTGGATCAACGTCTACCCGGACCGTCCCCTGACCAAGAAGCCGGCCGAAACCCGCATGGGCTCCGGCAAGGGCTCGCCCGAGTGGTGGGTCGCCAACATCAAGCCGGGCCGCGTGCTCTTCGAGCTCTCCGGCGTCCCGGAGGATGTGGCCCGAGAGGCCATGCGTCTGGCCATCCACAAGCTGCCTTTCAAGGCACGCTTCATCAAGCGCGAAGCAGGTGACATCTGATGAGTAAGTCTCTCACCGCACACGACCTCCGTGGTCTGTCGCGTGACCAGCTCAACGCCAAGGTCGTTGAGCTGAAGGAGGAGCTGTTCGGGCTCCGCTTCCAGGCGGCCACCGGCCAGCTGGAGTCGAGCAGCCGGCTGCGCAACGTCCGCAAGGACATCGCGCGCATCTACACCGTGCTGCAGGAGCGCAACCTCGGCATCGTTGACGAGCCGGCCGCACAGGAGAAGTGAACATGAGTGAAGAAACCACCACTGCAGAGCGCAGCCGCCGCAAGGTGCTCTCCGGGGTCGTCGTCAGCGACAAGATGGACAAGACCATCGTCGTCCTCGTCGAAGACCGCGTGAAGCACCCGCTGTACGGCAAGGTCATGACCAAGTCGTCGCGGGTCAAGGCCCACGACGAGAACAACGACGCCAACACCGGCGACCGCGTTCGGGTCATGGAGACCCGTCCGCTGTCGGCGCAGAAGCGCTGGCGTCTCGTCGAAATCGTCGAGCGCGCCAAGTAGTCACCAGCACAACAGGAGCGGCCCACCCCGAAGGGGAGGGCCGCTCTTGTCGTATCGTGCGGCTCTACGGGGATGGAGCCGGTTGCACCGCTGCCTGGCCGCGGAGCGACGAGATCTCCGACACGGTCTTGGCCAGGAGAAGGATTGCCAGCGCCACGAGCGGCAGCGAGGCGCCGAGCGGTGCCGCTGCTCCTCCGTCCTGCACCAGGCGGATGATCCCGAAGACCAGCACGAACCAACTGGCCATGATGGCGATGTGGAGCGTGACGATTCTCCGGAGGGCGAAGCGGTAGCCGTCATCGATCGAGGACGGCCGAGGCGCGCGCGGACCGAACCAGCCCAGTGCCTCCACCGCGTACCGCAGAATGAGCACGACCACGGGCACGGCGAAGAAGGCGGCCCCGAGGTTCAATCCCGTCGCCAGTGCGAGCGCGACGGTGAACGCCCCGTGCACCACCGCGAAGATGGCCAGCACGGACGACGCGATCAGTTTGCCCGCCAGCTCACCGCCGTCTCCGCGCGGGACCGCTGCGACCCGGGCGATGGACATGATGGTGATGATGACGTTCTCCACCCAGAACAGGAGGAAGACGTTTCCGATGGGCCAACGCCACAGCATCACCCCGAGAAATTGCACGATCGAATTGAGGATCGCCAGCAGGACGAGGCGAAGGCTCTGGGTTCTCATGGGTGCATAGTCTGCCCGAGGCAGGGTCCTCAGTATGGCTGTGGCCTCAGCGCCCGGTCGACGGAAGGCCCGGCTTCTCGGGCTCGGGCGCAGGAGTTGTCGGACGCGACGGCTGAGTCGGCGTGGGTGTCGGGGTCGCGGGCGCGCTCGGCGCAGGCTCCGGCTCAGGATCTGGGGCTGTGACGAGGATCGTCTGGTCGGGATGGCCCAGGGGATGCTCCACGACCAAGGGCGGTCGTGACGGGTGCTGGATCGCCAGGGTGGTCTCGGCGGAGTAGCAGCCTGGGGACTCCAGCCTGGCTGGTGCCAGGCCCGCGAGGCGGTCGGTGGCCACGACCTCGTCCCGGTAGGCGCTGATCGTGGGCGCCGTGGACCAGTCCAGTCCATCGCAAGAGAGAGCGCCATCCCTACCGGCGAGCGGCTCGATGGGCCCTGCGACGCGTCCACTGGCGGTCACCATCAAGGTCGACCCGTCGGGCACGAGACGTCCTGGGACGCCCGCGAGGTGGATGGTGTCGCTGACCTCCACACCCGGTTTGGCGTGACGGTGTGGAGTCAGCGTCGTGGACACGGCCGGATCGATGACCAGGCTGGTTTCCGGCAGTTGCGGCCATTGGGGCGGCTGGGGTGGCGTCACGAATTCGGCCGGGGACAAGCTCTCAACCCAGGTGTAGTACCCGGGCGCGGGGAAGACGAGGGCCTCTGAAGCCACCTCGGCGTTGCCCTGGTTGTCGTAGCGTCCCGTGAAACTGGCGGTGCCCACGACAGCTGCGTCCTCGGGGGAGCCGGCCTTGAGCGCCTCGAGGCTGGCGAACGGTCCGTAAAGGCTGGTGCTGCCGTCGAAGACGGCTCCGGGGCGGCCTCCCTCAACCGAGATGATGTCGACCGCAGGCTCCCCACTGACCGCGACGATGTCTCGGGTACGCGTGGTGACCTTCGGCCGAAACTGCGGGGTCAGCTCAGTGGTGGCCGTGGCGGTCAGGCGTGTGTCCGGGGCCGCAACGAGCAGACGTTGGACCGTCGCCTCGGCAGGAACATGGAGCTCAGGGGATACGGCAGGCAGACCTGAGACCGTGACGGAGACGGCCCCCCGGGTGCTGGCGATCTGAGGGGCCTCGAGGGTCACGTGGACGAGGGCGAGACCGGTCGGTCCGGTGGTTGGGTCGGCACTGTCGACGACGAGGTCACCATCGCCGGCTGCGCTGAGAGGCAGGTGCTTGACCGAGTGACCCGCGTGCGACCTCACCTCCACCATCAGCGTCCCGTGCACATCGTCGAGCGAGGGGCGCTTCGCCCAGACGAGCTTCGCGGAGTAGGGTCCGGCGTAGCGGGTGGCTTCCCGCGTGATGCGGTCGAACTCCTTCTGAGCTCCTGGGTGACTCTGAGTTACTGCCTGCCATCTAATGGCCTCTCTGCGTTCCTGGGCGGCGTCGCCGACTGTGCGTAGCCGGACGAAGTGCTCGACAGCCGCGCCGAGGTCTGGGGAGGGGGAGTGCCCGGTACGACTCAGCACCCACGCCAGTTCCGCTCGCTCGCGTTCATTGAGGTCAGCGCCGCCTTCGCCGTGTGGAAGAAGCTTTCCCTGGGCCAAGCCTGCCTGTTTGCTGATCGGCGCCCCCAGGGGCGCCGCGACCCAGGCGCTTGCCGTGCGCGGCGGGGCGGACATCAGGTCGGCGCAGTAGGCGACGGCCGGACCGAGGTGTTGGGCTCCGTACCATGACCGCCCGGTCCCGGGCAGATCCACCCAGTGTCCCGAGCCTGTGAGGTGACCGTCTTGTGGCCGTGCCTGGGCCTGTTGTCCGCCCGCGAGAAGAGCCATCAGTAGCCCGATGAGAATGACGAATACGGTGAGCCTGCGCACGTGAACTCCTACAGTTCCGAGCGGCCTCCAGCGGGCCGCGATTGCAGTGTCGTCACCGGACGAGTGGTTTTCCCGCCGTGTCTTGTCGTTGTTGATAACCCCCGGCCCAGCCGGCCTCTAAAGCGGTTGGCCTCTCCCGTCTCCCTCACCTGGAAGTGGGGCTTCTCCTTACCCACTCTGAAAGGGGCAGTTTGGTGACACGCGGGACCACAGTGGTCGTACATGTCGCTGAATGTCACCTCTCGTGGGCCCTCAGAGAAGCGACGGGGACGGTCGGACGTCCCTCGCAAACTCAGGGGGAAATGGAGGACCGTCAGGCCCGTCAGAGCAGTTCGGGGATGCTGCCCGCCGCCATCAATAGCCCTACGGCAATCATGAGGACGACGAACGAGATTGTCAGGACCCGGGGGCCGAGCCTCTTGCCGACCCGGGCCCCTAGGAGGCTGCCCGCGGCCGCGGTGACGCTGAACGCCAGGAGCAGGGGCCAGTCCAGACCTCCTGTGCCACCGAGCAGCCGGGTGCCAAGGGCCGTGGCGGCGTTGATGCTGATCACCAAGAGAGACGTCCCGACCGCTGCGGGCATGGAGAATCCCAGAACCAGTGTCAGCGCCGGCACGATCGCGAAGCCGCCGCCTACGCCGAAGAACCCAGTCAGGAGGCCCACCGCCGTCGCGGTCGCGATCACCGCCAGCCACCCCTTACGTTGCGGATCCGGGCGGGTGCCCCGGAGGCGTCGAAGCATGACGGCGGCGACCACCAGCATCAGCACCGAGAACGCGGCGGTGAGCACCGTATCTGGGACGCGAACCGACGCGATGGACCCGGCCGCAGCTCCGGCGATCCCAAGGAGCGCGAAGGTGAGTCCCTCCCGCCATCTGACGTTGCCATCGCGCTGGTGGGGGATCACCCCGACCAGTGACGTCAAGCCAACGATGATGAGCGCGCCGGTGGTCGCGGCGCCAGCGCCCTGCCCGAAGATGTAGATGAGGGCAGGGACAGTGAGGATCGCCCCTCCGCCCCCGATGGCGCCGAGCACGGCGCCAATCAGGAGGCCGAGGGGGATCGCCCAGGGCCAGGCCATCAGACGAGCGTCAGCCCGGCCGCCCGCGCCTGCTCATCGAAGCTGTCATCCACATGAACGACGGTCTTGCCCGCTGCCTGGAGGATCGACGAGGCGATCGACGCCCGGTAACCGCCGGCACAGTGCACCCACAGCTCGCCGTCGGGAACCTCATCCATCCTCTTGAGGATGTCGTGGAGCGGGATGTGGACGGCGCCCTCGATGTGGGATTCGTCCCATTCCTGCTTGCGGCGGGTGTCGAGGATGACCACCTCGCGGTGGTGCTTGACCTGGGCCAGATCGGCAAATGTTGCGCGGGTCAGTGTCCCCAATTCGTCGTCGGTCCAGTCCGACGGCCCGCCCGTCGCCGACGCCGCGGCGCGGTCGATACCGATGAGGGTCATTTCGCGCTGAGCTTCAGCCACCTGCTCCTCCGACTCGCCCAGCAGTGTCACCGGCGTTCCCCACGGGATCAGCCAACCCAGGTAGGTCGAGAACTGTCCGTCGAGGCCGATGTTGTAGGTGCCGGGTGCGTGCCCGGCCGCGAAGGCGGTGCGGGTGCGCAGGTCAACCAGCCATTCGCCGGCTTCCAGGCGGGCGCGGAGCTCCTGCTTGTCGGCGCGGTGAACCGGGGAGAGGTCCGAAGCGTCAGGGCCGGAGGCATTCGCGGGCCCCATGTGTGCGTAGTAGGCGGGGAAGACGTCGAGGCCGGCGAGGAGAGCTTCGACGTACTCTTCCTCACCCTGGGTGAGGGCGGGGTTCTGCTTCTTCTCGAGCCCGATGGTCGAGGAATCCCCGGTGGTCGGGGTCGCGGAACAGAACGAGCCGAAGCCGTGGGTCGGCATGATCTGGGTCTCGTCCGGGAGTTCGCTCGCCAGCCTGTGGGCGGAGGCGTGCTGATGACGGGCCAGCGCCTCGGCATGCTCCTTGCCGAGCAGGTCAGGGCGCCCGGTCGCTCCGTAGAGGAGGGATCCGCCGGTGAAGACCACAGGCTCTGCGTCGTCCAGGAGGGCGTAGGAGAGGTGCGTGAACGTGTGCCCGGGCGTGAGCAGGGCCTGCACCTTCATGGAACCGACGTCGATAACGTCCTTGTCGGCGATGGGCGTGCGCTCGAAGCTCACGTCGTCGTCGCCGTTGACGTAGTACTTGGCTCCGACCTGCTGCGCCAGAGCATAGCCGCCCGTGACGTAGTCGTTGTGGATGTGGGTCTCGAAGATGGCTTCGATGCGAACGCCCTCGTCAGTGGCGAGCTTGAGCACACGTTCGATGTCGCGCTGCGGGTCGATGACGAAGGCGACGTCGCCGTCGTGGACGAGGTAGCTCCGGTCCCCGAGGGACTTGGTCTCAATGGTGTGAATGGTGGGCATGATCAGTCTCCTGGCGGTCAGTTGGGCTGGGTTCCTGTGGCGACGGGGAGCCCGGCGTCGATCCACGCGAGGGTGCCGCCCGCGACGGAGCAGGCGCTACGGCCCGACGCCGCTACCGCCTCGGCCCCCTTCAGGCTGCGGACGCCGCTGCGGCAGATGACCCAGACATCCTCGGGTAGCTCGTCAACCCGGTCGGCCACCTGGCCGAGGGGAATGAGGACGGCGCCGGGGACGTGCACCTCCTCGTACTCGTGCGGTTCACGCACGTCCAGCAGGAACGCACCCTGGTCGAGCGCAGCGCGGAGCGTAGGGATATCGACTTCTCTCATGCCCGCCATGCTACCCCTGGGGGTATGCACTGTCCAAGGAATGCAGATGATCGTCTGCACCCTCGCGGGTGAACCCGGGGATCCGGCTCGGCGCTAGTGTGTGAGGGTGAATTCCGGTGTCGGCGCATGAGCAGCGCACGCTTCCCAGCCTCCATCGGGGCGGACGTTGGGTCTACGCCGCTGGCCTCCCTGGAGCGCCTCTTCCGCAGGCCGGACGTCCGGGTTTTCGGGAAGCTGGAGAATCGCAACCCGACGGGAAGCGCCAAGGACCGCTCTGCTCTGGGCATCGTCCGAGAGGCCTGGGAGAGTGGCCGGCTGAAGCCTGGGACCGTCGTTGTCGAGTCGAGCTCGGGCAACCTCGCGATGGCTTGCGCTCGTCTCAGCGCGTTGCTTGAGTTCTCATTCGAGTGCGTGGTCGACCCCAGGGCCAACGCCCGCACGATCGCGGCGATCGAGGCCTACGGGGCCCGCGTCCACCGGATCGCGGAGCCGGACCCTGAGACCGGGGATTGGCTTGTCGCCAGACTCGCCCGGGTGCGGGAACTGCTCGGGTCGATCCCGGGCGCCATCACGCTCGACCAGTACTCCAACGTTGCGGCGATCAGGGCCCACGCGGACGGCACCATGCGGGAGATCCTTGAGCAGGCGGGGGAGCCGGACCTGCTCTATGTGGCGACCAGCACGACCGGCACGGTCGGTGGCTGCCTTCGCGTGGTGGGCGAGCGAGCCCTGCGCACCGATGTGGTGGCCGTCGACGCCGAGGGGTCCGTCCTCTTCGGAGGCACTCGCGGCCGCAGGATGTTGTCAGGCTATGGCGCGGGCTTCGTGCCGCCGCTCTCCCAGTACTCCAGCCCCGCCCGCGTCGCGCGCGTCGACGACCTCAGTGCGGTCATCGGGGCCCGCGCGCTGACGCTCACCGAGGGTCTGCTGGCCGGAGCCTCGACCGGAGCGGTGATCTCGGCGCTGCGCGCTGACTATGCCAACCTCCCGGCGGGCAGCACTGTCGTGGTGATGGTGCACGATGGGGGCATGCCCTACCTCGACACCGTTTACGACGACGACTGGGTGTGCCGAACCTTCGAGGTCACGCGCGCTGAGCTCCGGGCACGGGTGGCCGACTTCGCCGCCGCCCCATGAGGGTCGCCATCGTCGGAGCCGGGCCCCGCGGGCTGTTCGCAGTGGAGCGACTCTGGGCACACGCCGCGCCGGGGACGTGCCTCGACGTCGTCCTCTTCGATCCCCGCGACCCGGGGGTGGGGGCCGCCTACGACCCTACGCAGCCGGAGTATCTGAGGCTCAACGTCAACTCCGCCGTCGTCTCCGCCGCCTGGCCAGGAGAAGACACCATCCCATCCTTCAACGCCTGGAGGCTGTCCACGGGCGAGCGCGAACCGTTGGAGCCGTTTCCGCCGCGGGCCCTCGTGGGACGCTATCTCGGCTGGTTCTGGGGATGGCTGAACCAGCAGACGCCGAGCGGATCCTTGCTCGCTCACCGCAGCCTGAACGTCGCCGAGCTCGCCGCGTCCGGAGCCGGCTGGGTCGTGGACGGAGAGATCTTCGACGAGGTCCTGCTCGCCACCGGGCATGAAGGGAGCTGGCCGGGACAACTTCACGGCGACGGGGTTATCCCCGCCGTTTTTCCGGTCCAGCGGTGGCTGGGCGAGGACGACGTCCCGCCGGGGTGCCGAGTGGCCTTCCGCGGCGCGGCGCTCACCTTCATCGACGCAGCGCTGGCGCTCACCGAGGGTCGCGGGGGAAGGTTCATCGGCGACTGGGCGACGGGCCTGGCCTACGAGCGCTCAGGCCGGGAACCGCGCACACTGTGGCCGGTGGGCCGCTCCGGGCGGTGGATGGATCCGAAACCCCAGCCGGGAACCCTGCTGGCCGAGGCCGACCCCGAGATCCTGCGCGTCGGCAGGGCCGCAGTGTTGAGTGCGGAGACCCCGACGGCGTCGCTCGGGGCCGTGCACACCACGGCGGTGGCGCTGGGGGCGGACCCGGACCGGCTGGCGAGCCTGCTCGACCCCGGCCGGGGCGATGCCACGGAGGCGCTGCGCCAGCGTCTCACCGCAGTGGCGGGCTCTTCCGATCCCGGCACCTCCTGGGCCTTGGGGCACGCCTGGCGTGGGCTCTACGACGCCCTGCGGTACCGCTTCGAAGGGACCGTCGAGGGGTTCGCCCCGTTCGCCCGGCTCGCCAGCACGCTGGAGCGAGTGGCCTTCGGGCCGCCCCCGGTGAATGCCGCCAAGATCCTGGCCCTCATCGAGGCCGGCCTCATTGATCCCACATCCCTCGAGCGGGCGCACTTCGACGGCGCCTCCCCGATCGGCCTCCCAGCAGCGCCCGACGTGATCGTCGACGCCGTGCTGCCTCCCCCCGGGGTGGTCCCCGGATCGCTGGTCGGCAGACTGGTCGACGACGGGGTGATCGTCTCCCCGGCGGGCCGTCGCGGAGTGGCGGTGGCCCCGGACGCCAACTGCCTCGACCGCGATGGCGTGCCGGTGCCCGGTCTGGCCTGCATCGGACGCGCCACCGAAGATGTGGTCATCGGCAACGACACCCTCAACCGCGCGCTTCACCCAGCTGTTGACCTGTGGGCGCGCCGCATCACCCAGAAAGGTAGCCAATGAACACCGCAGTGCACGGAGCGCCCCCACTCACGGGGCGGCGCGAGCCCTGGATGGACGAACTGCTGGGTGATCCAGAGACCGTCACGGGGTTACTGGACCAGTTCGGGTCCCCGGTCAACGTCCTGGACCCTTCGCCGCTCGGGAGAAACGCCGCGGAGCTCGTTGCCGCGGGCCGAGAGTCCGGCGTTGAGACCAGGGTCTTTTTCGCGCGAAAGGCGAACAAGACCCACGCCCTTGTGAAGCGTGCGATCGAGGACGGTCACGGTGTGGACGTCGCCAGCCACGCCGAACTCCGTCAGGTGCTGGATCTGGGCATGCCTCCCGCCAGGATCATCGTCAGCGCCGCGGTCAAAACCGATCAGCTGCTCGCCCTCGCCGCGGACAGCGGCGCGACGATCTCCGTCGACCACGTGTCCGAACTACGTCGAATCGAGCGCCTCGCCTCCCCCGGGAGGCTTGTCGCCGTCGCCCCCCGGCTGGCTCCAGACCCCGCCTCCGGGGTCCCTCCCACCCGCTTCGGGGAACTGCGTGACACCTGGATCGCGGCGCTGTCTGAGGTTCAGCCGGGAGTCAGCGTCACCGGCCTCCACGTCCACCTCCACGGGTACGCCGTGGCCGACCGGGCCACGGCGATAGCGGAGTCCGTCCGGATGGCAGATGAGCTGCGGAGTCTCGGCCATGCTCCGACCTTCCTCGATCTGGGAGGGGGAGTGCCGATGAGCTACCTCACCGACGAGACCCAGTGGCGTGAGTTCTGGGACGTCCTGGGGGCGGGTGGCGAGCCGGAGTCCATCACGTGGCGGGATCACCGGCTCGGCACCGTCTACCCCTACTACCAGGCCCCGACGCGGGGCGAGTGGCTCCGCGAGCTGCTCTCCGCCCGCCCCGAGAGTGGAGACACGTGCGCAGGCCTCCTGCGTCGGGCGGGGCTGGCGCTGCACCTCGAACCTGGCCGGAGCCTCGCCGACGGCTGCGGAGTGACTCTCGCCCGCGTGGCTTTCATCAAGCGCCGCAGCGACGGGGTGCCGCTCATCGGTCTGGAGATGAACCGCACCCAGTGCCGCTCCACCTCCGACGACTTCATGGTCGACCCCGTCCTGGTAAGGACCAACGCCCCGGGAGAGCCCCTCGACGGATTCCTCGTCGGTGCCTACTGCATCGAGGACGAGGTCATTCTGCGTCGGCGGATGCATTTCCCGCACGGCGTGGCGGCCGGTGACGTCATCGCGCTGATCAACACCGGCGGCTACCTCATGCACATCCTTGAGAGCGCATCGCATCAGTTGCCGCTGGCGAAGAACGTCGTGTGGCCGAGCCTGGAGCTCGACGGGATCGATCGCTAGTCGGCGCGGCCGCCTCCGACTACGAGTTCCTTGGCCAGTCGTCCGGGGTCGGCTCGTCCGGGTTCTCGGGCCTCGATGAGTGGCGCGTCACGTCGTGCGCGGGGCGGTACCCGAGCTCCAGGCGCGTGTTGGTCGTCGACCACCGGCGGTGTGGGTTGTCGGAGACCGCGTAGTACAGCCCGAACGTGACGTCCGCCTCGATCGCGGAGCGCACCACGTCGACGGTGTCGTCGTAGCTCAGCCACATCGCCCTCAGCAGGTCGACGTCGGCTCCCGCGTCCGGATCATCCGATATCCAGCCGATGCGCAGCGCGATGAACTCCAGACCGAACTCGTCGTGGTAGTAGCGACCGATCGTCTCCCCGAACGCTTTCGACACCCCGTAGAGCGAATCCGGTCGCGGCAGCATATGCGGGTACACGGGCCACTCCTCGTCGCGGTCGTACATGCCCATGACGTGGTTCGACGAGGCGAAGACAAAGCGCCGGACCCCCGCCTCGCGGGCCGCTTCGAGCGCGTTGCGCACGCCGATGATGTTGGCGTTGAGCACTGCGTCCCAGGACGATTCCGGGGAAGCGGCTCCCGCCATGTGCACAACGGTGTCGACGCCGTCCATGAGGGCGAGCACCGCCGGGTAGTCGACCAGGTCGGCCGCAAGCAGATCTGGATCGTTCTCGTCGGGCCTGTGGGCGTGCCGGATGAGCTCGTACTCGTCTCGGAGCCGCTCCGACAGGAGGGTCCCCACGCCACCGTTGGCCCCAGTGATGAGGATTCTGCGCTTAGTCATACGCCGAGTCTGCCAGGCCCGCGAAGCATCGATGCGGGAATCCGGCCGTGCGCACGGTAGACTGCTGCACAGCGCTCGGGATGTTCTGCTCCGGGCCCCATAGATTTCATTCTTACGATGCCATCGCGCTGCGGTCATCACCGCGCCGGGCAGAACCGCTGCATCGCCCCACCAGGGAGACCCACACCATGACCTCATCGGCCTTTCGCGCGCTCGGCGTGCCCACTCACCTTGCTGCAGTCCTCGAGGCTCGCGGCATCACCACCCCGACCCCGATCCAGGCGGCGACGCTGCCCGACTCCATGAGCGGGCGCGACGTGCTCGGCCGCGGACGCACGGGCTCCGGTAAGACCTACGCCTTCCTGCTGCCCATGGTGGCCCGCCTCACCGAATCGGGCACGAAGCGCGCCCCGAAGCGCCCCCGCGCCCTCATCCTCGCCCCCACCCGCGAGCTCGCCACACAGATCGACGAAGCCCTCGCACCGCTTGCTGAGGCAGCGGGGCTGACCTCGCGAACCATCTTCGGCGGGGTGAACCAGCGCCCGCAGGTCGCGGCGCTGACCCGTGGCGTGGACGTGCTCGTCGCCTGCCCGGGCCGGCTCGAGGACCTCATCGCCCAGGGGTTCGTCACCTTGAACGCGATCGAGATCACAATCCTCGACGAGGCCGACCACATGGCCGACCTCGGATTCCTCCCGTCTGTGCGCCGGCTGCTGGGGGCGACTCCCCAGACCGGCCAGCGCATGCTGTTCTCCGCGACGCTGGACAAGGCCGTCGACACGCTGGTCAAGCAGTTCCTGCACCAGCCCAAGGTCCACGAGGCGGACTCCGCAGAGTCCCCTGTGCCGACGCTGCACCACCACGTGCTCCACGTCTCGAACGATGCGCACCTGCCCGTGTTGGTGAACCTGGCCGCCGCCCCAGGACGCTCGGTGGTCTTCACGCGGACCAAGCACCGCGCCAAGAAGCTGGCCAAGCAACTCAATGCCGCGGGCGTGCCCGCCGTCGAACTGCAGGGAAACATGAGCCAGGGCCAGCGTGAGCGCTCCATGGCCGCGTTCCACGCCGGGACGGCGCAGACGCTCGTCGCGACGGACGTCGCCGCACGCGGTATCCACGTCGACGACGTCGGCCTGGTCATCCACGCCGACCCGCCGGTCGAGCACAAGGCCTACACCCACCGCAGCGGCCGTACCGCCCGCGCCGGAGCCGAGGGCACGGTCGTGACGCTGATGCTCGATGCCCAGCGCTCCGACGTCCGCGACCTCACCCGCAAGGCGGGGGTCAAGCCCACCATCACGCGCGCCGACGAGCGCCACCCCGTTCTCGTCGAGATCGCACCCGGGGAGCGCACGTTCCCTGGCGGACTGGTCAAGCCGGAGCCCCAGCAGCCCACCGGCGGACGCCGGCGCAACCCCGCAGGTGACCGCTCGCGCGGAGCCGAGCAGGGGAGGGGTGCCAACCGTACCGAAGGGCGTGCCCAGAGCAGGTCTGAGCGCCCCCGCGGCGCAGCCCAGGGCGATGCGCCGTCGGGCCGCCGTCAGGGTCAGCCCCGCTCACGGTCGGCGCAGCCCGTCGGGACAGGTGGGGCCGCAGCCTTCTCTGCCTCGACCGGTCGCGGTCGGGGACGTCGCTGACGCTGAAGGCGATTTCGCCGCCGGGGACGTCTACAGCTAGACTGAACCGGTTGCCTTGGAACTGTGCCCCTTCGGGGGGACCTTTTCCGGGTATACACGTGCCCTTCACTCTCTCGAGCTGACGGGTGCCTCCTGGCAAAATCCAGGGGGTCGGTTTCTAGTTTCGCAAGGCCCTGCCAGGGAACCGGTGAGACAAGGAGAAGTAATGATCCAGCAGGAGTCGCGACTGAAGGTCGCCGACAACACTGGTGCGAAGGAAATCCTCTGCATCCGCGTTCTCGGTGGCTCGAAGCGCCGCTACGCCTACCTCGGCGACACCATCGTCGCCACCGTCAAGGACGCGATCCCGGGCGGCAACGTCAAGAAGGGCGATGTGGTCAAGGCCGTCATCGTCCGCACCAAGAAGGAGCGTCGGCGCGCCGACGGTTCCTACATCAAGTTCGACGAGAACGCAGCGGTCATCCTGAAGACTGACGGCGAGCCCCGTGGCACCCGTATCTTCGGCCCCGTTGCCCGTGAGCTTCGCGAGAAGAAGTTCATGCGCATCGTCTCTCTCGCCCCGGAGGTGATCTGACCATGGCTACCCTCCATGTGAAGAAGGGTGACCGCGTCAAGGTCATCTCTGGCAAGGACAGGGGCGTGGTGGCCGAGGTCATCGCAGTGCACCCCGAAACGCAGCGCGTGACCGTGCAGGGCGTCAACCTCGTCAAGAAGCACCGTCGCGAGTCGCAGACCGCTCAGGGCCGCAGGGTCGAGGGCGGCATCATCAACGTCGAGGCGCCGATTCACGTCTCGAACGTCCAGCCCGTGGTCAAGGTCGACGGCAAGGAGGTCGTCACGCGCGTTGGCTACAAGCGCGTCGACGTCACCAAGCGCCGTCCCGACGGCTCCGAGTACACCGCGCAGCGCTCGGTGCGCATCGCCCGCAAGACCGGTGAGGAGTTCTGATGACTGACACCGCCACCACCACGACGATGCCCCGCCTGAAGGCCAAGTACCGCGAGACCATCGTTCCTGCTCTGCAGGAGGAGTTCTCCTACGACAACGTCATGCAGATCCCCGGTCTGGTCAAGATCGTTGTGAACATGGGCGTCGGCGAGGCCGCGCGCGACTCGAAGATCATCGAGGGCGCCATCAAGGACCTCACCGCCATCACCGGCCAGAAGCCCGCCGTCACGAAGGCGCGCAAGTCGATCGCCCAGTTCAAGCTCCGTGAGGGCATGCCGATCGGCTGCCACGTCACCCTCCGCGGTGACCGGATGTGGGAGTTCGCCGACCGTCTCCTGACCCTGGCTCTGCCCCGTATCCGCGACTTCCGTGGCCTCAACGGTCGCCAGTTCGACGGTAACGGCAACTACACGTTCGGGCTCTCGGAGCAGGTCATGTTCCTGGAGATCGACCAGGACAAGATCGATCGCGTTCGCGGCATGGACATCACCTTCGTGACGTCCGCCGACAACGACGAAGAGGGCCGTGCGCTGCTGAAGCACCTCGGCTTTCCCTTCAAGGCAGTCGACGACCCGAAGAAGCAGAAGTCCAAGCGTGGCCCTGCGTTCTACAAGAAGAAGAAGTGAGCTGACCCATGGCGAAGACAGCACTCAAGGTCAAGCAGTCCCGCAAGCCGAAGTTTGGTGTGCGCGCTTACACGCGTTGCCAGCGTTGCGGCCGACCCCACTCGGTCTACCGCAAGTTTGGTCTCTGCCGCATCTGCCTGCGTGAACTTGCACACGCGGGCGAACTGCCCGGCGTGACCAAGTCGTCTTGGTGACCCCCACCCCGAACAGAAGTTTTGAGTTGCGCAAGGTCCACTCCACGGAAACCAGCGCGAGAAATGAGGACAACAAGTCATGACCATGACTGATCCGATCGCAGACATGCTCACGCGTCTGCGTAACGCCAATCAGGCGTATCACGAAGAGACGACCATGCCGTCGTCGAAGATCAAGGTGGGAATCGCCGAGATCCTGAAGGCCGAGGGTTACATCTCGAACTATGAGCTCACCGAAGTCGAGGGCCAGGTTGGCCAGGTGCTGAAGCTGACGCTGAAGTACGGCGACTCCCGCGAGCGTTCCATCATCGGCATCCGCCGCATCAGCAAGCCTGGGCTCCGCGTCTACGCCAAGGCCAACGAGCTCCCCAAGGTGCTCAACGGCATGGGCATCGCGATCATCTCGACCTCGCAGGGCCTGCTGACCGATAAGGCAGCCAAGGCCAAGTCCGTAGGCGGCGAAGTCCTCGCCTACGTCTGGTGACCGGGCGAAGGTAAGGAGAAACAGTTATGTCGCGTATTGGCAGACTCCCCATCGCCATCCCGTCCGGTGTCGACGTGAAGCTCGACGGCCGCAAGGTCGACGTCAAGGGCCCCAAGGGCTCCCTGTCGCTCACCGTGGCCGAGCCGCTGACGATCGAGAAGAACGACGAAGGCCAGCTGGAGGTGTCGCGTCCCAACGACGAGCGCCTCAGCCGGTCCCTGCATGGCCTCACCCGCACCCTGGTCAACAACATGATCACGGGTGTCACCGAGGGCTACGAGAAGAAGCTCGAGATCGTCGGTGTCGGTTACCGAGTCATCTCCAAGGGCCCGCAGCAGCTCGAGTTCGCGCTCGGCTTCTCGCACCCGGTGGTCATCAACGCCCCTGAGGGCATCACGTTCAACGTCGAGACCCCGACCCGATTCTCGGTGTCCGGCATCGACAAGCAGCTCGTGGGAGAGACAGCGGCCAACATCCGCAAGCTCCGAAAGCCTGAGCCCTACAAGGGCAAGGGTGTCCGCTACGCGGGCGAGCAGGTCCGCCGCAAGGCTGGAAAGGCTGGTAAGTAACAATGGCCATTTCGCTTAGCAACTCCAAGTCGCTGGCACCGAAGGCGGCCTCCAAGGCCCGCCGCCAGCTGCGTGGACGCAAGAAGATCAGCGGCTCGGGCGATCGCCCGCGCCTGGTCGTGACCCGTTCGTCCCGCCACCTGTTCGTTCAGGTGATCGACGACACCCAGGGCAGGACGCTCGCGTCCGCTTCCACCATGGAGGCTGACCTGCGTTCCGCCGAGGGCGACAAGTCGGACAAGGCTCGCAAGGTCGGCGCTCTCATCGCCGAGCGTGCGAAGGCTGCCGGCGTCGAGCAGGTCGTCTTCGACCGTGCGGGCAACAAGTACCACGGGCGGATCGCGGCTCTCGCGGATTCCGCTCGCGAGGCCGGGCTCGGCTTCTAACGACGAAAGGAAGGATTTCGCGATGAGTGAAACCCAACAGCGCCGGGGCTCCGGTGCCGGTGGTGAGCGTCGTGGCCGTGACGATCGTCGTGGCCAGGCTCCCAAGGAAGAAAGTAAGTACCTCGAGCGCGTGGTGACCATCAACCGCGTCGCCAAGGTCGTGCAGGGTGGTCGGCGCTTCAGCTTCACCGCTCTGGTCGTCGTCGGTGACGGCGAAGGCATGGTCGGTGTCGGTTACGGCAAGGCGAAGGAGGTGCCGGCCGCTATCGCCAAGGGTGTGGAAGAGGCCAAGAAGCACTTCTTCCGCGTGCCGCTGATCCAGCGCACGATCCCGCACCCGGTGCAGGGTGAGAAGGCGGCGGGCGTGGTTCTCCTGCGTCCCGCGTCGCCCGGTACCGGTGTCATCGCAGGTGGTTCGGCTCGCGCCGTTCTCGAGTGCGCAGGCGTGCACGACGTGCTCGCCAAGTCGCTCGGCTCCGCGAACGCGATCAACGTGGTGCACGCCACCGTCGACGCGCTCAAGCAGCTCGAAGAGCCTGCTGCCGTGGCGAAGCGTCGCGGTCTGCCGGTCGAGGACGTCGTCCCGTCGTTCCTCCTGCGCGCGCAGAAGGAAGAGGTGGCTAGCTGATGGCTGACCTCAAGATCACCCAGGCAAAGTCTGGGGTGGGTGGCAAGCAGAACCAGAAGGACACGCTGCGCACTCTCGGTCTCAAGCGCATCGGCGCCTCGGTTGTCCGTCAGGACACCCCCGAGGTCCGTGGCATGATCCGTGCAGTGGCCCACCTCGTTACCGTGGAAGAGGTGAAGTGACCATGTCGCTGAAGCTGCATCATCTACGCCCCGCCCCCGGCGCCAAGACGGCTAAGACCCGTGTTGGCCGTGGTGAGGGATCCAAGGGCAAGACCGCTGGTCGCGGTACGAAGGGAACCGGCGCTCGCAAGAACGTGCCGCAGAACTTCGAGGGTGGCCAGATGCCCATCCACATGCGCCTGCCGAAGCTGAAGGGGTTCAAGAACCCGTTCCGCGTCGAATACCAGGTCGTCAACGTCGGCCGTCTCGCCGAGCTTTTCCCGCAGGGTGGCTCTGTGTCGGTGGCTGACCTGGTCGACGCCGGTGCCGTGCGCTCCGGCTCGCTCGTCAAGGTGCTCGGCAACGGAGACGTCGATGTCGCACTCGACGTCACCGCCGATGCCTTCTCGGGATCGGCCAAGGCGAAGATCGAAGGGGCCGGCGGCTCCGCGACCCTCGCCTGAGGTCAAACTCGCTCCGACGGGGCGGACCGGTTCGCCGGTCCGCCCCGTCGCTGCATCTGCGCCGAGGTGTCAAGGCCAAACACTCAGGCAGCGGGTCGGTTAGTTTTGGCCCACGCCGCCCCCTTGATAGGGTTGGCTGGTTGCCGTGCTCAGCACGGTGTTTTCCTGTACTTATCGTCGAAAGTAGGGTCGGATGCTCTCCGCCTTCGCTAACGCGTTGAAGACGCCGGACCTTCGGAAGAAGATCCTCTTCACGCTGGGCATTATTGTCATCTTCCGCTTGGGTTCGACGATTCCGTCGCCGAACGTCAACATTGCCCGGATCGACGAGTGCCTTGCGCTGGCGACGGCTGGCGAGAGCGCCGGCATCTACAACATGGTCAACCTGTTCTCAGGTGGAGCACTGCTCCAGCTGACCATCTTCGCGCTGGGCATCATGCCGTACATCACCGCGTCGATCATTCTCCAGCTGCTCACCGTGGTCATCCCGCGGTTGGAGGCGCTGAAGAAGGAGGGGGCCTCCGGCACCGCCAAGATCACGGAGTACACCCGTTATCTGACCCTGGTGTTGGCCGTCCTCAACGCGACGGCGTTCGTCACGCTCGCGCGCACCGGGCAGCTGTTCCCCGGCTGTGACGGCATCCTCTACACCAACGAGCTGTTCCCGCTCATCACCATGGTGCTGGTCATGACCGCCGGCACCGGCATCATCATGTGGATGGGTGAGCTGATCACCGAACGCGGAGTCGGCAACGGCATGTCGATCATGATCTTCACGCAGATCGCCGCCTCGTTCCCCGCTGGTCTCTGGGCCATCAAGCAGAGCCACCCCGGCGCCGTCGGCTGGTTCCTCTTCTTCCTCGTCATCGGGATCGGCCTCGTGGTCATGCTGGGCATCATCTGGGTGGAACAGGGGCAGCGGCGCATCCCCGTCCAGTACGCCAAGCGCATGGTCGGTCGTCGTCTGGTGGGTGGATCCACCACGTACATCCCCCTCAAGGTCAACCAGTCGGGCGTCATCCCGGTCATCTTCGCCACGTCGATCCTCTACCTGCCCGTGCTGTGGGCCACCTTCCGGCCCGAGGGTGCGGTGTCCGTCTGGATCCAGCAGAACTTCGCAGGCCAGGGGATGCTGTCGAGCTTCTGGTACAACCTCGTGCAGTTCGTCCTCATCATCGCGTTTTGCTACTTCTACGTGTCGATCACCTTCAACCCTGAAGAAGTCTCCGACAACATGAAGAAGTACGGCGGCTTCATCCCGGGTATTCGTGCGGGCAAGCCCACTGAGCGCTACCTCGCCTACGTGCTGTCGCGGTTGACTGCGCCCGGTTCGCTCTACCTGGCGACCATCGCACTCATCCCGACGATCGCGTTCATGGCGGTCGGTGCCAACCAGAACTTCCCGTTCGGCGGCACCTCGATCCTCATCATCGTGGGCGTCGGTCTTGACACGGTCAAGAAGATCGAGAGCCAGTTGCAGCAGCGCAACTACGAGGGCTTCCTGCGGTGAGGCTACTCATCATGGGGGCTCCGGGTGCCGGCAAGGGCACCCAGGCCACAGCTCTGGCTGAACGCTACGGCGTGCCCGCGATCTCGACGGGAGACATCTTCCGGCACCACATCCGCAACCAGACGCCCCTGGGCATCAAGGTCAAGGCCCTCATCGACGCCGGCGAGTACGTTCCAGACGACGTCACCGAGGAGATCGTCGCCTCCCGCTTGGCGGAGGACGACTGCGCCGGGGGATTCCTCCTGGATGGGTTCCCCGAACGATGCATCAGGTGCACTTCCTCGATCGCTACCTCGCCGATCGCGGACAGTCGCTCGACGCGGTGGTGTCGCTCCATGTTGAGCCCGACGCCCTCGTCGAACGCCTCCTGACGCGTGCGGCCCTCGAAGGTCGCGCCGACGACAACGCCGACACCATTCGACGGCGGATGGAGGTCTACGCGGGCCAGACCGCGCCGCTCATCTTCCACTACGAGAGCAAGGGCCTGCTCGTCGACGTCGAAGGCACCGGGTCCGTCGAGGACGTGCGCGAGCGGATGTTCGACATGGTCGACGCACACGTGCGCGAGCGGTGAATATCGAGGTCAAGACGCCGGATCAGCTGCGTCTCATGCGCCGCGCGGGCCTCGTCGTCGCGGAGGGGCTGGCCGCGATGACCGCCGCGGCGGCACCAGGGATCACGACTGCAGAGTTGGACGCCATCGGCCGGGATGTGCTCGCCGGCCACGGCGCGGACTCATCCTTCCTCAACTACGGTGCCGACTACGGCACGGGCTTTCCGGGGGTGGCGTGCATCTCCGTCAATGACGAGTTGGTCCACGGCATTCCGGGCGAGCGGGTGCTCGCCGAGGGGGACATCGTCAGCATCGATTTCGGCGCAATCGTCGAGGGATGGCACGGGGACGCTGCGCGTACCGTCGCCGTGGGTCGGATCTCCGACGAGGACTCGCGCCTCATCGACGCCACGCGCGAAGCGATGTGGGCGGGGGCGCGTGCCATGCGTGACGGCGGCAGGGTCGGCGACGTGTCACGCGCGATAGAAACGTACGTGAAGAGGCTGCCCGAGCGCTACGGCACGCTGCGGGAGTACACCGGGCACGGCATCGGCTCCGAGATGCACATGGAACCGGACGTGCCGAACTGGTACCGCATGCGCCCCACCCCCCGGCTGAGCGTCGGGATGGCCTTGGCGATCGAGCCCATGCTCACCACCGGAAGCAACCAAACCCTCGAACTCGACGACGAGTGGACCGTGGTCAGCCGTGACGGCTCCCGCGGATCGCACTGGGAGAACACGGTCGCGATCACGGAGCGCGGCCTGTGGGTGCTCACGGAACCCGATGGGGGAGAGGAACGCCTGGGCGACCTCTTCGGGCCGCTCGGCGACTGAGCTTTCAGGCGATGAAACCGGGGTCGCACGTATGATGTGACCCATGGCGCTACCTCCCTCCTCGAAGTACCTGCAGCGGGCGAACGACCCGGTCGATGAGGTTGAGCGCGACTCCCTCAACAGGCGGCTCAACGCCGCTTTCGCGGACGGTCGGATCACGCACGACGACTATGCCGCAGCGATGGACACCGTCTATGGGGCACGCGTCCTCGGCGACCTGGTGCCGGTCATCGAGCGGCTCCCGGCCGCAGCGGTGGACGTGCCCGCGATCGTTCAGCAGGGAGGGCCCCCTGCAGGGCGGGTGGCCGAGTCCCGCAATCTCGTGCCGGTGGCGATCGGAGTGGGACTCGTCGGAATCTCACTGCTGACGATCCTGCTGCTGATCCTGGCGGTGGTCATCCTGTGACCGGCGCACGTGTCCCAGGGGGCAGCTGATCGCCGAACTCCCCCGCAGGGCAGCAGGTTCGCCGCAGGGCAGTGCGGCGAGCCCCAGACGTGCCCTTGATCCGGCCTCTCAACGCGGACGATCCGTCATGTCGCCCGGGATGCGGCTGGGGGCCGCGGTATTGGGCGTGACGGTCGCGGCCGCGCTCGTCGTCGTTGCCGCGCAGTTGCTCCGGCCACCGATCGCAGCGGACCGAACCTCGGCAGCCCCGAGCCCCACTGCGACGGCGGACCCCGCTGCGGGCGCGCTGCAGTGGCAGCTCCCCGAGCAGGAATGGCCGGCGCTACCCGCAGCGGACCCCCAGTCGCCGCTGTACGAGGCTCAGGCCACGGCATTGGATGCGGTGGAACCCGCGGCCCTCGTCGGTTGTCCCGAGCCGGGCGTCGTGGCTGACGAGGCCGCGTGGCGTAGCGCCGTGACAGCGCAGTGGGAATGTCTGCACCTGGCCTGGACGCCGCACCTCGTGAGTCTCGGCTGGTCCACGGAACCCCCCGAACTTCACTTCTTCGATGGGCTCGGAACCGCCAGCGAATGCGGCTATCTTGAGGCTCCTGCCTTCTACTGCTCCACGGGCGGGGGATCGGCTCATTTCGGCTCGCGCCACCTGAGAATGGCGGGGGAGTGGGACCTGTCCATCAACGAGATGGTCAATCACGAGTACGGGCACCACCTGCAGAAGCTGGCCGGCATCACGGACGTGAAGATGGGGCTGAAGTCCTCCGATGAGGTGGAGCGCCGCGTTGAGTTGCAGGCGACCTGCTGGTCCGGCGCCATGACCTATCGCAACGAGTCCGTGGGTTTCGACGCCGCGGACTTCGCGTCGTGGACCGCTCGCCTGGAGACGATGCTGGTCGACGGGGTCCACGGAAGCCGCGACTCGCTGCGGTACTGGGGGATGAGGGGGCTCTACGCCGAGACCATGGGCGACTGCAACACGTGGGTGGTCGCCGCTCAGGCGGTGGCGTGACGGCGCCGGCCCGTCAGATGAGGCGGCCCAGCCAATCCACGATCGTGCTCGCGATCAGCTCGTGATCCTTCCTGAGTGAATGGTCCCCCTCCACGAGCAACACCTCCCGGGTATCCGAATCCGGGGTCCGGCCGAATGCGTCGCTTCGGCCCTGGATGACCAGCACCGGCAGGTCGCCAGGCGCTTCCACATCCTCCAGCCGAGACTTCTCCGGCTTGCCGGGCGGGTGCAGGGGGAAGGCGAGGCACAGAACTCCGCTGCTCCCCAGCGGTCGGGCGGCGCGGCAGGCGATCCGACTGCCGTAGGAGCGGCCCCCGAGCACGAGCGGCAGAGCCCTGGGGCGGACCTGTTCTACGACCGAGGCGAGGACCTCCCCGTCGACCCGCCCCCGCGGTGGCGTCCTGCGTCCGGCGAGCCGGTACGGCGGCTCCACCAGGATCGTTGTGACGCCAGCGGCCTGGGCGGCCCGTGCCGCCACGTGCAGGTCGGGGGCCTCGACCGATCCGCTCGCGCCCGGTAGGAGCACGAGCAGGGCCCGCGGCTCCTCCGCATCGAAGCGGTGGAGGCGGGCGGGCCCGTGCGGTGTGTCGCCTCAGCGTAGGTGGTCAGAGGGTGACGGTGGCTCCAGTCCGAGCGGACTCGGCGGCCGCCTCGGCGATGACGAGAGCTGCGACGCCGTCGGCGACCGTGGGGGAGACTGGCGTGCCGTTGTTGATCGCGTCGATGAAAGCGGTCAACTCGTTCCGGTAGGCCGCGGCGTACCGCGTCAGGAAGAAGTTGAGGTACGGCTCCTGGGCTGCGGCGGCACTCGTCGAGAACACGGTGAGCGACGTCTCGGTCTGGTTCTCCATCCGCAGCGATCCCTCGGAGCCGTGCAGCTCGATGCGCTGGTCGTACCCTGTGGCGCACTTCCGGTTGAACGTCACCGTCGTGATGGCGCCGTCCTTGCCTCGCAGGACCACGACACCGGCGCTGTAGTCGCCGGCCTCGGTGACCTCAGGGAGTAGCTCCTGGCCGAAGGCGGTGACCGACTCGATCTCACCCATGTAGAAGCGGCCCAGATCGAAATCGTGGATCGTCATGTCCTTGAAGATGCCACCGGACTGCGCGATGTAGGAGGCAGGCGGCGGGCCGGGGTCGCGGGAGATGATGTTGACCTGGTTCAGCTCGCCGATCGACCCCTCCTCCAGCAGTCGCTTGGCCTTCGCCATCGAGGGGTCGAACCGGCGCTGGAACCCGATCATGATCGGGGATGGTCGAACTGCGCGAGATCGGCCTCCAGCTTCCGGCCCTCCTCGACGGAGATGGCCACCGGCTTCTCGCAGAGCACGGCCTTGCCGGCGCGGGCGGCGGCGAGGAGGTGCTCGGCGTGGAACGTCGAGGGCGACCCGATGACAACGGCGTCCACCTCGGGGTCGGCGAAGACCTCCGAAGCGTCCTTGCAGCTGCGGGCTCCGTAGCTGGCCGCAAGGTCCTCGGCGGCGGTCCCGATGGGATCGCAGACGAGGACGAGCGTTGCCTGGGGGTGAGACGCGATGGCCTCAGAGTGCACGCGGCCGATGCGGCCGGCGCCGATGACTGCAACTCGCAGCATGGGAAACGATTCTCCTGGCTCAGGGGGCGGGGACGAGGACGTCACGGACGAGCGCGTCGAGATCGGCGTCGGCCTGGAGGAACTGGCGCAGCGTCTTCCGCGTGGGCCCGAACTCCTCGAACTCTTCGAGCGTCATGCCGTCGACGTCGTAGGCGCGGCGGAAGTCCTCGATCTTCATCAGCTCGTCCAGGTACTCCTGACGGACAGGCTCCTCGATGCGTGAGGTCGGCTCGTAGTCGGAGCCGTTGATGATCTGCTGCCACTTGAACGGGGGAGACACGACGAGGTCGCCGCCCACGAGTTCAGACCAGTGGTGCACGTTGCGGAAGGCCGCCGACAGCACGCGGGCCCGGAAGCCGCGCTCCTTGAAGATCTGATAGGCCTTCTTCATGCAGGCGACGCCTGCCCACTCGAGTGCAGACGGGTCGATGAAGAGCTTGTCGCGCGCGACCACATGCTTCAGCCAGTCGTCGAGACGGCCCACCATGATGGTCACGACGGGGCCCATCTCCGAGACGTCGTGGCCCTCAGCCTCGCGCTTCTGCAGACCACGTTCGATGGCCTCGGCGGCACGTACCGCCTGCGGAACGCTGAAGGAGACGGTGACGTTGATGCTGACTCCGCGGGAGGTCGCGTCTTCGATGGCTTCCAGTCCGGTCTTGGTGGCGGGGATCTTCACCACGATGTTCTCAGCGAGCTGGTGGAACTCTTCTGCCTGGTCGGCGAGCGCCTTGGCGTCGCGATGGAGGCGGGGATCCGTCTGCACGGAGAGTCGACCGTTGCGGCCCTTGTGCTCGTCGTAGATGGGCTTGAGGATTTCGGCTGCCTCGATGGACATGTCCTTGACTGCCTGCCAACCGATCTCGGACTCGCCCCACGTCGGGTTCGCGTCCGCGATCGCCTTGATGCGTGGCTTCCACACGTCGAGGTGCTGCGAAATGGTGGTGTAGGCGATCACCGGGTTGCAGGTGGCCCCAACGCCGCCGAAGGAGATCGACTGCTTGAGCTCTTCGAGGTCGGAAGAGTCGTTCCACAGCGCGGTGGGTGTGTTGCGGGCAGCCTCGAGCAACGGCCCTGGGGTGTACTGGTCGGTCATGTTCATCGCTCCTGCGTGACTCGTGCGGCCGGCTGCGATGCCGGAGGTCTTGCGTGGTCACTAGTTAATCCCCGGTCGCGGCCCTATGTCAAGCCATTGTACATACAAAAGGGCGCGCTCGGCGGCGGGGGCGCCGGCTCGAGGCGATGCGGCTTCCCGCTCCTTGTTGTCGCGACGCCTCTCGTGGCGTGCTCGCCGCGGCCTGCCCGTGGCTCCCGATTGTGTGGACAAAAGTTTGACCCGGACGAGAGGCTGAGGCAGACTGGGGGTGAAGAAGCAGCGGCCGGTCCGCTTCGGCAGCGAGGCCGACAGGAAGGCGAAGATGAGCGACAACGACAAGTACGTGATCCGGGCGGGAAGCACGGCCAACGGGCAGTACGAGACAGATGTCAGCGCGCAGCGCGCCGGCTGGGAATGGTGCTCCATCCGCGTGCTGGCTCTTTCCGCCGGCGGTGCCGAGGCGCTCGACTCCGGCGAGCAGGAACTGCTCGTGCTGCCGTTGCAGGGTGGGTGCGTCGTCGAGATCGACGGTCGGGAGTACGAGCTCGCAGGACGGACCGAGGTGTGGACCTCCATCACCGACTACCTCTACGTACCTCGCCACACCGCGTTCACCATCAGGAGCGCCGATGGTGGTCGGTTCGCCCTTCCCGGCTCCAAGGCCACCCAGGATCTGCCCGTCCGGTACTGCCCGGCGTCCGAGGTGCTGACGGGGCTTCGGGGCGCCGGCAACTGCTCCCGCCAGGTCAACAACTACGCCCTCGGTAACGATGTGGAGACGTCCCACCTGCTCGTGTGCGAGGTGCTGACCCCGGGCGGCAACTGGTCCAGCTACCCGCCTCACAAGCATGACGAGCACACCGACGTTGAGCGGGTCCTTGAGGAGATCTACTACTACGAAGTACGTCCCGCGGCCAACGGCACCACCGGCATGGCCCTCCAGCGGATCTACCCGTCCCCGGCCGGCGAGATCGACGTGTGCGCGGAGGTGCATTCCCGCGACGTGGTCATCATGCCGTTCGGGTACCACGGCCCGTCGGTGGCTGCTCCCGGCTACGACCTGTACTACCTCAATGTCATGGCGGGCCCTGCCGAGGGCGCAGCGTGGCTGATGACAGACGATCCGCACTACACCTGGCTGCGCCAGGAGTGGGAGACCGACGAGGTCGATCCGCGGCTCCCGATGACCCCCCTCAACACCCAGGAGTGAAACCAATGTCCGAAACAGTGAGACTGACAGTCGGCCAGGCCGTCATCCGCTTCCTCGTCCACCAGTACGTCGAGAGCGATGGGGAGGAGATGCGGCTCATCGCGGGCGCCTTCGGCATCTTCGGCCATGGCAACGTCGCGGGCATCGGGCAGGCGCTGCTGCAGAACGAACTCGATCCCGACGCCGACGGCGGGCACATGCCCTACATCATGCCGCGCAACGAGCAGGGGATGGTCAACGCGGCAGCCGCCTACGCGAAGTCGATGAACCGGCGCCAGACGTGGATGTGCACGTCCTCGATCGGCCCCGGTGCGCTCAACATGGTGACCGGTGCAGCCGTCGCCACCACGAACCGCCTGCCCGTGTTGCTGTTCCCGTCGGACCAGTTCGCAACGCGCTACCCCGACCCGGTGCTGCAGCAGGTCGAGGACCCCGCCTCGCCGTTGACGGCGGCCACGGACTGCTTCCGCCCCGTATCGCGGTTCTTCGACCGGATCGAACGCCCTGAGCAGCTCGTCCCGTCGCTGATGGCGGCGATGCGTGTGCTCACCGACCCCGTCGACACGGGCGCCGTTACCGTGGCACTGCCCCAGGACGTCCAGGCCGAGGCCTTCGATTTCCCCGTCGAGTTCTTCGCCAAGCGCGTGTGGCGGATCCGTCGCCCGGCGCCGGAGCAGGTTGCCATCGAGCGGGCGGCCGAGATCATCCGGGGCGCGAAGAAGCCTCTCGTTGTTGCCGGGGGCGGCGTGATCTACTCCCTGGCAAGCGAGGAGCTGCGTGCGTTCGCGTCGGCCACCGGCATCCCCGTCTCCGATACCCAGGCCGGCAAGGGCGCGATCAACTTCGACCACGAGTGCGCCGTCGGCGGTGTGGGCTCGACCGGTGCGAAGTCGGCCAACCTCCTGGCCGAGGAGGCCGACGTCGTGATCGGCATCGGGACCCGCTATTCGGACTTCACCACGGCCTCCCACACGCAGTTCCGCAACCCGGACGTGAAATTCGTCAACATCAACGTGGGCGCCTTCGACGCTGCCAAGCACGCCGCCGAAATGGTCGTGGCCGACGCCCGGGAGGCCCTCGTCAGCCTCACCGCCGCACTCGACGGCTACCGGGTCGACGAGGAGTACACAGGCCGGATCGCGGAG
Organism: Tessaracoccus flavus; assembly: GCF_001997295.1. Classification (NCBI taxonomy): domain Bacteria; kingdom Bacillati; phylum Actinomycetota; class Actinomycetes; order Propionibacteriales; family Propionibacteriaceae; genus Tessaracoccus; species Tessaracoccus flavus. Next base: position 720,351 of record NZ_CP019605.1, read on the forward strand.
CTGCGCGAGGAGTGGGCCCGCCTCACCGACGAGTGCTACCACCGCGATCACGGACCTCTGCCGGCGCAGACCGAGGTGTTCGGGGCCCTGAACGAACTCATGGGCGACGACGACGTGGTCATCAACGCGGCCGGCTCCATGCCCGGCGACCTGCAGGCCCTCTGGCGCGCGAAGACGCCGAAGCAGTACCACCTCGAGTACGCCTTCAGCTGCATGGGCTACGAGATCCCCGCTGCGATGGGCGTCAAGCTCGCGCTGCCGGACTCCGAGGTGGTCGCCATCGTCGGCGACGGCACCTACCAGATGCTCCCCATGGAGATCGCGACCATCGTGCAGGAGGGTCTGAAGGTCATCTTCGTGCTCCTCCAGAACCACGGCTTCGCGTCCATCGGTGGACTATCTGAGTCGCACGGCTCTCAGCGCTTCGGCACCCGGTACCGCAAGGGCGGCGGTGAGGCGCACAACGCGGAAGGGGAGTTGCTCCCCGTCGACATCGCGGCCAACGCCGAGTCGTGGGGCATCAAGGTGCTCCGCGTCAACGGCATCGAAGAGTTCAAGGCCGCTTACCAGGAGGCAGCGGCGTACGACCGCTCGGTGATGATCCACATCGAAACCGACCTGATGGGCCCCAACCCTCCTGGAACCAGCTGGTGGGACGTCCCGATCTCGGAGACGTCGCGCATCAGCTCCACGCAGGAAGCGCGGGAGTGGTACGAGGAGAAGAAGCAGCCTCAGCGCCACTACCTTCGGTGAGCCTGAGCTGACGACAGGCGGGGGCCCGGTGCGATGCACTGGGCCCCCGGTTTGTCGTGGTCGATCAGTTCGCTTTGAACATCACGATGTTGTTGACCACCCACTTGTTCTCCTGGGTGAAGTCGTAGCCTCCACCCTTCTCGGACCTCACCGCGTTGTACACGGTGGTCCAGCGGTAGGTGCGGCAGCCGTTGCCGCCGGTGGCGGGGGTGTCGCACTCGGTGCGCCACTTGGTTCCGTCAGCGGCGGTCCACTGGCCGGTGTGGCCCAGCGGGTTGGTGGCCCACTGTGCCCTGGTCATGTAGGGCAGGTAGGTCAGGTTGTTGAACGCCCAGCCCCGTTCGATGGTGACCGTGTTGCCGGTGCGCTTGACGACGGAGGCCCAGATTTCGGTGCGGCACCGTTCGGTCTGCGAGTAGGGCTCGCAGGTGGTGCGCCACTCGCGACCGTTGATGGTGTGCAGTCCGGGCTTGGTGTAGGGCGCGGTGGGCACGAACACCGGGGTGGTCGGCTCGGTCGGCGTCGTCGTTGCGGTGGGCACGGGGTAGTACCACGCGTTCACCCCTGTCTCGGACTCGAACGAGATGAGCACCGATCCGTCCGCAACCAGTTCGGCGAGGTCTGCGTCGCCGAGATCGATGGTCACGGATCCCGCTCCCATGCTCACGGCCTTGACCTCCGCCGCCACCAGTCTGCCGCCCATGTCGGGTGACCACGGTGGGGTGGTCACGTCGTCGGGGGAGCAGGCTGAGAAGCCGTCGGTGTCGCCGACGCAGCTGCTCACCCACACCGGAGTAAACCCGGGGTTGCCGAGATAGACGTAGGCCCGAACGGTTCCGGCCTCCGTGGCGGTGACGTCGAGGTTCAGTGTGCCGTCCACAAGGGAAACCTCATCGATGCTCAGCCCGGTTGTCGCCGGCAGGCCGGCGATCGTGACGCCGCGCACCGCGGACTGGTAGATGCTCTGCGGCGACTCGACTCCCTTGAGCGCGGTGTCCGGGATCCGCGCTGTGACCGGCTCGCTTGGCCGGGTCGCCGGTGCGGTGTAGCCAGCCAGGTACGCGTGCCCCCAACGGTAGGGCTCGGACTGCTGGCTGCCGAACGGCGACCAGGCAGTCCGGGTCTTGCCGATGAACGTCTGCACGTCAGAGTCGTAGGGGGTCACGTTGAGCCCGAGGTACCGGGGGTCGACGGTGTTGGTGGCCTGATTACCGGTCGGGGCGAGGCTGCTCACCACAGCCGCTGGCAGGTTGGCCAGGGGAAGCTTCACCTCGACGGTGTAGCCTCCGCCGGCGTAGAGCCCCTCAGCGGTGCGGGTCACGTCGACGGCAACCTGCTGGCCGGGAGCGTTCGGAGCGCCCTCCACCGTCGCGGCGAGCGGACCGGAGGAGAAGCCCTGGTGGTTGTCGGCGTCCCGGCTCCAGCAGGGACCGTCCACACCCTGCCCGGCGGCGCCGGAGGGATCGTCGGTGAACGGCATGACACCGCTCTTGAACGTCGTCGATGTGTCGCGCGAGCCGGACATCGGGTCGAGGAGGAATTCGACGGAGTCGACCAGCCAGTGGCCGAAGCATCGCTCGGGCGGGGCAGCCGCGCTGGCGACGTCGTCGACGACGTACGCGACCGCGTAGAGGTCGTCGCCGTGCCAGGCCAGCTTCACGGTGCTTCCGGTGCCGCAGTCCGTGCCATCGGGCTGACATTCGCGGCCCTCCCAGCGACGGCCGATGTTCAACTCCGGACCGTAGCCAGCGTCGTCGGCAGCGCCGTCGACGGTGGGAGCCACCTCAGCCTTGGGGATGACAGTGGTGGGGACGACGTACAGCCGGAGGCTCTCAATGCTGGTGGTGGTATCGGTGGTCGTGGTGATGGGAACGTCGACGGTCCGGCCGCCCGCATCGGCGACGTCGGTGTGCGTGACGACCAGCTCCACGGTGGTCTCCCCTCCCGGCGCCAGGTCCGTGAAGGACGCGCTCGCCGGATTCACGACGAGCGGTGCGGCAGTGTCAATCGTCACGCTGCCGCTCTGGGAGGCTGCGGTGCGGTTGCTGACGACCACCGGGATCGTGATGGATTCTCCGGCACCGATCTGGCGTTCGGCGCGGGCGCGGCCGGCAACCCAGGTGAACTCTGCAGCCCACTCCTCGTACTCGGCGTAGTTGCCCCAGCGCTGGAACCTGCCCTCGACACCTGCGACGAGTTCGACTCGCGTGTCGTTGTAGGCGGTCACGTTGCCGTTGTCGAAGGAGGCCGAGACCCGGTACCGGGCGAGATCGGCCTCTGCATCCGGCGTCACGATGAAGGTTTGACTCGACGTGGCGTACGTGCGGATAGGTCCGAACTGCGCGGGTTGCCCTTCGGCAACCGTGTAGGTCCAACCTTCGGGAAGGTTCAGTGTGACGGTGCCCGCGGCGATGGTGCCTGCGGCTGATCGGCTGGACACCGTGAGTTCGAACGGCTCACCGGGTGCCTGGAAGTAGTCCTCGACGTCGATCATGTAGGTCGAACCCAGCGGGAAGCCCCCGGGATCCTGGATCACCGAACCGAAGAGGATGGCGTCGTCGCGGGCGTTGTCGGGGTCCCCGTTCGGCTGGAAGGGGACGATCGAGTGGGCGATGCCGTAGCGCTGGCAGCTCGGATCCCAGACCTCTGTCAGCTTGGTGCGGGCCTGGGTCGGGTGGCCCCGGTTGCCCTCACGTCCCACCTGCGCCCAAGTCATGGGCGTGCCCGGCTCCTGGCCCTGAAGATTGCCCTCCAGCCACACGTAGGGTGAGTTGTGCCCGGTCCAGGTGCCGACCACGGTGAACGGATTGGTGGGTGCGGGTACGAAGCCGGCATTGCATTCCGGGCCGGCGACGCCGCCCTCTCCGGCGGTGCTCGCTCCGGACGTGATCATCTTCACCGTCCAGGGGTCGACGGCGTGGGGGCCGGTGAGCTGCTCGGGGAAGACGCTGGGGTCGGCGGCCATGGCGGCTGCCTCCCAGATCACCCGACCCGCGTACTGATGGTTGCCGTGACCAGCCGGAGACGGCGAGAAGCCGGTGAGGATCTCGGGTTGGGTCTGGCGGATGACGTGAACGACCTGGCGCTGGATGCGTTCGGAGCCCCACACCTCCTCGGTGAGGGCGGCACTCGTGTTGTAGAAGAAGTCGACTGCATCGATGTTGTAGATGTCGACGGTCCCGGACCGGTAGTGGGATGCCCGGTCCTCGTTCTCCCGGCGCAGTCCGAGGTCGGGGCCAGCCTCGTTGCCGACGGAGTTGGAGCCGCCTTCGCCCCTGGTGAGCATGATGACACCGCACGACACGTCGTACAGGTCGTTCCACACGCCGCAGGGGGTGGTGAAGCTGGCGTCGTCGTCGGGGTGGGCCCAGATGCCCATGACATCGATCTTGTTGGGCGAGACCTCCGTCGTTGATGAGGGTTGCGTGGGTAGGGATTCCTCGGCCGTCGCCGGTACGGCGAAGCCGAACGCGAGAGCCGCAATGGCTCCCAGCGCGAGGAAACGTTTCTTGACGGTCATCCGAACTACCTCCTGATCGGCGGACAACGATGTCCGCCTAGCCAAAGCCGTCACGCTCGGTGTGACGTACCGGCAACGTATGTCGGCCCTGCGAGGAGGTGCAAGGGTTTGGAGGATAGTGTCAACTTTTGGCTGAAATTGGTCCCGAGCCTTGTCAGTGGCGCCCGGCGTCAGACGCGCTCGCGAAGGTCCCCTGCGCGCGGCGGACACCCTGCACCTGGTGCTCGGGGATGAGGTCGGCAAGGAAGGCGTAGTCACGCAGGACGAAGGCGGCCTTGAGGTCGCCGTCGGCCGCGCGTCTCGACCCTTGCCGCCACCAGTCGGCGATGTCACCCCACCCGGGAGCGGCCAGGGAGCCTCCGAATTGGCGCACGGCGAGCGACGAACTGAGCGACGCGAACCGGAGCCTGTGTTCCAGAGGCCATCCGGCCAAGGTGCCCAGCACGATGGAGGCGGCGAAGACATCGCCCGCTCCGGTGGGGTCGATGGCGTCGACGGTGACCGAGGGACAGAACGCCTCCTCGCCCGTGGACTGGTCGATCGCGTAGGAGCCGCTCGGCCCGTCGGTCACCACCGCCAGGGGCACGAGTTCCGCGAGCTTGCGCACGGCGTCGGTCGGTCTGTCCGTGCGCGTATAGTTCATCGCCTCGACGGCGTTGGGGGTGAACGCGTGGCACTCGGAGAGGCGCGCCAGCACGGACTGATCCCACTTCCCGGTCTCGTCGAAGCCGAGATCCGCGAAGAGCAGGGTGCCCCGATCGCGCATGCTGTGCCACCAGGACGAGTTGCTGGCGAGGTCCACCGTCGCGGCACGGGCGGCGGGCGCCGCCAGGTAGTTGTCGTCGAGGTCCTCCGGCAGGGGGTGGGAGTGGGTCACCATCCCGCGATCGCCGTGGAAGGCCATCGAGACCGTGATGGCCGAGTGGAAGTTCTCGAATCGGCGCGAGGCGCTGAGGTTGATCTTCTCCTGCCCCTCGAGTGTCTCCCACATCCAGTCGCCGTAGGCGTCGTCGCCGAAGCCCGCGACGAGTCCGGTTCTCAGGCCGAGCCTCGCCGCCGCAGTCGCGAAGTTCGCGATGCCGCCGGGGCAGGAACCCATGCCCGCGCTGTGCAGTTCCTCGCCGGGCTCGGGGAGCCGGGGCAGGCCCGTGAAGATGATGTCGAAGAACAGAGGCCCCGTGGTCAGTACGTCGAGCGGGGGATCCCCCTCCCGGCGGGTGTCGGCCAGCGGGTCCCAGGCCCAGCAGAACTCGCAGATCCCCCCGTCGTCGGCATGATCGTGGTCGTTTGTCATTCCTTCGCCGCACCTTCCAGCATCCCGTTGATGAAGTAGCGCTGCAGCAGGAGGAAGACGACGATGATCGGAGCGGCGATGATGACGCCGGCAGCCGCGATCAGCGCGTTGTCCGCCGTGTACTGACCTTTGAAGATCGCGAGCCCGAGTGGCGCCGTCCGCCACTGCGCGCCGGGGCTCATGATGAGGGGAATGAGGAACTCGTTCCAGGTCCACATGAACATCAGCACCGCAACGGTGGCGATGGAGGGGAGCGACGGCGGTACGACGACCTTCGAGAGGGTCCGCATTCCGCTCACCCCGTCGATGGCGGCGGCCTCGACGAGGTTCGGCGGGAGGGCCCGGAACTGCGCGCGCATCCAGAATGTGCCGAAGGCAACTGACTGGGCGATCTGGGGCAATGCCACTGCCCAGATCGTGTCGGTGAGTCCCACCGTTCGCAGGTCGAAGAACAGCGGGATGACGATCGCCTCCGCTGGGACCATGAGTCCCAGGAGGAAGAGGTAGAAGAGGAAGGTCGAGCCCTTGAAGCGCATCGTGCCGAAGGCGTAGCCGGCGAGCACGGACAGCGTCAGGGCGACGCTGACCACCAGTGCCGCCACCATGAGTGAGCGGGTCAGCGCCCCGGCGAAACCGCCGATCTCCCAGGCGTCGGCGATGTTGTAGAAGTGCGGCCCGGGCTCCGTCACCCCGTTCTGCGGCCCGAGTGCAGTCACGGCGATCGTGATGATGGGAAAGAGCGCGTATGCAGCGAAGAGCGCCAAGATGACGTAGTTGAGGACTTTCTCGCCAGTGCCGACCCTCATCGTGCCACCACCTTCTCCTCGCCGATCCGGGAGATGACGACGTTGATGCCGAACACCAGGATCGTCAGCACGATCGCCACCGCTGACGCCGAGCCGACCTCTTTCAGGTTGAACGCACGGTTGTAGACCTCGTAGCTCGGCACGGTGGTCGCTGTTCCGGGACCGCCGGACGTCGTCACGTAGACGAGGTCGAAGGTCTTCAGTGCCGCGATGATGGTCAGCACCAGGGCAGTGGTGATCTCAGCCTTGACGCTCGGGAGGCTGATGGCGAGGAACTCGCGGACAGGGCCGGCTCCGTCCAACCGGGCCGCCTCGTACAGGTCGTTGGGGATGCGGCCCATGCCGGCGAGCAACAGGAGCATGACGAGGCCCGTCGAGAGCCAGAACCCGATCATGCCGACGGCGGGCAGAGCGAGGTTCGGATCGCCCAGCCAGCCGCGGGCCAGGTGGCCGAGGCCAACGACGTCAAGGGCGTCGTTGAGGAGGCCGTTGGGGGAGTAGATCTGGTGCCAGGCGACTGCCACGACGACAAGGGCGATGACCTGCGGCATGAAGATGACGACGCGGAAGAAGCTGAGGCCCCGCACCTGCCCGCGCCGGAGAATGGCGGCGAGGACGAGTCCCACCACCAGGGGCATGATCGAGTAGAAGAAGATCAACGTCAGGGCGTGGGTGATCGCATCGAGGAAGCGGTCGTCGCTCATCAGGTCGACATAGTTGCCGAGCCCCACGAACCGCGACGCGCCGAAACCCGGCCAGTCGTACAGAGAGAACTGACCTGCCCGGATGAGGGGATAGAGCAGGAACATCCCGTAGACGAGGAAGGCGGGGAGTATGTAGAGGTACGGGGTCAGCCGTCCCTCCACCACCGCGGACGGCCTCCTCGCCCGCCTCGTCCTGGCGGCCATGTCAGCCGCCGATGAAGGCCTGGTAGTCAGCCTCGAAGTCGGCGAGCACTTCCTCCGGGGTCTTCTGCCCGCCCAGGACCTCTTGGAGGCCGGTCCCGGCCGTGTCGCTGAACGACGGAGTGGCGTAGTCGAGGTAGGGCAGCAGGGTGCCCTCCTGCGACACAGTGTCGAACGCCTCGTAGATGTCCTTCTGGACCCCGGCCTCCGGCGCAAGTTCGGCGGTTCGGAGAACGGGCATTCCGCCGTTCTCGGCGATGATCTCCATGGCTTCGTCGCTGGTGATGAAGTCGATATAGGCCGCTGCAGCGGCTGCGTTCTTGGCCTTGGCCGGGATGGAGAAGGGGATACCGGTTCCGCCGGTGGTTGCCAGTTCGCCGTTGGTGGCGGGCGGCGGTGCCATGAACTTCAGGTCCTCGCCCATCACGGCTTCCATGTCGGTTCCGAGCCACGATCCGCCGGGGAGGAAGACGCCGGTGCCCTGAGTGAATTCGGTCCAGGCCGGGTCGTAGTCGAGACCGTTGGGAGAGGTTCCGAAGTACCCTTCGAGCCCCCACTTGGCGAACTGTTCCATGGCGGCGGTGTTGCCCTCACTCGTCCACGAGGCGCCCTCGTTGCCCATGCCGAGCTTGACCACGTCCTCCGGCTCCACGTAGTGGGCCTGCAGGGGTCCGAAGACGTGGAGCGCCGGCCACTTCTCGATGTTGCCTAGCACCATGGGCTGTTCGCCGGCGGCCTTGGCGGCGTCGAGGATGGCGAAGTAGTCCTCCCACGTCTCAGGTGCCGACGCGCCGAGGGCGTCCAACTTCTTCTGCGAGTAGAAGATGCCGACGATCTCGCCGGTCTGGGGGAGTCCGTAGAGATTGCCCTCGCCGAAGGTTGTAGCGTCGGAGGAGTAGCGCACCTTGCCCAGCACGGAAGCGGGGAAGCGATCCTCCCAGCCGTACTGCGCCGCGTAGGGACTCAGGTCGAGCAACTGGCCGGCCTTCACGAATTGGCCCATGTCGCCACGCGCGTTGTTGACCTGGACGACGTCTGGGACGTCGTTTCCGCTGAGCGCCAGGGATACCTGCGCCTTGAGGTCGTCGAACGACTGGCTGGTGCGGTTGATCGTGATGTTGGGGTACTTCTCCTCGAACGCCGCGATCAGCGCGACCAACGCGTCGTTCTGGCTGCCGCGGACCTCCTGGTCCCAGACCACGAGTTCGACATCGCCCAGTTCGGCAGGGTCAGTCGCTTCCGGTGCGGCGGCGGTCGTGTCGCCGGGGGCGGCAGTCGTCGTGGGGGCCGTCTCCCCCGGAGCGCAGGCTGCGAGCACGGCGGCGGATGCGAGGCCGGAGGCCCCCAGCAGGAAGTGGCGGCGATGGATAGGACGGAGCGTCATGGGTCCTCCTAGGACTGCGGGTTGTGGCTGATTCTGCCACCATCTGCTCGATCTTGATCGAATTCTGGTAAAACTTGTGGCATCACGATCCGGGGGTCCCCCAATGCTGACTGACGTACGCCATCAACGCATCGCCGATTGGGTGCGCCGCGAGGGCTCCGTCTCCGTGCTGGGCGTCGCCGATGCGTTCGGTGTCTCCGAGGCCACTGCCCGGCGGGACCTCGATCAACTGGCGAGCACCGGCGTCGTCGAGCGTATCCGCGGCGGCGCCCGCGCTCTGCGTCGGCCCATTCGCCCGGAAGCCGACGCGTCGGAGTTCGCAGTGGTTGCGGCCCAGGAAAGCGACGAGAAGCGCGCCATCGCGAAGCGTGCCGCCGCGCTCGTCCATGACGGAGACGTCGTCGCGCTCGACATCGGCACCACGGTCTTCGCGATGTGTGAACATCTCAAGGAGCGCTCGATCACCGTCGTGACGGCTTCGCTGGCAGTGGTTCGTGCTCTCTCGGACGCCCCCCACATGGACATCGTGGTGATGGGCGGGGTGCTGCGTCCCAACTACGACTCACTGGTGGGAGTGCTGACGGAATCGTGCCTTCGCCAGGTGCGTGTGGACATCGCCTTCCTGGGCGCGGCTGGGATCCACGCTGACGGAGCTGTGATCGACTCGACGCCGAGCGAAGTCCCGGTCAAACGCGCGATGATCGACGTCGCCCGCAAGGCCTGGCTGCTTGCCGATCACCAGAAATTTCCGGGCATGGGCTTCCTGCAGGTGGTTCCGATCGACCGGTTCGCCGGACTCATCACGGACCGTCCGCCCAGTTCAGCCCAGCTCCGTCTGCCGCCCGACTCGACCCTGGAGGTACTGACGCCATGAAACTCGTGATCACCGGTGGGGGCGGCTTCCGGGTTCCCCTCGTCTACGACGCCGTAGCGACGAACGCTCTGGCCGCCGCCGGCCGTCCGGCTGTGCACATCGACGAGGTGGTGCTCCATGACGCCTCGGCGGCGAGGCTGGAGGGCATCGCCAGGGTCATCCGGGAGCGGGCCGCCCAGCTCGATCACGCTCCGACCCTGAAGGTGACGACCGACCTTCGCGACGCGCTGACCGGTGCGGACTTCATCTTCGCCGCTGTCCGCGTCGGCGGGGTCGAGGGCCGCATCGCCGATGAGCGGGTGGCGCTCGATCTCGGGCTCCTCGGGCAGGAGACGATCGGCCCTGGGGGATTGGCCTACGCGCTCCGGACGATCCCGGTGATGCGTGAGCTGGCACGGGTGACGGCCGAGGTCGCTCCTCACGCCTGGACGATCAACTTCACCAACCCGGCGGGAATCGTGACCCAGTCGATGCGGGAGGTGCTGGGCGACCGGGTCGTGGGCATCTGCGACACGCCGATCGGTCTGGTTCGCCGGGTCTCGCGACTGTTGGGCGTCTCGCTGGAGCATGACACAGCGCGGGTGGATTACGACTACGTGGGGCTCAACCACCTCGGGTGGCTCCGCTCGGTCAGGATCGACGGCGTCGAGCGTCTTCCCGACGTCCTCGGCTCGGACTCCGCCCTGGACGAGATCGAGGAAGCCCGCGTGGTGGGCAAGGACTGGGTGCGCGCCACGGGCGCACTGCCCAACGAGTACCTCTACTACTACCTCAAGACCGACGAGGCGATCGCGAACATCAGGCGTTCGGCGCAGACGCGGGGCCAGTACCTGCAGGCGCAACAGGGCGACTTCTACGAGTCCGTGGGTTGCTGCGACTCGCCCCTGGCCCTGTGGCAGGAGGCGCTGCACGAGCGGGAATCGACCTACATGGCCGAGGCACGCGAGGACAGTGAGGAGCGCCGGGCGGAGGACGCGGCGGGTGGCGGCTATCAGGAGGTGGCGCTCCGGCTCATGACCGCGTTGGCCACCGGCAGCCCTGAACGGATGATCCTCGACGTCGGCAATCTCAGCGAGGGGGAACGGATCATCCCGGAGCTGCCTGACGATGTCGTGGTGGAGGTCGGGTGTGTGGTGGACGAGGGGGGCGTCCACCCGCTCCCGGTCGCTCCGCTCACCCTGTCGCAGCTCGGCGCGATGTCGACGCTCCGCGCCTCGGAGGAGGCAATCGCCGAGGCCGCCCGCACCGGCGATCCGGAGAAGGCCTGGGAGGGCTTCTCCACCCACCCCCTCGTGCGGTCGCCCAGGCTCGGCAAGGAGTTGCTGGACGGCTACAGCCGAGCGCACCCTGAAATCGCACAGCTCTTCACCCGCTAGCGGTACACCTAAAAGGGTGCCGACGCGGCGAGGGTGGCGGTGCAAGGGTGGGGTATGAACGAACAGAAGACACTGAACGACGTCATCGATCTCATCAGCAAGCAGAAGGTCGGCATGCTGACCACCCACGAGGGGGACCGGCTGGTCAGCCGGCCGATGGGCATGCAGGATCCCGACCGCGACGGCACGTTGTGGTTCTTTGCGAAGGCTGACTCGGACGTGGCCCACCAGGTGGGCGCTGATCCCCGCGTCAACGTCTCGCTGGCCGATGGTGACTACCTTTCGGTCACCGGCACGGCTGCCGTCGTCAACGACGTCGCGAAGAAGCGCGAACTGTGGGACGCCTCGGTCGAAGCCTTCATGCAGACCGATCCCGAGGATCCCCAGGCCGTACTGATCAAGGTCGCTGCGGACAGCATCGCGTACTGGGACACGCCCAGCGCCGTCGGATCAGTGTTTGCGATGGTGAAGGGAATGGTGGGGGACTCGGAGCCGGACGCTGGCGAGAGCGGCGTCGTGGAGGCCGGGAGGTGATGAGGGCGCTTACGTGGCACGGAATCGAGGACGTCCGAGTCCAGGATGTGCCCGAGCCGGCGCTGCTGGCCCCCACCGACGCGATCGTGCGCGTCACCTCAACCGCGATCTGCGGCTCCGACCTGCACCTCTACGGAGTGCTGGCGCCCTTCCTGACCCGGGGCGATGTCCTGGGTCACGAGTTCATGGGCATCGTCACCGAGGTGGGCGACGCAGTGACGACGATCGCCCCAGGCGACCGGGTGGTCGTGCCGTTCACGATCGCCTGCGGCGCGTGCTGGATGTGTCGACGCGGTCTCCACGCGCAGTGCGAGACCACGCAGGTCCGGGAGCACGGGAAGGGAGCGGCGCTGTTCGGATACACCAGCCTGTACGGACAGGTGCCGGGCGGACAGGCGGAGCTGGTCCGCGTCCCGCACGCCGACGTGGGGCCGGTCAAGGTGCCGGAAGGCACGCCTGACGAGAGATTCCTCTTCCTGTCCGACATCCTCCCCACCGCCTGGCAGGGAATTCGTTGGGCCGACGTCGAGCAGGGGTCGACGGTCGCAATCCTCGGACTCGGGCCCGTGGGTCAATTGGCTGTCACCTGCGCCCGCCGACAAGGCGCGGGCCGGGTGATCGGCGTCGACCTCGTCCCCGAACGTCTCGAGCGGGCGGGCGCAAACGGGGCCGAGGTGGTCGACGTCACCGCCGTCGACGACGTGGCTGCGACGTTGCGCGAGATGACCGACGGGCGGGGACCGGATTCCGTCGTGGACGCCGTCGGGATGGAGGCGCACGGAAGCCCGGTCGCGGAGCGCGTCATCAAGATGGCCGCGCGGCTCCCCAAGCCGCTCGGCAGGGGCGCGATTGAGCACGCCGGCATCGACCGCCTGGCGGCGCTGCATACGGCGATCGATGCGGTCCGCCGGGGCGGCACGGTGTCGCTCTCCGGTGTCTACGGGGGAGCGCTGGACCCGATGCCGCTCATGGACATGTTCGACAAGGGGATCACGATGCGGATGGGGCAGTGCCACGTGCAGCGGTGGACGGGTGAACTCCTGGACATCCTCACCCATGGCGACCCCTTCGGCGTGGATGACCTTGTCACCCACCGGCTCCCCCTCGAGGAGGCACCCGAGGCGTACGCGATGTTCCAGGAGAAGCGTGACGGCTGCATCAAGGTGGTGCTGAAGCCCTAGAACCGCGTCGTTGTCAGGTCAATCGCAGTCCCCGGCGAGGAGCGATCCACGGGCCACAAACCTCTTGGGCAAACGGGTCCCGCGTGATATTGTTACTACAATTCATCGTGCCGGCAGTGATTGCGGCGCCAAGACTGACAGAGGAAGGGCCCAGGCCACATGACTCAGACCATCACCCACTGGATCGGCGGAGCTCCCTACGAGGGAAGCCCCGACCACCGCATCCCCGTCGAGAACCCAGCCTCCGGGAAGGTCGAGGGCGAACTGCTCTCGGCAAGCGCGGCCGATCTCGACCACGCCGTCGAGGTCGCCCGCGAGGCGCTCAAAATCTGGTCCAAGACGTCCCTGGCCAAGCGCACCGCGATCATGTTCAAGATGCGGGAGCTCGTGCTCGCCAATCAGGACGAACTGGCCAAGGCCATCGTCAACGAGCACGGCAAGGACTACAACGACGCCATCGGCGAGATCCAGCGCGGCCGCGAGACCCTCGACTTCGCCTGCGGCATCAACGCTGCACTCAAGGGGGAGTTCTCCTACGACATCTCCACCGGCGTCGACATCCACACCGTGCGCCAGCCCGTCGGCGTGGTCGCGGGCGTGTGCCCCTTCAACTTCCCCGTGATGGTGCCGATGTGGATGCATCCCGTCGCCATCGCCACCGGCAACACCTTCATTCTGAAGCCGGCTAGCCCCACGCCCACCGCGTCGCTGCTGGTCGCCAAGCTGTACAAGGAGGCGGGTCTTCCCGATGGCGTGTTCAACGTCGTCGCTGGGGACCGCGACATCGTGACCAACATCCTGGAGCACCCGGGCATCAACGCCATCTCTTTCGTCGGCTCCACCCCCGTGGCCCGGATCATCCAGGAGAAGGGCACGGCCAACGGCAAGCGCGTCCAGGCGCTCGGCGGTGCCAACAACCACGCCATCGTGATGCCCGACGCCGACCTCGCGTTCGCCGCCCAGCACATCTCCGCTGCGGCTTTCGGCGCGGCCGGTGAGCGCTGCATGGCGCTGCCCGTCGTCGTCGCTGTCGGTGGGGTCGGTCCGAAGCTCGCCGAGCTGGTCAAGGAGCACGCCCAGAAGATCAAGGTGGGCTACGGCCTCGACGAGGGCGTGCAGATGGGCCCGGTCATCACCCGCAAGGCGCAGGAGCGCATCAAGGCAATCATCACCGATGCCGAGGAGCGCGGCGCGAGCGTCGTGCTCGATGGCCGCGACATCAAGGTCGACGGGTACGAGGACGGCTTCTGGGTCGGTCCCACGGTCCTCGACGACGTGCCGCTCGACGCCCCGGCCTACCACGAGGAGGTGTTCGGGCCCGTGCTCACCATCGTCCACGCCGACACCTACCAGGAGGCCATCGACCAGGTGAACTCGTCGGAGTACGGCAACGGCGCTGCGATCTTCACCAACGACGGCGGCGTGGCCCGCCGCTTCGAGCTGGACGTGGAGGCGGGCATGGTCGGCGTCAACGTGCCGATCCCGACCCCGGTCGCCTACTACTCGTTCGGCGGATGGAAGGACTCGCTGCTCGGCGACACCCACATCCACGGGCCGGAAGGCGTGAAGTTCTACACCAAGCTGAAGGCCATCACGTCCCGCTGGCCCTCCGAGCGCACCTTCGAAGCGACGATGTCCTTCATGCGTGAGGAGTGAGCGTCACGTAGCTCTGAGGTGGAGGGTCCGGCAGCGCCGGGCCCTCCGCCTTTTTGCTGTCGCACGGTGTCGTCGGGGATGACGCTGAGCTCTGGGCGCCGTCGGTCTCGGAATCGTCAACCCTACGTTCCGAACGCCAACGCGCGGGACCGAACGCCAACGGATTGCCGGGAACGCCAACGGATAGCCGGGAACGCCAACGACCCTCAGCGATGCCCCTGATATCTGACGGGCGACGCTGAGTCTCGCGGGCGTCGCCCGCTCTCAGTTGGCGTTCGGTCCTCCCCGTTGGCGTTTGGTCCTGCCCGTTGGCAGGTGGCGTTCAGTCGCGCCGGGGGGCCAAACGGAAAAGAGCGCCCCCGAGAGGGCGCTCTCTTCGATGTCGGGGTCGCTAGCGGTTCTTCCGCTCGTCGATGATGATGGCGATCACGATGATCGCGCCCTTGACCACCATCTGCATGAACGGAGACACGTTCATCAGATCCAGGCCGTTGTTGATCACGCCGATGATGAGGGCGCCGACGACGACGCCCCAGACGGTGCCGACGCCACCGTTGAACGACGTGCCACCGATAACCGCCGCCGTGATGGCGTCGAGCTCGAGCATCACGCCGAGCGTCGGCTGCCCGGAGCCGATGCGTGCGGCCAGGATCATGCCCGCCAAGCCCGCGAGTAGACCGATGAGGGTGTAGATCAGGAACTGCACGCGGCCGATGCTGATGCCGGACACACGGGCGGCCTGATCATTGCCGCCGATGGCGTAGACGTGGCGGCCGAAGCGGGTGCGGTTCAGCACCACCCAGATGATGGCGGCGATGATGATGAAGATGATCATGGGCACCGGGATGCCGAACACGTCGCCCTGGCCCATCCAGTTGAAGCCGTCGGCGAGGTTCGAGACCGGACGGCCGCCGGTGTAGATGTTGGCCAGACCGCGGGCGGCCGTCATCATGCCGAGCGTGGCCACGAAGGGCGGGATGTGGAAGTACGCCACGAGGCTGCCGACGACGGCGCCGACGGCCGCACCGACGAGAAGGCCGGCGATGACCGCGACGAAGACGGGCATCGGCGGGAGGCCGGGGAACATCATCGAGTCGCTCTGTACCTGAGCCAGGCTGGCCGACACGACGGCGACGAGCGCCACCGTCGATCCGACAGACAGGTCGATGCCCTTGGTGATGATGGCGAACATCATGCCCAGCGCGATGATGCCGATCGGGGCCACCTGGACGACGACGTTGATGAGGTTGCGCGGCTGGAGGAACGTTCCTTGGGTGATGATCGCGAGGATCACCATGAACGCGATGAGGATCAGCAGGATCGCGTAGGTCTTGATGAAGCCCGTGGTGTCGAATTTGGGCTTGCTGTCAACTGCGGGGTCAGACATGGGGGAGTGGTTCCTTCCTAGGCGGCGGCCGCGTCGCCGCCGGTGGCAAGATGCATGATGGATTCCTGGTTGGCCTCCGCGCGGGAGAGCTCACCGGAGATTCGGCCCTCGTGCATGACGATGACCCGGTCGCTCATCCCGAGGACCTCAGGGAGTTCGGACGAGACCATGATGACGGCCTTGCCCTGCTGGGCGAGCTGCGACATCAACCGATGTATCTCGCTCTTGGCGCCGACGTCGATGCCGCGCGTGGGCTCATCGATCATCAGCACGTCAGGCACAGTGAGGAGCCATCTGGAGATCAGAGCCTTCTGCTGGTTTCCGCCCGAGAGATTCTTGATGAGCTGGTTGAGCGTCGGGGTCTTGATGCGCAGCGCCTGGCGCTGTTCCTCGCTGACGCGGTTGAGCTCACTGATCTTGAGAAAGCCCTTCGGGCTGAACTGCGGCAGCGCGGCGATGGTGATGTTGTCGCGCACCGACAGCACGCCCATGATGCCGTTGTGCTTGCGGTCCTCAGTCAGCATGCCGATGTTTGCGGCGATCGCGTCCTTCGGCTCGCGGATCTTCACCGGGTTGCCGTGCACCAGGATCTCGCCGCTCTCGGCGGGGTGGATACCGAAGATGGTCTCCAGCACCTCCGTGCGTCCCGCGCCCATCAGCCCCGCGAAACCCAGGATCTCCCCGGCGCGGACGTCGAAGCTGACGTCTCGCACCAACTTGCCGCGGTTGAGGTTGCGCACCGAGAGCGCCACGTCTCCGATCTCAGCGTCGAGCTTCGGGAACAGGCTCGTCAGTTCGCGACCCACCATGAGTTGGATGAGCTTGTCGCGGTTGAGCTCCTTGGCGGGCAGGGACGCGACGTGCTTGCCGTCGCGGAAGACCGTGATGTCGTCGGAGATCTTGAAGACCTCGTCCATCTTGTGCGTGATGTAGATGATCGCCACGCCGTAGTCGGTCAGCCGCTTGATCATCCGGTGCAGGTGGTCCACCTCGCGCTCGGGGATAGCCGACGTCGGCTCGTCCATGATGATGATCTTGGCGTCGTAGCTGATGGCCTTGGCGATCTCCACCATCTGCTGCCGCGCAACGGTCAGGTTCTTCATCTTCGCGCGGGGGTCGATCTTGATGTCCCACTCGTCGAAGAGTTCCTGCGTCTTGCGGATGATGAGCTTAGGGTCGAGCAGGCCGAACTTGCCGCGCTGCTCGCGACCCAGCCAGATGTTCTCCGCCACCATCATCTCCGGCACCGGCGAGAGCTCCTGGTGGATCATGGAGATGCCGTGCTCGAGACCGTCCTTGGTGTCCTTGAACTGCATCTGATCGCCTGCCAGTTCGATGGTGCCCGCATCCGGGGTGTACATCCCGATGAGGCACTTCATCAGCGTCGACTTGCCGGCGCCGTTTTCTCCCATGAGTGAGTGGACCGTGCCGCTTCGCACGTCCAACTGCACTCCGTCGAGTGCCACCACACCAGGGAACGTCTTGCGGATGTCTCGCATCCGCAGAATCACTTCCTGCATCCTCGTTCCTCCCTACCGAAGAAAGGTGGCCGGGCGCTCACCGCACCCGGCCACCGCTCGGTTGTTACTTGAAGTCTGCCATGTTCTCGGGCGTCACGAGCTGGTACGGCACGTCGATGACGGCCGGGGTCTCGTCGCCGTTGTACATGTTGATGATGGCGTCGACGCCGCCTGCGCCCTGGCCGGCCGCGTCCTGGAACACGGTGACCTCGAGCTCGCCGGCCTCCATCGCGGCGAGCGCGTCGGCCGTGGCGTCCACGCCACCGACGAGGACGTCATCGAGCATGTCGGCGTTCTTCAGGGCCTGGATTGCGCCCAGTGCCATCTCGTCGTTGTTGGCACAGATGATGTCGATCTCGTCGCCGGACTGGATCCAGTTCTCGGTGATCTGGAGGCCCTTCTCGCGGTACCAGTTGCCGGCCTGCTCGCGCACGACCTCCATATCTGGGTACTCCGCGACGACGTCCTTACAGCCCTGCGTGCGGAGACGTGCGGCTTCGTTGGCGGGGTCACCCTGGAGGATGCCCACCTTGCCCTTGCCGCCTGCCAGTTCGGCGAGGGCCTCCATCTCAAGGATTCCGGAGACCAGCGAGTCGGAGCCGACGTAGGGGACGCCGGCGGGAAGGTCCGCGGGGCGACGGTTGACGTAGGCCAGCGGGATGTCCGCGTCCATGGCCTTCTCGGTCATCGGGCCAGCGGCGTCGGTGTCAACGGGGATCACGATGATGCCCTGGACGCCCTGGGAGATGAAGTTCTCCACCTGTCCGAGCTGGGTGTCGGCCTTCTCCTGGGCGGACACGATGGTGACCTCGACCCCAGCCTCTTCGGCGCGGGCCTCGATACCGTCGGCCACGTTCTGCAGGAACTGGTCGAGGATCGGGAAGGTCACGCCGATCTTGATCGACTCGCCGTCTGCCGGCTTGACGACGTCGGCCGGGGCGAAGGTGACGGTGCCGCCTCCGGACGCAGCCGGCGCGGTGGCGTCGCTCGAACCCTCGGCGGCCGGGGTCGTGGTGGGTGTGGTGCTGGCGGTCGTGCCGCAGGCGCTGAGCGCCATCGCGGCGGCAGCGATAACGCTGGCGAGTTTGATTGCTTGCTTCATTGCAAATCTCTCTTCCGTGGTGGAAGCGGATGTCGGGCGACTCCGCGGGGGCGAGGGAGTGTCACGGGGGCGACACGCCTATCTTGGTGGTGGGGTCAGTTTATGTCAAGACAATTTGGAAAATCTTTGCCGTTTCGTTATCTGAACTCGGCCTCGAGGCGTTCGCGCATCCGGATGTGGATTGCGTCCGCTTCTTCCTCCCAGCCGAAGACGCAGACGCTCAGGGCTCCGTCGTAGTTGATCTCCCGGAGGTAGTCGAAGACCTCGCCCCACGGGACCTCGCCGTTGCCGATCTCGTTGTGCTGATGGATGCGCGCGTCCACCCCTGGGGGATTGATGATGTACCGGTTCCCGACGTTGGCGAGATGGTTGAACCCGTCGGCGATATGAAGGTGCTTCAGACGCTCGCCCGCGTACTCCATCATGGACCGGGCGTCGTAGGAGCCACTGGACAGGTGGAACATGTGCGGCAGACAGAACTGGTAGTTGAACCAGGGCTTGTTCACTCCCCGGACCACCTGCACGGCGCGGTCATTTGTCTCGACAAAATCGTAGGGGTGTGCCTCCACGGCGCACTCCAACCCCCGGGACTCGAACTCGGGGATGAGTTCCTCGATCGACTTGTAGAACTGGTTTTCGCTCCGCACCGGCTGGTTCGGATCACCGGAGTACTCGGTCGCGATCAGCGGGATCTCCAGCTCCTGCGCGATCTCAAGCGTCCGCCTGAAGTTGCGCACCTGGTGCTGACGCTCCTCCTCGTCGGGAGAGGCCCAGTTGTAGACCGGGTTGAGCGACCAGATCTTGACGCCCGTCGACGCCATGGCCTTCTTCACCTTAGCGATCTCCGCATCGTCCACCTTGGGGTAGTGGTGCCACTCGTGGAAGTCGGCGCGTGGTGACAGCTCGATGTACTCGTAGCCGAGGTCGGCCGCCTTCTGGCACTCCTCCGCCACCGTGAGGTGGGGGTGGTACATCGACGGGTCCAGCAGGATCTTGACCATGGTCGCTCCTTATCAGGCGTAGAGGGCGGGCTTGTCCATCATGGAGATGGGCACCTCGCCGTCGGCGGTCAGGGCCTGCACGCCGGCGTCGCACACCACGGCGGCGGCGTAGCCGTCCCAGCTGGACGAGCCGGTGTGGCGGTCCTCGGTCACGGCGGTGATCCACTCCTGGACCTCCGTGACGAAGGCGCCCCCGAAGCGCTGGTTGTGGTCCATCGTCAGGCGGTTGCGGCGTCCGAGCTTGTCGGCCCGCTGCACCAGTTCCTGATCGCTGAGCCGGACCGCGCCGGTCTCGGCCACCACCTCACACTGGATGTCGTAGCCGTACTGGCAGTTGACGAAGACCTCGTCGGAAACCCGGACGCCGGACTCGGTGTAGAGGATGAGGACGAGCGGGTCCTGCAGGTGCTCGAAGCGCAGCGATGTCTTCTTCGGCTTGTCGACGCGGGCGGAGACGAACTCCTCGCCCAGCAGCCAGCGCATCGTGTCGATCTCGTGGATTGCGGTGTCGTTGATCGCCATGTCCCAGGTGTAGAACTCCGGCACGGTCGGGTTGCGATGGGCGCAGTTGACCATGAGGGGTTCGCCGATCTCACCGTCGTCGATGATCTGCTTCATCTCGCGGTACGACGCGTCGAAGCGGCGCATGAACCCCACGGTCACAAGCTTACGTCCGGCCTTCTGCTCGGCCTCCATGATGCGGACACAGGCCTCGGCCGTGGGCGCCAGGGGCTTCTCGCAGAAGACGTACTTGCCGGCCTCGATGGCCGCGATCACGTCTGGCTCGTGAGCGGGGCCGTGGCTCGTGATCATGATGGCGTCGATGTCGGGGGAGTTGATGAGATCGGTGCTGCTGTCGAAGGCGGTGCCGCCGATCTGCTCTGCCACCGCCCGCGCGTTGTCGGCGTTGACGTCGCTGACGCCCACCACACGACCGCCCGAGATGACGGAGTGGATGCGCTCGATGTGCGCGCGACCCATGCCGCCGGGGCCGATCATTCCGATACGAAGTGTCATGGTTCGGGTCCCTCTCAGAGCTGGCCGAGGCCGATGGAGGCCAGGTACTCGCGCACCTTGATGGCGTTGGGCAGCGGGTAGGACGGGTCGCAACCGTACATGTCCTGCTCGCAGATCACGTAGAGCTCCTTGTCCAGGTCCGCCAGCGCTTCGACGAGGCTGGGCATGTCGGGCTCGCCCTCGGGCGGGGGTACGGAGCAGCCGGCCTTGACGGCCTTGACGAACGGCCAGTCCTCGTCGTGCGCCTGCTTCACGATCGCAGGGTCCATGGCCTTGATGTGGACGTAGGAGATGCGGTCCGGGTAGGTGCGGATGAGGTCGATGTTGTCTCCCATGCCGTAGACGATGTGGCCGGTGTCGAGGCAGAAGCCCACGTACTCCGGGTCGGTGGCCTGGAAGATGCGGTCGATGTCGTCGCGGGTCTCGATGTGCGAGTCGCCGTGGGGGTGCAGTACGAGCTTCAGCCCGTAGTCGTCCTTCATCATCTTGCCGAGACGGTTGGCGTTGTTGACGTACAGGTCCCACGCGGCGCCGTCGAGGTGGCGCACGTCGGTGAAGTCTCCAGTGTGCTCGTCGCGGAACATGGGGGGAAGGTGCACGACGTACTCGGCGCCAACCGCTGCATGGGTCTCGCCCACGCGGCGGAAGAGTTCCTCGGTGGCGGCCCAGGCGTCCTCCTGGTGCAGGACGCCCCAGGCCGTGCCGGCCACGACGCGGAAGCCGCGCTTGGCCATCTCCTCGGAGAGCCGCTTCGGATCGGTCGGGAAGTACCCGAACGGTCCGGTCTCCATCACCGAGAAGCCGGCCTCGGCCATCTCATCGAGGGCCTTCTCCCATGGAATCTGGAGCGGGTCCTCGGGGAACCAGACGCCCCACTGGTCGGGGCAGACTCCCACCGTGAGCTTGTTGTAGCGGGGATCAGGGTTGCGGGACTTGTCGATCTGCGTCATTGCGGATCCTTTCAGCACTGTAGGCGGCTTTTGGAATCAGGGTAACCCGCCATTTATGTACTGTCAAAGGCCGCGTTCCTAGCGGTGGGTAGGCGGCCCTGGCTGCTCCTGCTATCGATCCGGCCGTTGACCTCCGAGAGAGTGTTGCGGCCCGGATGAACTCGTGTATGTTAGGACAAGAAAAGTCGTGGCGCGGGTGCGCCTGTCAAGCGCGAAGGAGCGTGAACTGTGTCTGCTCGCACAATCGGGGTCGGAGTCGTGAGTCTCGGCTGGATGGGCCGTTTGCACGCTCGTAGTTACAGGGCGCTGGCCGAGAAGTTCCCCCACTTGGGCGCGGATGTGCGGCTCGTGGCCGCCGCCGACAGCAACGAGGCCACCTGTGCGGCGGCGCTCACCGAGATGGGCTTCGAGCGTGCGTACGACGACTACCGCAAACTCATCGCGGATCCCGACGTCGACGTCGTGAGCATCTGTTCGCCCAACTTCCTGCACAAGGAGGTCGCGCTGGCCGCCGCTGCGGCGGGTAAGCCGTTCTGGATCGAGAAGCCGATGGGCGTCAGCGCCGCGGAGTCCCGCCAGATAGCCGAGGCCGTCGAGGACGCCGGGCTGGTGACCGCCGTCGGCTTCAACTACCGTCACGTGCCGGCGATCGAGAAGGCCAGGGAGTTGATCCGGAGCGGTCGCCTGGGGCGGATCATGAACGTCCGGTGCTGGCTGATTGCGGACTACGCGGCATCTCCCGAGGGGCCCCTGACCTGGCGGGACAGCCGGGAGAGGGGCGGCAGCGGCGTCATCGGTGACCTCATGAGCCACGGTGCCGACCTCGTGCAGTACCTGGTCGGCAGGATCGAGTCCGTGACCGCGTTGACGGGCCAGTTCATCACCGAGCGTCCCATCCCGTTGAAGAGCGGCGTCGGGCACTTCGGCTATGAGCTCTCGGACGAGAAGGGCCCGGTCGAGAACGAGGACTACATCGCTCTCTTGGGGCGCCTCGAGGGCGGTGCGCTCGCCACGCTGGAGGCCAGCAGGGTGGCCATCGGCCCGCGCGCCGAATACATCGTGGAGGTCTACGGTTCGGACGGCTCGATCCGGTGGAACTTCGAGCACCTCAACGATCTCCAGGTCTGCATCGGCCGCGACAGTGAGTTCCTCGGCTACACCCGTGTGATGGCAGGGGGCGACTTCCCCCGGTTCGCCACCTTCCAGCCGGGTGCTGGCACGTCGATGGGATTCGATGACATGAAGGTGGTCGAGGCGGCAAAGTTCATCGAATCGGTCCTCACCGGTCGGCAGTTGGCGCCCTCGGTCGCGGACGGCTGGTCGGCCGCTGAGATCGACGAGGCGGCGCTCCAGTCCGCGGCGGACGGCCGCTGGCACGATGTGCCGGAGGTCACCGGGGCGGTCACATACAACGCGTGACGTCTGGGGCTTCGCCGGTCACACCAGTAGGTAGAGCGACGACGCGATCGTGAGTCCTATGACGACGCGGTCGAACAGTGTCTTGTCGATCCGTCGCGCCCAGACCCGCCCCGCGAAGGCGCCGGCGAGTACCACCGGCGCCAGGGCGCCGAGCAGGGGCAGCATCGATGGCTGAAGGAGGCCCAGGCCGATCGAGAAGGGCAGCTTCACCGCGTTCAGCACGAAGAAGAACCACGCCTGGGTGCCGAGAAACCGCAGGACGTCGAAGCGGGCGGCAACGAAGTACAGCGTCATCACCGGCCCGCCCGCGTTGGCCGCCATGGACGTGAAGCCGCCCAGGCTGCCGAAAACGCCTCGAATCCAGGGATTGGTGAGCGCCCGCTCGGCGGTCAGATGGCCCCGCCTCCTCAGCGTGAGGGTCAGCGCAGTGAGCGTCAACAGGATCGCTCCGATCCCGCGGCGGACCAGGGGATCGTCGGCTGAGGCCAGGAACAGCCATCCGACGATCATCCCGCCGACGACGGTGGGGAGCAGGCGCGCCAGGATGCGCCAGTCGACGTCGCGCCGGTAGCTCCAGATGGCGACGATGTCGCCGACGAGCAGCAACACGAGCAGCGCCGCCGTCGACTCCCGTGCCGGGAGGATGGCGGCGAACGCCGCGACCGATAGCGTCGCGGCTCCAGGCAGTGCCGTTTTGGCGATGCCGATGAGCAGCGCGGCCGCGATCAGCACGACCAGCGCGGTGATCGTCAGGTCCACGGCTCGATCCTAACGGAACGTGAGTTGTGACAATGTGATGACATTTTCTACGACAGGCCGTAGGATTGATTCAGGGTCCAGCCGGACGACATCCCTCCCAGCTCTAAGGGGCCACCATGTCCAGTCAAACCATTCCCAACCTGATGCGCGCGGCGGTGTTGCGGGACGTCTCCAGGGGGTTCGCCGTCGAGGAGATCCGGACTCCTCGACCCAAGGAGGGTGAGATCCTCATCCAGGTGTCTGCCTGCGGCATGTGCCACTCGGATCTGCACGTCCTTGGTGGGGCGATCTCGTTCCCGACGCCGTGCGTACTCGGCCACGAGGTGGCGGGGGTCGTTGTGGAGATCGGGCCGCACAACGAGCACACCACCCTCAAGGTGGGCGACCGGGTGGCGGGCGCGTTTCTGATGCCCTGCGGCCAATGCGAATCCTGTGCGGCGGGTAGGGACGACCTGTGCAGTAACTTCTTCTCTCTCAACAGGTTGAAGGGTCAGTTGTACGACGGGAACACCCGCCTCTTTTCACGCGACGGTGAGCCGATCTGGATGTACTCCATGGGTGGACTGGCGGAGTACTGCGTGATTCCGACGACGTCCGCGGCCAAGCTTCCCGACGGAGTCGATCCCGTCGCCGGCGCGATCCTGGGGTGCGCGGCCATGACGGCGTACGGTGCCGTCCGTCGGGGAGCCGACCTGCGCCACGGTGAGGATGTGGCGGTTGTCGCGACCGGCGGCGTCGGGTCGAACGTGATCCAGATCGCCAGGGCGTTCGGGGCGCGGCGGGTGATCGCAATCGACATCTCCGATGAGAAGCTCACCGACGCCATGGGTCTGGGAGCCACGCACGCGGTCAACTCGGCCACCACCGACGTCCGCGAGGCGGTCTTCGACATCACTGAGGGGCGCGGCGTGGACGTGGCCTTCGAGGTGCTCGGGCGCCCCGAGACGTGGCTCACAGCGCTCGATGCGCTGCGCGACGGCGGCAGGATGGTGCCGATCGGGCTGGGTGCAGGGATCCAGAAGGCCGAAGTGGAGATCAACCGCACGGTGCGCCGTTCGCAGTCGATCATCGGCTCCTACGGTGCCCGCACCAGGCTGGATCTGCCCGAGGTGGTCCGCATGGCCGCGAGCGGCGTCATCGATTACAGGCACATCGTCAGTCGGCGCTTCTCACTCGACGAGGTTGCCGAAGGCTACGACCTGCTCCACCACGGCAAGATCCGCGGCAGGGCTGTGGTCGACCTCTCCCTGTAGCGATCGACGAGCCGGTTCGGTCGGCTTTCGTATCACGGTTACATTTGAGACGGGCCGCAGTCAGGGCGGCCCGCCTCACCGCCCGCCCGAAAGGTCACAGTGACCGGTCTGCCCCTGCTGAGCCTCAAGAACCGCTCCTTCATCGCCCTTGTCTGCGTCGTGATCGCCGTCCTGGGCGGGGTGGCGATGAGCACGCTGCGCCAAGAGCTCATCCCCTCCATCTCATTGCCCGCCGTCGCGGTGGTGGCCACCAATCCGGGAGCGTCGTCGGAGCAGATGGCCGACGCCGTGGCCGACCCGATCGAGCGCCAGCTCCGCACGCTGGACCGCATCGAGGGCACGAGCGCTGTGAGCAACTCCAACTTCACCATGGTGAGCGTCGAGCTCGAGTACGGTGCCGACATCTACAGGGCAGCGTCCCAGGCGGATGTGCTGCTGGGGAGAGTGGAGGATCAACTCCCGGAGGGGACCAGCACCCAGGTCATGACCGGCGGCTCGGGTGACCTGCCGGCGATGATCGTCGCCGTGGCCTCCGACCTCCCCACCCCGGAACTGGCGAGACGGTTGGAGCTCACCACGCTGCCGGACATCGACACGGTCCAAGGCGTCTCGACCGTCCAGCTGGTCGGGTCGGCCGATGAGATCGTGCGCCTGACGCTCGACGACGCGGCCATGGCCGCGAACCAGGTGACGCAGGGTGAGATCATCGGCAGCCTCGACGACGCCGGCCTTCGGATTCCCGGCGGCACCGTCACGGACGGCGAGTTCGAACTCGACATCACGGTCGGCAACAGCTTCGACTCGGTCGAGGATCTGGCCGACCTGGTCATCCTCCCCGCCGCCGAGGGGGCGTCCCCGGTCAGACTGGGCGACGTCGCCACGGTGGAGCGCACGGTGGCCGAGGCCCAGTCGATCTCGCGCACGGACGGTCGCGACTCGATCACGATGCTGATCCTCCCGTCCACCGACGCGAACTTCGTCGAACTCTCCGACGCGGTCACGCAGATCCTGGAGGACTCCGCGGCGACGCTCGGCGGGGCGACGGAATTCAGCGTGATCTTCGATCAGGCACCGTTCATCCAGGAGTCCATCGCGGGTATCGCCAACGAGGGCCTCTGGGGCCTGGTGTTTGCGGTCGTCGTCATCTTCGTATTCCTGCTCGCCGTGCGGCCCACCATCATCACCGCGATCTCCATCCCGCTGTCGTTGCTCTTCGCGTTCATCGGCATGCTGGCCACTGGCACCACGATCAACATGATGTCTCTGGCGGGGCTGATGCTCGCGATCGGGCGTATGGTGGACGACTCCATCGTCGTGATCGAGAACATCGTTCGTCACCTCGCCACGTCCACACGATCGCGGTTCCGAACCATCGTCGACGCCGTGACCGAGGTTGCCGGTGCCGTGATCTCCTCCACGATCGTTGCGCTGCTGGTCTTCGTGCCGATCGCGCTGGTCCCCGGAATCGCAGGCGAACTCTTCCGCCCGTTCGCGCTGACCACCGTGCTGGCCCTGACGGGCTCACTGCTGGTGTCGCTGACGATCGTCCCCGTGCTGGCCTACTGGTTCATGAGGGGCAAGGCCGAGGGCCAGTCGGACGACGAGTCCGAGGATGCCGAGTGGTTCGAGGTCTCCGGCGGCTGGCTCGCGCGGCTGTACCGTCCGGCGCTGGCCTGGGCGTTGGGTCACCGCGTTCTCACCGCCGCACTGGCGGCACTGATCTTCGCCGGAAGCCTCGCCCTCGTGCCCCTGTTGAAGATCAACCTCCTGGGGGAGTCGGGCATGAATACGGTGCAGGCACGGCAGATCCTCCCGGCGGGCACGCTGCTCGCCACGTCCGTGGAGGAGTCCGAGCGCACCGAGGAGGTGCTGAGGGGCGTCGACGGGGTCGAGGGGATCCAGACCTCCGTGGGTGGCGGCGGGTTCGGTCCTCCGGGCGCAGGCGGCGGAGCCAACTCGATCAGCTACACCATCACCACCGACGAGGACGCTGAGCAGCAGGACCTGGTGCGCCAGATCACCGAGGCTCTCGACGCTCATGAGGAGGCCTCCGAGAGCGCGGGGGAGGTCGAGGTCATCGATGGGGGAACCTGTTGGGGTCGTCCACGGTCGACGTGACCCTCACGGCCCTCGACGACGAGACGAGAGCTGCTGCCAGCGACGCAGTGCTGGATGCCCTGACGGGGTTGGGGGGAGTGCGCGCCGCGACCTCCGATCTGGCGGCGACGGCCCCGAGCCTCGAGATCTCGGTGCGCGGTACTGACGCGTCCGCCCTGGGCCTCTCGGTCACCGATGCGGTGGGCCTGATCGCCCTCAACACGGCCGACTTCCCCGTCGGGAGCGTCGCCATCGACGGAGCCGACCTCAGCGTCTACATCGATTCCGGGCAGAGCGTCGCGACGGTCGAGGACGTGGAGAATCTCGACCTCGGCGGGCTGCCGCTGTCGGCCATCGCGGACGTGGAGCGGGTGAACGTGGCGCCGTCGATCTCGACGGTGAACGCGGTGCGAACGGTGACGATCTCGGCCACCCCCGTCAACAGCGACGACGTGGGCTCGGTCGGCGATGAGGTCCGCGCGGCCATGGAGGGCCTCGACCTTCCCGACGGCGTGACCTGGGAGATCGGCGGGGTCACCGCCGACGTCGACGAGGCCTTCCGGCAGCTCGCCCTGGCGATGGCTGCCGCCGTCCTGCTGATCTACGTGGTGCTGGTGTGGCTGTTCAAGTCGCTCCTACAACCGGCCATCCTCATGATGTCGATCCCCTTCGCCGCCACGGGCGCGATCCTCGCGCTGTGGGTCACCGGGACGCCCGTGGGCCTGCCCAGCCTGGTGGGCATGCTCATGCTGATCGGCATCGTGGTGACCAACGCGATCGTGCTCATCGACCTGGTCAACCAGTACCGGCTGCGTGGCCTCGATCTGGACGAGGCGCTGTTGCGCGGCGGCCAGAACCGAGTGCGTCCCATCATCATGACTGCGGCGGCAACGATCATGGCGATGATCCCGCCGGCGCTGGGCCTGTCCGGCCAGTCCAGCTTCGTGTCGGGACCCATGGCGGTCGCCGTCATCGGCGGGCTCGTGGCCTCCACGCTCATCACCCTCATCATCGTGCCGGTGCTCTACCGCATGATCGAGGGGTGGAAGCAGCGCCGTGGGTTCCAGGATCCTGCCTCGGCGCGCGCCGAGTCGGAATCCCCGCGGCGGGCGGCGGTCGCTTCCTGATCACGCCCAGCCTGCTCGTCGTGGCTCCGCGGTTTGGCCGTTGGCGCAGTTGAGCGTAAAATTGCCTGTTGAGCTGAGTTCCGGCGGCGCACGAGGCGCCGTTGGGCAGACGAAGAAGAGAGTACATGGCGAAGAAAGAAGGAGCCCTCGA
Organism: Tessaracoccus flavus; assembly: GCF_001997295.1. NCBI lineage: Bacteria > Bacillati > Actinomycetota > Actinomycetes > Propionibacteriales > Propionibacteriaceae > Tessaracoccus > Tessaracoccus flavus. Next base: position 748,417 of record NZ_CP019605.1, read on the forward strand.
GTTGGAGGGCACCGTGGTCGAGGCACTGCCGAACGCGATGTTCCGCGTGGAGCTGGCCAACGGCCACAAGGTTCTGACCACCATCAGCGGAAAGATGCGGCAGCACTACATCCGCATCCTGCCCGCGGATCGCGTCGTCGTGGAGCTGTCCCCGTACGACCTGACGCGTGGACGCATCGTCTACCGCCACAAGTGACCGCCGGCGGACCAACCGCCAGCAACACGGGCGTCGCCCGGCCTCAGGGCCGCGGCGGCGCCCGTGTTTGTGTGTGCGGAGCTGCGCCGACGGCCGATTTGGGCGAATCGCATCCGCTCGCGTACAGTTGTCCCTCGGTCGTCTACGTCCGGTCACGCTCGCGTGCCCATACCCGACGGCCGATCCATCCACCTACCAGATTGGGTGCTTTCACGCTCCCAGTCGCCGATTGAAAAGGTTGCTCGAATGAAGGTTCAGCCGAGCGTCAAGAAGATCTGCGACAAGTGCAAGGTCATCCGCCGGCACGGTCGTGTGATGGTGATCTGCGACAACCCGCGCCATAAGCAGCGCCAGGGCTGATCACAGGCCACCGCGGACGAAGGCTCAGGCCCGGTACCGCCGACAACTCCACAACAACGTGAACGCAAGGACCCTTCGGGGTTCCCACCCTTGGACGAAGGCCAAGGCCTCGCCGGTGCGACAAGAGAGCACCACAGGCGGCGGGGACGCTTCACGCCGCACACCTTCGCGGTCCAACCGGCAGAGCCGACGACCGAAACCATAGAAAGGTACCGCCTGATGGCACGCCTCGTTGGTGTTGACCTCCCGCGCGAAAAGCGCCTTGAGGTCGCACTCACCTACATCTTCGGCATGGGCAAGACCCGCGCCGCCGAGACCCTCGCCGCCACTGGAGTCAGTGGCGACCTCCGCGTCCACCAGCTCACCGACGACCAGCTCGTCCAGCTGCGCGACCACATCGAAGGCAACTACGAGATCGAGGGTGACCTCCGTCGTACCGTTGCCGCCGACATCCGCCGCAAGGTCGAGATCGGCAACTACCAGGGCCGTCGCCACCGCAGTGGCCTTCCGGTTCGTGGTCAGCGCACGCGCACCAACGCGCGCACCCGCAAGGGCAAGAAGAAGGCCGTCGCTGGGAAGAAGAAGGCGCGCTGACCCCCGGTCAGCCCCTCTTACAGGACTTTAGGAGAAAGACTTAATGGCTACTGCAAGCCGCAAGGCGGCCGCCAAGACCAAGGTGCGCCGCAAGGAAAAGAAGAATGTGCTCGCCGGCCAGGCACACATCAAGAGCACCTTCAACAACACCATCATCTCGATCACCGATCCCAACGGTGCCGTGATCGCATGGGCCTCCGCCGGAACGGTGGGGTTCAAGGGATCCCGCAAGTCGACCCCGTTCGCCGCACAGATGGCCGCCGAGGCTGCTGGTCGTCGCGCCATGGAGCACGGCATGAAGAAGGTCGACGTGTTCGTCAAGGGACCCGGCTCCGGCCGTGAGACCGCGATCCGTTCGCTCGGGGCTGTCGGCCTCGAGGTCGGGGCGATCTCTGACGTGACCCCGGTGCCGCACAACGGTTGCCGTCCGCCCAAGCGCCGTCGCGTCTGATCGCCCGAGAGAAGTAGAGGACTAAGAAAATGGCTCGTTACACCGGCCCTTTGACCAAGAAGTCTCGCCGTCTGGGCACTGACCTCGTCGGCAACGACAAGGCGTTCGAGCGCCGTCCGTACCCCCGGGTGTGCACGGCCGCGGCCGCACCAAGGACTCCGAGTACTCGCTGCAGCTCAAGGAGAAGCAGAAGGCTCGCTACGCGTACGGCGTGCTTGAGAAGCAGTTCCGTCGCTACTACGAGGAGGCCGACCGTCACCCCGGTAAGACCGGTGACCGTCTGCTCCAGATCCTCGAGTCGCGTCTGGACAACGTCGTGTACCGCGCTGGCTTCGCCAGCACGCGCCGCCAGGCACGTCAGCTCGTCGTTCACGGTCACTTCCTGGTCAACGGCCAGCGAGTGAACATCCCGTCGTACCGCGTGCGCGCCCACGACATCATCGACGTCGCTGAGAAGTCGATGAACCTGCACCCGCTGGTCGTGGCCCGCGAAACCCACGGTGAGCGCTCGGTGCCCGCCTGGCTCGAGGCCCGCCCGAACCGGATGCGCATCCTCGTTCACCAGCTCCCCGTCCGCGAACAGATCGTGGTGGACGTCCAGGAGCAGATGATCGTCGAGCTTTACTCCAAGTAAGGCTCACGCGGCTTCGGGCCGACCGGTTCTGCGCCGGTCGGCCCGAAGCGCCGCCCGGCCAGCCGGGCACCACCTGAAGAATTCACGCCATCAAATAGCGGTTGGTGTGGGAAGGAAAAGTACATGCTTATCGCACAGCGCCCGACGCTCTCGGAAGAGGTCGTCTCCGATCACCGTTCGCGGTTCATCATCGAGCCGCTGGAGCCGGGCTTCGGCTACACGCTCGGCAACTCGCTGCGTCGCACCCTCCTGTCGTCGATCCCAGGGGCCTCGGTCACCAGCATCAAGATCGAGGGCAACCAGCACGAGTTCTCCACGCTGGAGGGCGTCGTCGAGGACGTCACCGAGATCATCATGAACATCAAGGGACTCGTGCTCTCCTCGGAGGAGGACGAGCCCGTCGTCATGTACCTGCGCAAGGCAGGGGCGGGCACGGTGACGGCCGGCGACATTCAGCCGCCTGCGGGTGTCGAGATCCACAACCCGGAGATGCACATCGCCACGCTCAACGACAGCGGCAAGCTGGAGATGGAGCTCGTGGTCGAGCGCGGCCGCGGCTACGTGTCGAGCGTCCTCAACAAGGACCCCGACGCTGAGATCGGTCGCATCCCCGTCGATTCGATCTACTCGCCGGTGCTCAAGGTCACCTACAAGGTGGAGGCCACCCGCGTGGCCCAGCGCACCGACTTCGATCGCCTCATCATCGATGTGGAGACCAAGCCGTCGATGGCGCCGCGCGATGCGGTTGCGTCGGCCGGGCACACGCTCGTCGAGCTGTTCGGGCTGGCGCGCGAACTCAACGTCGACGCCGAGGGCATCGAGATCGGCCCGTCCCCGGTGGACGAGCAGATCGCCGAGTCGCTCAACCTGCCGGTCGAAGACCTCGAGCTGTCGGTGCGGTCCTACAACTGCCTCAAGCGCGAGGGCATCCACACCGTCGGTGAGCTCGTCGCCCGCAGCGAAGAAGACCTCCTCGACATCCGCAACTTCGGCTCCAAGTCGATCGACGAGGTCAAGGAGACGCTGGTCGGCCTCGGCCTGTCGCTGCGCGACTCGCACCCCGGCTTCGACCCGCTGCAGGCCATCGAGCGTTACGACGAGGACAACGACGACGACGTTGACTTCGCCGAGACCGAGCAGTACTGACCGCCCACCCACTCACTGAACCCTGGAGTAAAAACCAATGCCTAAGCCAACCAAGGGCCCTCGCCTGGGCGGCAGCCCGACCCACGAGCGCATCATGATGCGTAACCTGGCCACCCAGCTGTTCCAGCACGGCCGCATCACCACCACTGAGACGAAGGCTCGCCGCGTGCAGCCGCTCGCCGAGAAGCTCATCACCAAGGCGAAGCGTGGGGATCTGCACTCGCGCCGACTGGTGCTCGAGTCGATCACCGACGTCGCCGTGGTCAAGCACCTCTTCGACGAGATCGCTCCCACCATGGCCGAGCGTGAGGGCGGCTACACCCGCATCACGAAGATCGGTCCGCGTAAGGGCGACAACGCGCCGCTGGCCGTGATCGAGATCATCACTGAGGCCGTCACCCCGAAGCCCAAGAGCGCCAAGGCTGCTCCGAAGGCGGAGGCCAAGGCTGACGAGACCGAGACCCCCGTGGAGGAGTCCGAGGTTGCCGAGGCTCCCGAGCAGGAGATCGCTGAGGACGAGGCCGCCGCGGAGGCGACCGAGGCCGAGGCCGACGAGACAGCCGCTGCGGAGCCCACTGCTCCCGCGGAGACCGATCAGACCAAGTGATCTGAACCACTGTGAAGGGGCCCCGCGGGGCCCCTTCACCCGTTCCGGCGACTGTGAGCCGGTCGAGAGGAGCCCACGATGATCCGACGAGCCTTGGCAGGCGCGTGCATCGCCGGCCTGTTGCTGACGGCCTGCGCGGAGGGAGGCGACGAGTCGAGCGTTTCGATCTCTGCTGTCACGATCATGTCCCACCCGTCACTCGATGCCGTGTATGACGGCATCCGCGAGGGCCTTGCGGATGCCGGCTACGTCGACGGGGACAACCTGTCGCTCGAGTTCCAGAATCCGCAGGGGGATCAGTCCACCCTGACGAGCATTGCCAACACCTACGCCGCCTCGGACGCGGACCTCTTCGTCGCACTCGCCACGCCGCCGGCGCAGGCGCTGGCTCAGGTGATCCAGGACCGGCCCATCGTCTTCGCGTCGGTCACGGATCCAGTGGCCGCAGGCCTCGTCGATTCCTTCGAGGCCCCGGGAGGCAACGTGACGGGAACCAGCGACCAGCTTCCCACCGACGAGCAGTTGCGGGTCATCCTGGAGATCGATCCCACGGTGGAAACTGTCGGCATCGTGTACTCGTCGGCCGAGGTCAACGCGCAGGTGCAGGCGGAGGCCGCGGTCGTGGCCGGCAACGAGCTCGGCATCACCGTCGAGACCGCGACGGTCGCGAACTCCTCGGAAGTGCAGCAGGCTGCTGAGTCCCTGGACGTGGACGCGTACTTCATCCTGGTGGACAACACGGTGGTCTCAGCCATGGCCACCATGGTTCAGATCGCAGAGGACAAGCAGTCGCTGCTCGTCACCTCTGATCCGGACTCCGTCGAGATCGGAGCGGCTGCCGCGCTGTCGACCGACTACAGGTCCCAGGGCCTACAGACCGCGGCGATGATCGTGCGGATCCTCGAGGGAGCGGACCCGGCCGAGACCCCCGTGGAGGTCCAGGAGTCGCTGGAGTTCGTCGTCAATCCGAGCGCCGCAGAGCGGATGGGCGTCACGATCCCGGATGAGGTGCTGGCGAAGGCGGACCGTACCGTCGGCTGACCCGACGAGCGGTGGACGCGGCGCGGCGTGCGGCCGCGGAGAACCTAGGCTTGTCCCCGCTGACCCAGAAGGAGAACCAATGAAGCTCAAGGCACTAGCAGCGCTCGGGGTGTCCGCCGCGCTGGCGCTCACCGCCTGCGGCGGAGACGCGGGCAACGACGGCGACTACAAGATCGGCATCGCCACGATCGTCGCCCACCCCGCACTCGATGCCGTACAGGAGGGGTTCATCGAGGCCCTCGCCGAGGCTGGCTACGAGGAGGGCGTCAACATCGAGTTCGACCGGCAGAACGCGCAGGGCGACCAGTCGACGCTGACCAACATCGCCAACACGTTCGGCAGCTCCGACTACGACGGCTTCCTCGCCGTTGCGACGCCGACCGCGCAAGCGCTGTCCAACGTCATCACCGACAAGCCGGTGGTCTTCGCCGCCGTCACCGATCCGGTGGCCGCCGAGCTCGTCTCCTCGTGGGAGGCCCCCGACGCCAACGTGACCGGTGTGTCGGATCTCAACCCGATGAGGGAGCAGCTCGAGCTCATCCAGGAGGCGCTGCCTGAGGCGGCCACCGTCGGAATCATCTACACCTCCAGCGAGGTCAACTCACAGGTGCAGTTCGACGAGGCGGAGAAGGCTGCCGCCGAACTCGGCCTCGAGGTCGTGGCTGCGACCGTGACGAACTCGTCCGAAGTGCAGCAGGCGGCTGATTCGCTCGACGTCGACGCCTACCTCATCCCCACCGACAACACGGTCGTGTCCGCGGCCGAGGCCGTCATCCAGGTGGCCGAGACCAAGCAGACGCCAGTGTTCGCCTCCGACGAGTCGACGATGGAGCGCGGCGCGGCTGCAGGTTTGAGCGTCAACTACACCCAGCAGGGGCGTGACGCCGCCGCCGCGCTGCTGAAGATGCTCGAGGGCACGAGCGCGGCCGACATTCCGGTGGAGACGCAGAAGGAGTTCGACCTGTTCGTCAACACCGCTGCCGCCGAGGCCCAGGGCCTCGCTCTTCCCGAGTCGATCGTGTCCCGCGCCACGAAGCAGTTCTGAGGCACGTCCGTATGATCATCGCGCTCGAGATCGGGTTGCTCTACGCCGTCATGGCTCTGGGGGTCTACCTCACCTACCGGGTGCTCGACTTCCCAGACCTGACGGTGGACGGCTCCTTCGTCACGGGCGCGGCGACCTGCGTCACTCTGCTCGTCGCGGGGGCGCCCATTGCGGTGGCGATGGCCGCGGCCACCGTCGCGGGGGCGCTCGCCGGAGCGATCACCGGACTGCTGCACGTCTGGGGGAAGATCAACCCGTTGCTGGCGGGCATCATCACCCAGATCGCGCTCTACTCGATCAACCTTCGGATCATGGGTAGGGCCAACCTGCCGGTCCCGCGCGACCTGGAGAACCTCTTCACGCCGATCAGGCAGGCCGGGCTCTGGGGCACCTGGGTCTCGGTCGGCATCTACGCCCTCGTGATCGCCGTCATCGGTGCGCTCGTGTACTGGTTCCTCGGGACGCAGTACGGCGTGGCCCTGCGGGCCACGGGCGACAACGAGATGATGGCCCGGTCCCAGGGGATCAACACCGGAGTGTCCAAGACCGTCGGGCTCATGATCTCCAACGCTCTCGTGGCCTTCTGCGGCGCCATCCTCGCCCAGTACAACGGCTACGCCGACATCTCCATGGGGATCGGTCTCATCGTCGCCGGGCTCGCCTCGGTCATCGTCGGGCAGGCGATCTTCGGCATGACAGCCGTCTGGCAGGCGGTGCTGGCCGCGGCGCTCGGGTCGATCGTCTACCGCGGTGTGATCCAGCTGGCTCTCAACGCCGGGTTCAACCCCAACGACATGAAGCTCATCTCCGCGGTGCTGGTGGTGGCCGCCCTGATCCTGCCCGCGTGGGGCCCGGTGAAGCGGCTGCGGGCCAGGCGCCGACGCGCAGCCGCCGTCGCGGAAGGAGCCCGCTGATGCTCGAGTTGGACAACGTCACCAAGCGTTTCTTCCCCGGCACGGTCAACGAGCGCGTCGCTCTCGACCGCGTGTCCCTGACGCTGCACGAGGGGGACTTCGTGACCGTCATCGGCTCCAACGGTGCCGGCAAGTCCACCATGCTCAACGTCATCTCCGGCCGCTACCCGTGCGACGAGGGTCGTGTCGTCATCGACCGGAAGGACCGCACCCGCTCACCCGAGCACCGTCGCGCGAGTCAGGTGGCCAGGGTGTTTCAGGACCCCATGGCGGGAACTGCCCCACATCTCACCATTGAGGAGAACCTGGCGATCGCGTTCGAGCGCGGAGGACGTCGCGGGCTGCGGATGGCCGTGACCAAGCCGAAGCGCGCAGTGTTCCGCGAGGCGCTGGAGACGCTCGAGCTGGGGCTCGAGGACCGGCTTGAGATGCGCGTCGGCATGCTGTCCGGCGGGCAGCGTCAGGCGCTGAGCCTCCTCATGGCCACCTACGCCGAACCGGCCATCCTGCTCCTCGACGAGCACACCGCGGCCCTCGACCCTGCGCGGGCCGAACTCATCACGAAGCTGACCGCAGACGCCGTCGCTCGCCACAACCTCACCACCTTGATGGTGACCCACAACATGCATCAGGCCATCGAGTTGGGCAACCGTCTCATCATGATGCACGAGGGGCGGATCGTGCTCGAGGTGGACGAGGCCGCGAAGAAGACGATCACCGCCGACCAACTGCTGGCCGAATTTTCGAAGATCAAGGGCGCGAGCCTCGCCGACCGAACTCTGCTTGACTAGCGGTCATGCGCATCGCTCAGCTTGCCAACTTCGTCGGCCCGACGTCTGGTGGCATGAAGGTCGTCATCGAGAACCTGGGCAAGGGCTACGTCGAGGCGGGTCACGAGAGGGTCTTCGTAGCTCCGGGCGTGAGGGACGAGGTGATCGAGACCGAGTCCGGGATCCTCGTGTATGTCCGTGCGCCACGAGTGACCGATCAGTACCGCATGATCTTCAAGCCGTGGCGGGCCCTTGACGCGCTGGATCGCTTCCGCCCGACGACCGTCGAGGTCTCGGACAAGTGGACGTTGTCGCCCGCAGCGGGCTGGGCTGCTCGGCGTGGTGTCGGTTCGATCCTGTTCAGCCACGAGCGGCTCTCCGACATGCTGGCCATGTGGGCCAGGCAGTCATTCGGGGTCGAGGTCGCGGTCGGCGCGCTCAACCGCCGGCTCTCGAAGGCCTTCGAAGCCGTCGTGGTGACCAGCGAGTTCGCGGCCGAGGAGTTTGCAGGTACCGGAGCGCGGCTCGAACTCGTCCCCCTGGGCGTGGACCTCGAGACCTTTCGGCCCGAAGTCGGGGCTCCGGCCGACGACGGCGTCCTCAAGCTCTGTTACGTGGGCCGCCTGTCGCACGAGAAGAGTCCGCAGCTCGCGGTGGGCACGGCTGTCGAACTTCATCGCAGAGGGCACCTGGTGCGGCTCGACATGTACGGCACCGGCCCGGACGAGGCCATGCTGCGCGAGGCCGCAGGAGACGTGGAGGTCGTCTTCCACGGTTTCGTTGCCGGACGCGACGAGGTCGCCAAGCGCTACGCGGCTGCCGACATCTCGCTGTCGGTCTGCCCGGCCGAGACCTTCGGCCTCGCCGTCCTGGAGGCGCTGGCGTGCGGCACCCCCGTCGTCACGTCGAACAGGGGAGGGGCACGCGAGCTGGTGGACCACACCTCAGGAGCTTCGGCGGACCCGCATCCGGCTGCGCTCGCGGACGCGGTGGAAGAACTGTTGCCCCGCCTGGGCGCAGATTTCAGAGCGGCTGCCCGGCGTCGGGCCGAGCGTTACTCTTGGAGCCGTACCACACAGCGGATGCTGGCCCTCCACGAAGAACTCGCACGCACCGTCGCGTTCCGGGTTCCGCGGTCAGGGCCGAAGCGTGAGGGGAGGCTGCGATGAAGCTCCGGCATCTCGTGGTGGCGGTCGTCGCGTTCGTCGCCCCGGTGGCGGGGAAAGCTCCGCGAGCGGATCCCGCGCGCGGCAGTCAAACGGTCAGCGATCTCGTGGGTCGGTGCGCGGGCCTGGGCCTGTCGGGGAAGCCCCTGGCTGATGCGGCGGTCGGGGCTGTTGCGCAAGCCTTCGGCGATCACTCCGTGTGGCATCTGTGGGAGTCCCCGAGCGGGCGCTGGCGCGCGGCCGCGGCTGGTCCCAGCAGTACAACACGGTGCTGCTCAAGGTCCTGCAGGGATTGGGCTTCGACGCGAGGCTGGTGCATGCGGCCCGCGTGCGCGGTTTCGGGCACCCGTGGTGGCTGGCCGGGCACACCTGGGTCAGGGTGATGATCGACGGGCACGAGGTGGACGCGTGCGCGTCAAGGTTGGACAACGTCGTCGGTAGGAGCCCGTTCGTGCCGCTGACCCCGGTGCTGCCGGTGCGCCTGTCGACGCGCTGGGCGGTGGCGCTGGCACTCGCACCGTTCGTCGTCGTCGCAGTCTGGCGCTCATGGCTGACGGGAGAGTCGGTGGCGCCCTGGGTCTACGGGCCCCGGGGCACCACCTGACCTCACTGACTCGATGACGATCGTGGCGCGCCCTCGGGAATTCTGGGGTGCGCCGTTAGACTCTGGCGCGTGCAGACCCCTCCCGCGACCGTGACCTACGTGCCCAGCCTCGACGGGCTCCGCACCATCGCCGTCGGTCTGGTCATCGCATTCCACCTCAGCGTCCCGGGCATGGGGTTGGGTTTCGCGGGTGTGGACGTGTTCTTCGTCCTGTCGGGGTACCTCATCACCGCGGGGCTTCTCCGCGACACGGTCATCCACGGCAAGCCGCAGTACGGGAAGTTCTGGCAGAGGCGCTTCAAACGTCTGCTGCCGGCCGCCACGCTGGTCCTGCTTGTCGTTCTGATCTACGGGACCTTCTTCGTCCCGCTGTTCCGCAAGGCAGCGGTCTCGTGGGATGTCTTCTGGACCTCCATCTACCTCGGCAACTGGCACTTCATGGGGGCCAACAGCTATTTCAGCTCCGACGGCACGCCGTCGATCCTGCTGCACATGTGGTCGCTGGCCGTGGAGGAACAGTTCTACTTCGCCTGGCCGCTCATCATCGGCGCGGTCGCCCTGATCACGGCGAGGGAGGGCGCCCGGCATCGCACGGTGCTCATCCTCGGCGTGGTGGGGATGGGGCTGATCGTGGCGTCGGCCGTGCTCCTCATGGTGCTCTACAACCCGGAGGCACCCGACCGGGCCTACATGGGCACCGATACCAAGGCCTTCGAACCGCTGATGGGCGCGGTGCTGGCCATCGCCCTGTCCAATGAACGCGTGCACGCGTTCTTCGCCGCGCACCACCGACTCGTCACGCTGGTGGGCAGCGTTGTGGGCATCGCGGTCCTCCCGTTCCTGGCCGGTCCCAGCGCCTTCTACTTCCAGGGGGGAGCGGTCGTCCTCAGCATCGGGGTGGTTCTGGTGATCGGCGGACTCGTCGCCCAGCCCGCGCCGACGACGATGAGCCGCGCGCTCTCGTGGGGACCGGTCGCGTACCTCGGGCAGATCTCCTACGGCCTGTACCTGTGGCACTGGCCGTGGAGCGTGTGGCTCGACGTGGCCCACCAGGAAGAGTTCCGGATGCTGCGCGCTCCCGCAGCCCTGGCGGGGACGCTGATCTGCGCGGTCGCGTCGTACCACCTCGTCGAGGAGCCGATCCGCCGCGGGCGCCTCTCGAAGTGGTTCTCCCTGCGCCGCGTGCTCGGCGCGGTCGCGATCGTGATGGCGGTCATCCTGACCTGGGCGACCATGCTGCGTCTCGCCCCCGGGGCGACCGGGGACAACCGCACCATCGTCGTCGTGGGGGACTCCGTGCCCTACCGGCTGATGGAGTCCCTCGATCAGGCAGCGACGGAGAACGACCTCGTCATCGACAATGCGTCGCGCGGAGGCTGTCCGCCGCTGTCGATCGAATTGCAGGAGTACGGCAAGCCCGACCACGAGGGGGTCGGGGACTGCACGATGATCGCGGACCTGCAGACGGAGAAGATTGAGCAGGTCAAGCCCGACCTGGTGCTGTGGTGGTCGCGCTACGAGATCCACCAGCGGTGGATCGGGGACCGCATCGTCGGGCCGGACGAGGAGGAGTTCTGGACGGCCCTGGAGGAGGACCTGGCCGCCTCGGTCGACCGCCTCACGTCGACCGGAGCGACCCTCGTCATCGCCCAGACCGAACGACCCGGGCAGGGGATGCTCAGCCGCTGCACCGAGGACGACTGTCATCCGCTGCTGGACCTCATGACCAACCACGACGAGCACCGCCGCCGCTGGAACCAACTCGTCGTGGACCTGGCGCAGTCCGACCCCCGTGTGGCGACCTTCCGGATGGATCCGCTGCTGTGCAAGGACGACGAACCTTCCGCGGTCACCGCCCCCGCCCTGTGTGACGACAGCCGCCCCGGAGGCTTCCTGCGCCCGGACGGCAGTCACGTACTGGTCGACCCCTACGGAAAGGAGACCGCCGAGGCAGTGCTGCAGGAACTCCTGCGCGCCGGGCTGGACTGAGTCAGCTCGGCTCAGCTGCGCTCAGCGGCTCTCGCGCATGCAGAAGGCGGCGCCCCCGATCGGGGACGCCGCCTTCTAGGTATCGAGGTCAGGCCAGGGCGTCGCTGGCAGCCTTCGCCTTGGCGAAGCGCTCGTTCACGTCGGTCCAGTTGACCACGTTCCACCACGCGTTGACGTAGTCACCCTTCACGTTCTTGTACTGCAGGTAGAAGGCGTGCTCCCACATGTCGAGCTGCAGCACGGGGATCTGGCCCGCGGGCAGGTTGCCCTGCTGATCGAACAGCTGGTTGATGTTCAGCCGCTGGCCGAGGGTGTCCCACACCAGCATCGACCAACCGGAGCCCTGGATCCCGTTGGCCACGGCGTTGAAGTGCTTCTTGAAGCCGTCGAACGAGCCGAAGTACTCGTCGAGCGCCGCCGCGATGTCTCCGTCGGGCTCGCCGCCGCCATCGGGGGACATGTTCTTCCAGAACACCGAGTGGTTGATGTGCCCACCGAGGTGGAAGGCAGCGTCCTTGGAGAGCTTGTTGACGGCACCGAGGTCGCCCTTGTCGCGGGCCGCCGCGAGCTGCTCCAGGGCGTCGTTGATGCCCTTGACGTACGCGGCATGGTGCTTGCTGTGGTGAAGCTCCATGATCTCGGGGGCGATGTGCGGCGCGAGTGCGCCGTAGTCGTAGTCGAGATCGGGCAGGGTGTAAGTCATGCGTGACTCCTATTCACGTCGGCGTCGCGCCTGGCGGGCGCGCTGTCTCGTCCATCCTATGCGGGTGCCGGGGTGGCTGTCAGTGGTTCAGAGTTCGCCGCTGGCGCACGGCGACGGCGACGTGGCGTCACTCCGAGGAGGGGGTGACCCGCAGCACCCGGAACCCCTTGGCGGAGGCGACGCGGCCCGTCGGGAAGCCCTGGTCGTCCAGCCAGCGCTGCAGCGAGTCGCCGCCGAGGTTCTTGCCGACCACGAGGTAGGCCGCGCCGTCCAGGGTGAGGCGGGTTAGCCACATGAGCAGAAGCTCGTGCAGGGCCTGCTTGCCGATCCGGATCGGCGGGTTGGACCAGATCTCGTCGTAGGCGACCGCCGGATCCACCTCGCTGGGTCGGAGCGCTCGCACCCGGTCCGCCACACCGTGGCGGCGCGCGTTGAGGCCGGTCAACTCCAGCGCCCTGTCATTGACGTCGACGGCATCGACGGTGAGCGCGGGGGATGCAACGGCCAGACCGATCGCGATCGTGCCCACTCCGCACCCCAGGTCGAGCACGTGGCCCGAGGTGGGTGGCTCCACCTCCCGCAGCAGCACCGATGTGCCCAGGTCCAGCCTGCCCCCCGAGAAGACGCCCCGCGCCGCTGTGAACGTGAGCTCGCGGCCGAAGATCGTCGCGGAGAACTCGTGGGTCACCAGGGGATCCTGCGGGGTGTGGAAGTAGTGGGTCACTGTTCCTCCTGCTGGAAGCGGTCTGGATCAAGCGTGCGCACGGCGCGGGCGACGTCGGCCCTGGAGGCCAGTTCGTCGTCGGGCGGATAGCCGACCTCCTCCAGCGTCAGCCCGTGCGCCGGCATCACGTTGATCTCGTTGTGCCGCGACGGGCTGGTCGCCGCAAGCTCCAGCCAGGACTGGGAGCGTCTGCCGGCCGCCACGGCGGTGAGCGCGCCGACGAGCGATCGGACCATCGAATGGCAGAAGGCGTCGGCCAGGAGGTGGACCTCGATGACGCCGTCGCCGCGACGCGATGCGCGCAGCTCACGGAGCTCGCGGATGGTCGTGGCGCCCTCGCGCGGTCGGCAGAACGCGGCGAAGTCGCGTAGCCCGACCAGAGTGGCGGCGGACGCGTTGAGGGTGTCGAGGTCGAGGAGATAGCGGACCCGGGCGACGTGGCCGCGCATCAGGGGGTCGGCCGGGGCGCTGTCGTCGGAGATGCGGTAGCAGTAGCGCCGCCACAGCGCGGAGAACCGGGCGTCGAACCCGGCCGGTGCCGGGGACACCTTCTGCACCACGACGTCGCTGCCCAGCACCCGGGTGAGGCGCCGGTGCAGGGTCGCGGCGGTGACGTCGGGGTCGGGACCTGCGGCGTCGGGAAGGTCCACGTGGCAGACCTGTCCCCGCGCGTGGACCCCGGCGTCGGTTCGCCCTGCCACCACCAGGGTGGGCGGCTCGGTGAGCCGCAGTACCTGACCGATCCAGCCCTCGAGTTCGCCCTGCACCGTCCTGAGACCGGGCTGCACGGCCCAGCCCCGGAAATCGGTGCCGTCGTAGGCGAGGTCAATTCTGAGCCGCATCGGTCCTCCGGTAGGTGAGGTCGTGCACCGTGCGCCCGGCCGCGAGCCCCTTGCCCTCGTACTTGGTGACCGGGCGGTCGGCCAGCCGGGGGGCCCACCCGCCGTGGACGTTCTCGAGGCCGGGGAAATCATCCAGATGCTCACGCATCCACAGGGCGTAGTCCTCCCAGTCTGTGGCCAGCCGCCACAGCCCACCGGGCGTCAGCTTGGCACACACCACATCGGCGAAGTCGCCAGCCACCAGGCGCCGCTTGTGGTGGCGCTTCTTGTGCCACGGGTCCGCGAAGAACGTCCACAGTTCGCTGACTGTCCCATCGGCGAAGAGCTTCGCCAGGCCCTGCGCCCCGTCGCCCACCACGACGCGCACGTTTGAGATGCCCGCCCGGCCGATCCGCCCCAGGGTGGAGGCGACCGCGGGTTCGAACACTTCGAACGCCACGACGTTGGCGTCGGGGCGCTGCGAGGCCATCGGGACGAGCGAGTCGCCCGCGCCGGAGCCGATCTCAACGATCAACGGGGCGTCGCGCCCGAACTCTGCGGCCCAGTCGACCGAGGCGTCGTCCGAAATGGAGGTGGACATGTCGCCTCGAGGGATGTCGACGACGAACGCGCTGTGAAGCCGGTCCCAGTTCTTCTGCTGGGATTCATTCATGCGTGCGCTCCGACGGACGAAGCTGACGACGTCGCGGTGCAGGCGAGGGGGTAGGGGATCCACCCGGCCAGCCTAGTGCCGCGGTTGCCGACGCTCGTAGACTGGCCCCGTAGGCGCGAGACGAGGAGAAACATGCGCACCCTGCTCAACGTCATCTGGGTTATCTTCGGCGGGTTCTGGCTGGCCCTCGGATACTTCGTGGCGGGTGTCCTCGCCTGCCTGCTCATCGTCACGATCCCCGTGGGAATTGCGTCCTTCCGCATGGCCCGCTACGTGCTGTGGCCCTTCGGCAAGACCGTCGTGAAGAAGGAGGGGGCCGGCGCTGGCTCGGCGATCATGAACGGCATCTGGTTCCTCGTCGCCGGGTGGTGGCTGGCCGTGCTTCACGTCGCGACGGCCCTGGCCCAGTCGCTGACCATCGTGGGCCTCGCCAACGCCGTCGTGAGCATCAAGATGATCCCCGTGACCTGCTTCCCCTTCGGCAAGCGGATCACGGACTCCGGCTCGTTCATCTGAGCGCGATCGCTCCCGAAAAGGGGAGCCCCCGACGCCAATGCCTTCCTCGAAACGCCAACGGGTCCCCGCGAACGCCAACGGGACGACCGCAACGCCAACGGTTTCGCGGGAACGCCAACGGTTTCACCGGAACGCCAACGGTTTCGCGGGAACGCCAACGGTTTCGCGGGAACGCCAACGACCACGCCCACACGCCCCCAGAACCCATCGACGCCCCCGAGATATCAGGGGCGTCGATGGTTATCGGCGGCGAGCTGCGATCAACGTTGGCGTTTCGGTCATTGCGTTGGCGTTGTGGTCACTGCGTTGGCGTTGCGGTCTCTTCGTTGGCATTCCGGCCCACTTCACATGGAACACAGCCCTCGCTCTTCTCAGATCACGCCTTCTTGGGCCAATTCTCCTGAGGCATCTGCTCGTAGCCGTGGAACTGGCGGGTGAAACTACCGGTGCCCTGCGCGACGCCGCGCAGATCAATGGGGTAGCTCGACAGCTCCGCCTGCGGCACGAGAGCCTCGATCGTCGCGTGCCCGGCCCCGTCGAGGTCGCTGCCCAGCACCTGGGCCCGACGACCGGCGAGATCGGTGAGGGCCGCGCCCATGAAGGGGTCTCCCACCGTCACGGTCACCTTGTCGAGAGGCTCCAGGAGGCCGACGCGTCCGTTCGCTGCGGCATCCTTGAGCGCCAGTTGCCCCGCCACCTGGAAGGCCATGTCGGAGGAGTCGACCGAGTGAGCCTTCCCGTCGTAGAGCGTGACCCGGATATCGACCATCGGCGAGCCGAAGGAGGTGCCGAGAGCCAGTTGCTGGTGGACTCCCTTCTCCACCGAGCCGATGTAAGCGCGAGGGACAGCGCCGCCCACGACCTTGTCGACGAACTCGAATCCCGCGCCGCGGGGGAGGGGCTCGACCTCAATGTTGCACACCGCAAATTGGCCGTGGCCGCCCGACTGCTTGACATGACGCCCCAGTCCCTTCGCGGGCGCGAGGAAGGTTTCGCGCAGAGCCACGCGGACGGGCTCCTCCTCGAAGGCGACGGCGAAGCGCTCCTTGAGTCGGGCCAGCAGGAGCTCCTTGTGTGCCTGCCCCATCACCCAGAGGACCTGCTGCTCGGTCTCGGCGTTGCGTTCGAGACGCACCGTCGTGTCTTCGAGCGAGAGCCGGTGCAGGGCGGAGGCGAGCTTGTCCTCATCGCCGCGCTGGGTGACCTTCAGCGCGACGGGCAGTTGCGGCGTCGGCAGGTCCCAGGGGCGCACGAGGGCCGGACGGTCGGCTGAGGACAGCGTGTCGCCCGTCTCCGCGTGCGCTAGGCGCGTCACGAGCACAATCTCACCGGCGATCGCGGCATCCTTGGAGGCCGTATCGAGGCCCGACGGCACGCTGAGTGGTCCGACCCTGTCCTCGTCGTCGTGATCGGGCCGAGCTTCGGAGTCATCTCCGAACATGTGGCGGTGCCCGGAGACGTGGACGACGTCCTCGGTGCGTAGCGTGCCGGAGAAAATCCTGACGACGCTGGTGCGGCCCGAGTACGTGTCGCTGGTCGTTCGGATGACCTCGGCGACGAGCGGGCCGTCGGGGTCGCAGGAGCCTTCCGGCAGCGTCGCCCCGCCCGGGGTGGTGATCTGGGGGATGGGCCGCATCGACGGGGCCGGGAACCCGCGTTCGATCCAGCGCAGCAGCTCCTCGGTGCCGACGTCGCTGGTGGTGTGGGCCGGCATGAGCGGGTAGAAGCGCGAGCCCAGGAGTGCCTCCTGGAGGCCGTCGTGGACTTCGCTGACCGCGATCTCCTCCCCCTCGAGGTAGCGCTCCAGCAGGTCCTCGTCCCCGAGCTCGGTGATGATGGACTCGATCAGCGGGGCCCGATGCTCGTCGATGAGAGCCAGCTCGGACTCGTCCGCGTCGCGCGAGATCCGGTCGCTGCCCTTGTAGATGTGGGCGCGCTTGTTGAGGAGCGAGAGGTTGCCGATGGTGCGGTCGCCCTCACGGATCGGGAGCAGCGCGGGGACCACGCCGTCGCCGAACGCCTCCCGGCAGACCTCAACCATGGTGAGGAAGTCGGCCCTGCCCTGGTCAAGCTTGGTGATGGCGATGATGCGCGGCAGATTCGCGGCCTCGCACTCCTCCCACAGGCTGAGCGTCGAGGGGAGGATGTCGTCGCCGGCGGGAACGACGAACACGGCGGCATCTGCGGCACGGAGTCCGGCACGCAGCTCGCCGACGTAATCGGGGTGCCCGGGGGCGTCGAGGATGTTGATCTGCGCGTGTTTGGAGGGGATCGAGGCCAGCGTCAGCGACGCCGCCCGCTCCGGGGTGTCTTTCTCACCGCGATAGCCCTCGATCCGGGCGCGCAGAAGATGTTCGAACAGTGTTGTCTTGCCCGAGCCACTCGCGCCGACCAGAACGACGTTGCGAACGTCGTCTGGCGTCGAGATGGCGATGTGGGTACTCGTCTTTGAGGCCATGACCACACGTTAGTGCCACGCCTTCGGTGAGGTGACCCGGCCCCCCGGAAAAGCTGCGGGCACGCGGGAACCAGTTCGATTTTGTGCAGGGGCCGGGCCGGACGTAAGATTGGCAGCTGTTGTGCTTGAAGTCGGCTGTAGGTCGACGGTGCAACCCCCATCACTAGATCATGAATGGAAGTGGGACTGTGTCTACGTACACCCCAAAGCCGGGCGAAATCGCCCGCAACTGGCACGTCATTGACGCCGACAATATCGTTCTGGGACGCCTCGCGGCCCAGATCGCCACGCTGCTGCGCGGCAAGCACAAGCCGAGCTTCGCGCCGCACGTCGACACCGGAGACTTCGTCGTCGTCATCAACGCTTCCAAGATCGCCCTCACCGGCAACAAGCGCGCCGATTCGATGCGCTACACCCACTCCGGCCGTCCGGGCGGGCTCCGCGCCGTCGCCATCGGCGAGCTGCTGGAGAAGGATCCGCGTCGCGCCGTTGAGCGCGCCGTCTGGGGCATGCTCCCCAAGAACAAGCTCAGCCGTCAGATGATGAGCAAGCTCAAGGTCTACGCGGGCCCCGAGCACCCCCATGCTGCGCAGAAGCCGCAGACGTTCGAGATCACCCAGATCGCCCAGTGAGCCGAGGACCTTTAGACATGACTGAGAACGTGAACGAGATCGAAGAGACCGGCGCCGAGGAGATCACCTCGTTCGTCGACGACGAGAACCGCGAAATCGCCTACCGCTCCGATGCCAACGCAGCCGCTGCTGCCGGCATCGAGGTGCGTCCCGCCGTCGTCGCCCCCGGCGCCGCGACGGGTCGCCGCAAGGAGGCCGTCGCCCGCGTCCGCATCGTCCCTGGCTCCGGCCAGTGGACCATCAACGGCCGCACCCTCGAGGACTACTTCCCCAACAAGGTGCACCAGCAGCTGGTGACCGACCCCTTCACCGTCGCCGGTGTCGAGGGCTCCTACGACGTCATCGTGCGCATCCATGGCGGTGGCATCACCGGCCAGGCCGGCGCGCTTCGTCTGGGAGTCGCCCGGGCGCTGAACGCCGTCGACACCGAGGCCTCGCGCCCCGCGCTGAAGAAGGCTGGCATGCTGACCCGCGACTCGCGCATCATCGAGCGCAAGAAGGCTGGTCTCAAGAAGGCCCGCAAGGCTCCGCAGTACAGCAAGCGCTGACCCTGCTCCGCCGAACGCCCGTCCCTGTTGGGGCGGGCGTTCCGCGTTCCCCGGTGGAGTGGTTGATCAGTCACCGCGCCGCCTGCCTCACCAGACGCCAACGCTCCCGATCTCTCGCCGACAGAATCCAGAGTCGCCAATGGACCGTTGGCGTCGGCTCCTACCCGTTGGCGTCGCCCGTCAACCTGCCGACTGTTCGGGCGGACCACTGTCGACGGCGACGCGGACACGGACTCCAGCGTTAAATTCGCTCAGCCGTGTTGAGCGACGGTAGTGTGGATCCGGTGGCGAGACTCTTTGGTACTGATGGCGTGCGTGGCGTGGCGAACGTCGACCTCACGGCGGAATTGGCGGTCGACCTGGCGGTCGCCGCAGCACACATCCTCGGCGAGGCGGGAGCCTTCGCCGGGCACCGGCCCCTGGCCCTCGTCGGACGCGACCCACGCGCCAGTGGGGAGTTCCTCGAGGCGGCGGTGATCGCCGGCCTGGCTTCCGCAGGCGTCGACGTGGTCCGTCTCGGGGTGGTCCCGACGCCGGCCGTCGCCTACCTTGTCAGTGACATGAACGCCGACCTCGGCGTCATGATCTCCGCCTCCCACAACCCCATGCCCGACAACGGCATCAAGTTCTTCTCCCGCGGCGGGGTCAAGCTCGACGACTACCTCGAGGACGCCATCGAGGCGAGGATGGGGGAGCACTGGGAACGTCCGACGGGCGGAGCAGTCGGGCGGATCACCTCCGACCTCGGCGCCGTCGAAGGCTACGTCGCGCACCTGGTTTCATCGCTTGGTGAAGAGTCGAACCTCGAAGGTCTGCGCGTTGTCATCGACTGCGCGAACGGCGCGGCCTCCTTGACGGCGCTCGAGGCGTTCGCCGCCCAGGGCGCGCACATCATCCCGATCCACGCCGAGCCCGACGGGCTCAACATCAACGACAACTGCGGCTCGACCCACCTCGGGGACCTGATCGATCGCGTGGTCAGCGAGGGTGCCGATCTGGGGATCGCGTTGGACGGCGACGCCGACCGCTGCCTCGCCGTCGACCACGAGGGAGCGCTTGTGGACGGCGACCGCATCCTGGCCATCCTTGCGATCGCCATGAAGGAGGAGCACCGGCTCCACTCCGACACCGTCGTCGCGACAGTGATGAGCAATCTCGGTCTCACCAACGCGATGCGCGAGCACGGCATCCGAGTCGACCAGACCAAGGTCGGGGACCGCTACGTGTTGGAGTCCATGAACGCGAACGGATTCGCGCTGGGGGGCGAGCAGTCCGGCCACGTCATCATCTCCGAGTTCGCCAACACCGGCGACGGCACGCTGACGGGACTGCACCTCGCGTCGCGGATGGTAGCCACCGGCAAGTCGCTCAAGGAATTGGCGTCGGTGATGACAGTGCTGCCGCAGGTGGTCATCAATGTCCGCAACGTCGATAAGTTGCGCGCGGGCATCGACAACGAGGTGCAGCAGGCGGTCACGGCCGCCGCGCGGCGGTTGGGTGACACCGGGCGGGTGCTGCTGCGCCCCTCAGGAACGGAGCCTGTCGTCCGCGTCATGGTCGAGGCCCCCACCACCGACGAAGCCGAGCAGATCGCCGGGGAACTCGCGGAGATGGTCCGCGTCAGGCTCGCCCTCTGAGCTGGGCGGCTCGTCGCCAGTCGCGATGGCACAACGGTCGCCGCGCGGGACTAGTAGTCTGGGCCCTCAACCCAACTGGATAAGGACTTAGCCGATGCTCGCTGACCCGGTCGACCAACGCACGCTCCTCACTCTCGCCGACCTCGATTCGGAGGTGGCCCGGGTGCAGCACGCCGCCCGGTCCCTGCCTCAGCACAAGGTCATCGCCGACCTCATGGCGGCCCGGCAGCGCGTCACTGACGAACTCGTGGCGTCCGTCACCGCCGTCGACGATCTGGGCGTCGCAGTCCGCAAGGCCGAATCGGACCTCGTGCCGGTGCGCGCGCGCCTGGAGCGCGACCAACAGCGGGTTTCGGACGGGTCCATCTCAGACGGCAAGGTCCTGCGCTCGCTCACCGAAGAGGTGGAGCACCTCAAGCGACGGATCAACTCCCTGGAGGATGACGAGCTGGAGTTGATGGGTCGGCTCGAGGACGCCACAGCTCATCGCGACAAGGTGGCCGCACAGAAGGCCGAGATCGAGAGCCGACTCCGCGACGAGGTGGCTGCCCGCGACGCGGCCGTGAAGAAGCTCAGCCAGGAGGCGAAGGATCTGGCCGCCACGCGCGCGCCGATCGCGGCGAAAATGCCCGCGGATCTGCTGGCCCTCTACGAGAAGCTACGAGCCTCCTCCGGCATGGGCGCCGCGCTGCTGCGTGCCGGGCGCTGCGGCGGTTGTCAGCTTCAGCTGACCCTCTCCGATCTCGACTCCTATCGCCGCGCACCCGCCGATCAGGTGATCCGGTGCGCGGAGTGTGATCGAATTCTCGTGCGCACTGCGGAGTCGGGTCTCTGATGCCGTCGACGCATCTCGATATCCGCGACATTCCCGAGGACCTCCGGCAGGGGTTGATCGATCTGCAAAGCCGCCTCGGCCTTCCTCGCGAGTTCCCTGCGGAGGTGGCCGCGGAGGCGGAGCTGGCGGCGCAGCTTCCGCCGGAGTCACATGAGGACTTCACTGAGATCGAGTTTGTGACGATCGACCCGCCCTCGTCGCAGGACCTGGATCAGGCGCTACAGATCGAGCGCGACGGCGATGGCTACCTGGTGCGCTACGCGATCTCCGACGTCGCGCACTTCGTGCGCGCCGGCACCGCACTGGAAGCCGAGACCCACCGCCGTGGACAGACCCTCTATGCGCCCAGCGCCCGCATCCCGCTGCATCCCCCCGCGTTGAGCGAGGATGCCGCCTCGCTACTGGCCGACGGTCAGCCCCGCCCTGCCATGGTCTGGGAGCATCGGCTGAATCGCGACGGCGAGTTGACGGAGGTCTCCCTCACTCGCGCGATGGTTGTGAGCCGCGCGAAGCTCAACTACGAAGGGGTGCAGGCGGACCTCGACGCGGGCCGTGCGCACCCGAGCGTCGAGCTTCTTCCTGAGGTGGGACTGAAGCGGCAGCAGCTCGAGATCGAGCGCGGCGGCATCTCGCTCAACCTCCCGGAGCAGGAGATCGTGGAGCACGGCCACACGTGGGATCTGGAGTTCCGTGCGCTCGTCCCCGTGGAGAACTACAACGCCCAGATCTCTTTGTTGACGGGGTTCGCCGCGGCACAGACGATGCTTGAGGGGAAAGTGGGCATCCTCCGGACCCTGCCGCCGGCCGAGGACTGGTCGATCGCGAAGCTCCGTCGCTCGGTGCGTTCCCTCGGTGTGGAGTGGCCGACGTCGATGCCGTATCCGGAGTTTGTGCGGTCGCTGTCGCCGGAGCGCCCCGAGGAGCTGGCGGCGCTCACGAAGTGCACCATGCTCTTCAGGGGTGCCGGATATCTGTCCTTCGACGGCGAGGTACCCGACGAGAACCTTCTGCACGCTGCTCTCGCCGCGCCATACGCCCACACCACCGCTCCGTTACGGCGGCTCGTCGATCGGTACGTGCTGGAGATCTGTCACTCGCTCCTCAACGGGATTGACGTCCCACAGTGGGCGCGCGAAGACCTTGCGGTTCTGCCGAAGGAGATGTCCGATTCCGGACGTACGGCTCGGGCCTACGAGAACGGCGTCGTGGACCTCACCGAGGCGCTGGTCATGCGTGATCGCGTGGGCCAGATCTTCACCGGGGTGCTGACCGACGTCCACCCCAAGACCGGCGTCGGCACCGTGCAGATCCCCGACCCCGCAGTTGAGCTGCGTGTCGGTGCGAAGCAGAAGGAGGTCGGCTCGGAGATCCGCGTGCGGGTCGACAAGGTCGACGTCCGAGCGGGCCGGGTCACTCTGTCCCGCCCCAACTGACCGCTGAGCCGTCGGACGATCCCAGAGTCGTCCGCCTGTGCTCTGGCTCCAAACGCCAACCGGATTGGGCGAACGCCAACCGGATTGGGCGAACGCCAATCGGGGACAGGAGACGCCAAGCACTTGTCGTCAAACGCCAAGGGAGACGTGCGAACGCCAACGCGAACGTGTCAACGCCAACGGGCAGCGAGAAAGGCCAATTGATAAGCGTAAACGCCGACGAGACTCAGCGATGCCCGCGATGTGTCACGGGCGTCGGTGAGTCTCGCCGGCGTCACGGGATGTCTGCTGGCGTTCGGGGCTGACGATTGGCGTTCGGGGCTGACGGCTGGCGTGGCGGGATGTCTGTTGGCGTTTGCGGCCAACCGTTGGCGTCACGGCGGCCGTCGGATGGAGTTGCCGCCGCTGAGGTAGACTCACCCTCGGACGAGTCGGCCAGATGATCGCGGCCAGCAATGGCTGAGGAAAGTCCGGACTCCACAGAGCAGGGTGGTGGGTAACGCCCACCCGGGGTGACCCGCGGGACAGTGCCACAGAAAACAGACCGCCTGGCAACAGGTAAGGGTGAAACGGTGGTGTAAGAGACCACCAGCGCTCCGGGTGACCGGGGCGGCTGGGTAAACCCCACTCGGAGCAAGACCAAGAAGGCCCTTCGGGGCCGCGGATGTCGTCTGAGCGCTGCTCGCGCGAGACATCCGGGTAGGTTGCATGATCCCGCCGGCAACGACGGGCCTCAGATAGATGATCATCCTCGACAGAATCCGGCTTACCGGCCGGCTCGTCCCCATTCCCGGCGCACTGTCGCCCCGCCCCGCCCCGCTAGGGTGTATCGAGTGAGTGCCGAAGCGACCGCGAGACGCGAGATAGCGGACTACCGCGCCCGACTGAGCGGAGGCTGGGACGAGCTAATGGCCCCGACGGGGGTACGCGCCGATCAGCAGCTCATCGCGGACGCGATCGCCGCAAATGGTCTCGACGGTCTCCTCTCCGCACGCGACGACCTCGCCTCTCTTGTCGACGACGAAGGCATCCACTTCGGAACCGAGGGAGGCCGGGGGTGGCGCGTCGACCCCCTCCCCGTCGTGCTCGGAGCCGAGGAGTGGGCGCGCCTCGAGGCCGGGTTGCAGCAACGCGCGCGGCTCCTCAGCCTCGTCCTCGCCGACCTGTACGGGGAACAACGCCTCCTCGCCTCCGGCGCGGTGCCGGCGGAGATCGTCTGGGGGCATCCAGGATTCCTCCACCAGGCGTGCGGAGTGCCGGTGCCTCGCGATCGATGGCTGCCCCTCACCGCGACCGATCTCGGCCGTGGGGAGGACGGCCGGTGGACGGTGTTCGCGGATCGGACCGGCACCCCCGCGGGAGCCGGTTACGCCATGGCCAACCGCCGCCTCACCTCCCGCGTCATGGGCGACCTCCACCACGATGCCCGGCCCGCCCGCCTCCGCAGCTACTTCTCCGCCATGCGGGCCGGCCTGCAGCAGCTGTCCCCTCACGACGGCCGCACCCCCCGCGGAGTTCTCCTGTGGGCCGGGGCCTCCAGCGAGACCGCGTACGAGCAGGGTTTTCTGGCCACGCTCCTGGGTTACGCCCTCGTCGAGGCCGAGGATCTGGTGCTCCGCGAGGGGAGAGTCTGGGTCAACGCGCCTGAAGGCCGGACCCTCGTCGACGTCATCCTGCGCCGGGTGTCGTCGGAACTCGCCGATCCGCTCGAGTTCAGGTCCGAGTCGCAAGTCGGGATCGCCGGTCTCCTGGAGTCGACGCGGCTGGGTAACGTCGTGACGGTCAACCCGTTGGGGAGCGGGGTCCTTGAGAACCCGGCGCTTCTCGCGCTGATGCCATCGCTGGCGCCACAACTCCTGGGCGAAGAGCTTCTGCTTCCCACGGCCCAGACCTGGTGGTGCGGCGACGACAGCGGCCGCTCGCACGTCGCGGCCCACCTTGACCGGCTCCTCATCAAGCCCTTGGGCCGAGGCCGTGGGGGTGAAACGCGCGCCGGATGGGAACTCACCACCGACCAACGGGAGTCGCTCCTCGCCCGGATCGAGGCCGAGCCGTGGGCGTGGTGCGCTCAGGAACCCCTCGAGCTCTCCACCACGCCCCTGGTCACCGATGAGGGCGTTCGCCCGGCACGCTTCGTGCTGCGCTGTTTCGGGGCCCAGGTCGATCACAGCCACGAGGTGCTGGCCGGTGGACTCGCCAGGGTTGCCGCCGATGACCGGTTCCGCATCTCCAGCGCGGAGGGGGCCCTGAGCAAAGACGTCTGGGTGCTCGACCCAGAGGAGGTGGCCGAGACCTGGACACCCACCTTCGAGGGGGGACCCATCGCGATCCAGCGGGTCGGACGCCTCGCGCCGAGAATCGCGGACAACCTCTACTGGCTGGGCCGGTACGTTGAGCGGGCCGACGGCGCCGCGAGGCTACTGCGTCGGGCAGTCGACCTGGCGGGCGACTACGGAGGCCGGCCCGATTCCCGCGGCGCCCAGGTGTTGGGCGCGGTGCTGCTGGCGGGCGAGCGCATCACCGGCCTGGACCTCAGCAGCGGAGACGTTGGCGGGGCACTCACGCTGATGCGGCCCGCGATCGTCGATCAACGGCTGCCCGGTTCTGTGGCCCATGCTGTTCGCAAACTCACCAGAGCGGCGCACGAGGTGCCGGACCTGATGTCGGCCGACCTCTGGCACGTGCTCGGGCAGCTGGCGCGGACCGTCGACGACGCGGGTCACCGACGCGACCTGCCGGGCGTGCTCGACGACCTGCTCGCGGGGACACTTGCCGTCGCGGGGATCAACAACGAAAGCCTGACCCGCGACGCGACGTGGGCGTTCGTCGACGCGGGGATGCGGATCGAGCGCGCCCAGCGCACCCTGGGCGTCGTGCTCCATACCCTCGGCGAAGATCGGGCGGCGGTGGTGGAGGCGCAACTCGTGGATGCGATCCTCGAGTTCAGCGAGTCGCTCATCACGCATCGACGCCGTTCTGCGTCGGGTGAGGGGCCCCGGAACCCCGCAGCAGCGGCAGCGTCCCTCCTCGTCACTGATCCTGCCAACCCGCGGTCGGCGGCTTTCCAGGTTGCCCGACTGGCCGACGACCTGAGGATCGCCGGGGACGAGGAGTTGGCCGCCGCCCTCTCCGGCCTGGCCCTGACCAGCGCCGACATGGAGGTCCTCATCGAGGGACCCCGGCGCGACTTCGCCCACTTCGTCGCCGCCCAACTGAAGGAGCTGCGCGCGTTCTCCGATGACCTGGTCAGGCGCCACCTGACCCGCTCCGCCCCCCGGCGGGCGATGCTGGCCGGGTGGGGCGAAGGTGAGGACACGTGAGGCAGGCACCCGAGAATCTGGCTGCCCGCCGCTACTTCGTCAAGCACAGGACCAGCTACCTCTACTCCGAACCGGTCACCCTCTGCCACGAGCGCGGGTTCCTCACCCCACGGCAGGCTCCGAGCCAGACCGTGCTTGCGCACGGCACCCGCGTGACACCCGAGCCGCTGCTGGAGAGCGTGCACACCGACCGCTTCGGTAACACCAGTCACTACCTGGAGATCCACTACCCCCACACGCAGCTCGAGGTCGTCAAGGAGGCGATCGTCGACGTCGCGTGGCCAGAGATCCACACGGACCAGCTCGACCAGTGGACCCTGGGGTCCGCGCAGAGGGCGATCGCCGGCAATGCGGCGCTCCGGCTTGATCGAGCGATGTACGGCCTACCGTCGCGCTACGTCGACGCCCCCGGCGGTCTGGACGCGTACGCCGACACGATCCTCGCCCCCAACCTGGGCTTCGGGCAGGCTCTGGTGGAGCTCACCCGCGGCATCCACCGCGACTTCGCATACCGGCCCGGCGTCACGTCCGTCCGCACGACGGTGGGGGAACTGCTCGACCTGCGTGCCGGCGTCTGCCAGGACTTCACCCATCTCGGGTTGGCGATCCTGCGCAGCCTCGGCATCCCCGCCCGCTACGTCTCCGGCTACATCGAGACCCGGCCCGCCCCAGGCAAGCAGAAGTTGGAGGGATCGGACGCGTCACACGCCTGGATCTCGGCGCTCGCTCCGAACGGAGCCTGGATCGACGTCGACCCGACGAATGCCCAGTTCGCGGACTCCCGCTACATCGTCACCGCCTGGGGCCGTGACTTCGCCGACGTGAGCCCCCTCCGGGGGGTGGTGGTGACGGAGGCCGCGTCGTCGAGGATGTCGGTCGGGGTCGACGTTTTGCCCATGGTCGGCGACGACGCGCCCCCGATCAGCGTGCTGGGACTCAGCCTCAGCTGAGTGTCGCGGGCTCTGAGCGATCGTCGACCGGAAGATCGCCGTCCACCCACGCGTTCACCGTCATGGATGTCAGCACGGTGCGGCCGCCGAGCGTGGTCATGAACGCGGTATCGGCCGCGTCCCGCCCGGTACAGATCCGCACCATCGACTGACGGGGAGCCAGCCCGGTGGCGTCGATCACGTGCCAGCGACCCTCGAGGAAGACCTCCGCGACCGCGTGGAAGTCCATCGGTTTCAGACCCGGAGCGTAGACCGACGCCATCCGGGCGGGAACGTTGCGACCCCGCAGGAGCGCGACCACGAGGTGCGCATAGTCCCGGCAGACGCCTGCGCGATCGAGATAGGTCTCCAGGGCGCCGTCGACGACCCGGCTTGACCCCGGCCGGTAGGCGATGTTCGTGCTGACCCAGTCGGTCACCGCCCGGACCAACTCCCGGCCCGTGAGACCCTCGAAGTGGGCGTGTGCCAGGTTGGCGAGCCGGTCCGAGTCGCAGTAGCGGGAGGGTCGCGTGTAGAGGATCTCATCGATGCCGAGCAGCGGCGGCTCGGGGCTGCGGCCGTGTACGGCCGCGGTGTAGTCGACGGTGAGGCTCCCCACGGGGGTCTCCCGGAGCCGATGGAGGCGGCTGCCCGACGGCGCGACGACTTCCTCGACGGCAACGTCCTCGTCGCCGACTCTGAAGGAGAGGGTCTCCCGCACCTCCGGGTACTCGCTGCTGACCGCAACGGAGAACACCAGGTCGGCCGGCTGGCGAACGTCGACGATCAGGGTGCTGGAGACATGGCGGCTGGTCACCGCCACAATCTAGCCTGCAGGCGAAGGGCGGATCACATCGGGGGAGGCGGTGAGGAGGGGAGCGTCAGAATCTCCGCGCCGTCGTTGGTCACGACGAGGGAATGCTCGAACTGCGCCACCCGCGAGCCGTCGGTGGTGATCACGGTCCAGTCGTCGTCCCACACATCGGTGTCGTGTCCGCCCAGCGTCAGCATGGGCTCGATGGTGAAGGTCATGCCCGGCTGCATGAGGGTGTCCATCCGGGGCTCGTCGTAGTGGAGGATGACCAGCCCAGAGTGGAACGCCGTGTGGACGCCGTGGCCGGTGTAGTCCCGGATGACCCCGTAGCCGAACCGCTTGGCGTACGCCTCGATGACGCGGCCGATCACCGAGACGGGACGGCCCGGACGCACCGCCTTGATCGCGCGGTTGAGCGCCTCCTGGGTGCGCTCGGTCAGCAGCCGCGACTCCTCGTCGACATCTCCGCAGAAGAACGTGTAGCAGTTGTCTCCGTGCACGCCGTCCTTGTAGGCGGTGACGTCGATCTTGACCAGGTCGCCGTCCTCGAGCGGTCGAAGATCGGGGATCCCGTGGCAGACCACCTCGTTGACGCTGGTGCACACCGACTTCGGGAACCCGCGGTAGCCGAGCGCGGACGGGTAGGCGCCGTGGTCGAGCATGTACTGGTGAGCGACGGCGTCGAGCTGATCGGTGGTGACCCCGGGTGCGATGGCCTTGCCGGCCTCATGCATCGCGTCGGCCGCGATGCGCCCTGCCACCCGCATCTTCTCGATGATCTCCGAGGTCTGCACGTCGGAGCCGGTGTACGGCTTCGGCGCGGGCCTGCCCACGTATTCGGGGCGGCGGATGGTGCGCGGGACGTCGCGGAGGGGGGTGATGTCGAACGGAGTAATGGGGGTCACGGTCATCCAGTCTAGCCCGCGGTGCTCCCGCGACGATCAGCCGTCGTAGCGTAACGTTTCGAGCGAGACGGCGACCTGCTCGAGGTTCTCCTCGTGGCCGATGGTGGCGCACGACACGTAGACGGAGAACCTGTCCTCGTCGTCGGTGGGGACGACGATGATGTCGACGACGTCACCCTCGATGCCGTTGTGGATCTGGTTGCCGACGTACACGTTTGACTGCAGACGCCAGCCGATCCGGTCCGACACCACGTACTCCTCGTTGATGAGGATCTCCCGCTTGGTGAAGCCGAGGAACATCCCCGACGAGGCCATGCACGTGACGAACTGCTCCGCCATCGTGGCCGGGTTCTGGGCGAATCCGTCCGAGACCTTGATGTAGCCCACCCCGACGTTGCTGATCCAGCCGGGGGCGATGTCGCGGATGACGGAGTTGTAGTCGTACATCCAGTCGATCCAGGCGGGGCTCTCCCTCCACTCGCGGCCGGGCGGTTCCTGGATCGTCAGACCCCCGCCGCTGATCTCGCCGCCACGCACCTCGCTGCGGGGGAACTCGTCCGAGATGGGGCAGTCGATCGGAGCGCCGAATCCGCTCTCGATGGCGGTGGGCGAAGGCGTCTCGCTCGGCACGAGCTCGTTCCACTGGCTCCCGGTCGGCCGGGCCGTCCGCGTATCGACGGGGGTCGCCCCGAAAGGGCTGGAGCTGTTGGGCAGGAAGACGAGCGCCGCCACCAGCGCACCCACGACGACGAGCGCGAGCACGAACCACAGCCAGGCGTTGGGGCGCCGGCTGGTGCGGGTGTCGAGGTCGGCCCAGCGCGCGCCATCCCAGTAACGCCGCCCCGAGGGCGCCGTCGGATCTGCGTACCAGCCCGGCTCTGCCATGCGGCCAGTGTAGTCAGGCCGACGTCGCACCCCAGATCGTCGGACGGGGGCCCGGAAGTGTGCAGATGCGTGGGATGTCACGCGCCTGAAACAATCTCGGGGCACACTGGGCCCATGGATAGGCAGACTGAGTTCGTGCTGCGCTCAATGGAGGAACGCGGCATCCGGTTCGTCAGGCTCTGGTTCACCGACGTGCTCGGCTCGCTGAAGTCGGTGGCGATCGCGCCCGCCGAAGTCGAAGGGGCCATCGCGGAGGGTGTCGGGTTCGACGGGTCCGCGATCGAAGGGTTCGCGCGCGTCTTCGAGTCGGACATGGTGGCGCACCCCGACCCGTCGACCTACCAGGTGCTGCCCTGGCGCGAAGGGGGCCGCTCGACGGCGCGGATGCTCTGCGACATCCGTCTCCCGGATGGGTCGCCGAGCTTCGCCGACCCGCGCTACGTCCTCAAGCGCGCTCTCGACGGGGCCGGCCGCAAGGGCTTCACCTTCTACATCCACCCGGAGATCGAGTTCTTCCTGCTGCGGACGCTCAACCCGCCGACGCCGCTCGACGAGGGCGGATACTTCGACCACACGACGCTCGGCGACGGCACGGACTTCCGGCGCGACGCCATCACCATGCTCGAGCAGATGGGCATCTCCGTGGAGTTCAGCCACCACGAGGCGGCGCCGGGGCAGCACGAGATCGACCTGCGGTACGCCGACGCCCTCACGATGGCTGACAACGTCATGACGTTCCGCGTCGTCATCCGCGAGGTGGCGGTCAGCCAGGGCATTCACGCCTCCTTCATGCCGAAGCCGTTCTCTGAGCATCCGGGCTCCGGAATGCACACCCACATGTCACTGTTCGAGGGCGACACCAACGCCTTCTACGACGCCGCCGACGAGTATCACCTGTCGAAGACGGCCAAACAGTTCATCGCGGGGCTCCTGCGCCACGCACCCGAGATCACCGCGGTCACCAACCAGTGGGTCAACTCCTACAAGCGCCTCGTCGGAGGCGACGAGGCGCCGTCCTACGCCTGCTGGGGTCGCTCCAACCGGTCCGCGCTCATCCGCATCCCCCAGTTCACCCCCGGCAAGACGTCGTCGGCGCGCATCGAGTACCGGGCGGTGGACGCCGCGGTCAACCCCTACCTCGCGTACGCGTTGATGCTCAATGCCGGACTCAAGGGCATCGAGGAGGAGTACCAGCTTCCGGAGGAGACCGAGGACGAGGTGTGGCGGCTCACCGACCGGGAGCGGCAGGCGATCGGTATCCGTGAGCTTCCGAGGAACCTGGACCAGGCGCTGCGCCTCATGGAGGAGAGCGAAGTGGTCGCCGAGACACTCGGCGAGCACGTCTTCGAGTACTTCCTGAGGAACAAGCGCGAGGAGTTCGCGGTTTACCGCCGGCAGGTCACGCCCTGGGAGCTGGAGCGTCACATCCGCGTGATGTGAGCCTCCTGCCGCTAGAGCAGAGGGAACGCGCGCTCGGTCTCAGCCGCGTGGGCGCCGCTCGCCCGGAGCGGTGCTTCTGCCCAGTCGAGACGTCCAGCCGCAAGGGCGGCGAACGTCTCCGGGTCCATCTCCACGACGTTGGGGGGAGTACCGCGGGTATGTCGTGGCCCTGAGTCGAACCCGATCTGGACCGCTGCGTAGGGCGGGACCCGCACCTCGATACTCGCCCCCGGGTGCCGCTCGCCGAGGAGGGAACACCCGGCGCGGGCGACGGCCGCCAACAGGACGGCCCCCAGCGGCTCGGGGGCCTGGGCGGCCTGCAGCAGCAGTCCCGTCAGGTCTGGACGGCGGCCGGCCAGCACCGCGTCCAGTTCTGCGTGGTCCTCGAATCGTGCGCGCAGCGCGGCAACCACAGCGGGGGACGGCTTGAACATGCGCGCAAGGATACGCGCCGGTTCCCTGGGCTCGTCGAAGGGTAGCGACCGGTCCCTGAGCATGGCCAGCTCGCTCAGGGAGCAGCCCGTGGGTCGCGGTTGATCCCTGAGCAGGGCCGGCTCGCTTTGCGAGCAGCCCGTCCGTCGAAGGGTTACGGCCGCGACTATGATCGCCGCCCTAGGGCGGGGGCGGCGGTAGGGATCGGGGCCGTTACCCTTCGACAAGCTCAGGGAACAGGAGGCGACAAGCTCAGGGAGCAGGAAGCGACGAGCTCAGGGAGCAGGAAGCGACGAGCTCAGGGAGCAGGAAGCGACAAGCTCAGGGGGCAACTCTTGCGCGCAAGGGGCTCCGGTCACGGGTGCGCTGAGTAGGGTAGGCGGGTGAGCAGGTACCAGTCGCAGACGGGGGAGTTCGCCCGCCGCGGCTTCGACTCGGCGACGTCGGCGGCCCGGGTCTGGGAGCGCTGGCTGGGCCGCACCGACGGGGAACCCCCGGTCGAGCTGGGAATCTTCGAGCCGGTGGCCGACAGAGACCTGGCTCTCGATTCCCTGGAGCGGATCGCCGCAGCAGACCCGAGGCTCTTCCAAGAAGTGGCGGCGAACCCGGGGTGGCTCCGCCGGTTGGTGCTGGTGCTTGGGGGATCGAGCGTGCTCGCGCAGACCCTGGTCCGCCACCCCGGGGAATGTCGAGCGCTGGAGGAGGAGCCGCAGGCGCGTGGCCGCGGTGGATGGATCAACTTCTTCTACGGCCGGTGCGGCGTGGTGGACGGTGTGGCCGAGGGCAGCGCGGACGACCTCCGCCTGGCCAACAAGGTCGCCCTCATCGAGATCGCGGCGCGCGACCTGGCGTCGGAGAAGCCGCTCTCCGTGGTCGACAGCATCTCGTCGGAGCTCGCTCACGTCGCCGACGCGGTACTGGAGGCGTCACTGGCGTATGCCCGCGCGGAGGTCGACAACTGGGACAAGGCCCGGCTGGCCGTCCTTGCCATGGGCAAGACCGGGGCGTCCGAACTCAACTACATCTCCGACGTCGACGTCATTTATGTTGCGGAGCCGGCCAACGGGGCGGGGACAGACGAAGCCATCTCCATCGCCACCAGGCTCGCGGCTGCGCAGTCCCGGATCTGTTCCGCCCACACCGGCGAGGGGACCATCTGGCAAGTGGACGCGGCGCTTCGGCCCGAGGGGAAGGCCGGCCCGCTCGTGCGGACTCTGTCCAGCTGCCGCGCGTACTACGAGAAGTGGGCGAAGAACTGGGAGTTCCAGGCTCTCCTCAAGGCCAGACCGGCCGCAGGTGACCTCGACGTCGGGCAGGAGTTCGTCGACCTCGTGTGGCCTCTGGTGTGGGCCGCTGGCGAGCGCCCGGGGTTCCTCGCCGAGATCCGGGGCATGCGGGACCGGGTCATCTCCCTCATCCCCGCCAAGCAGGCTGACCGCGAGATCAAGCTCGGGGCCGGGGGCCTCCGCGACACCGAGTTCTCCGTTCAACTGCTTCAACTCGTCCACGGACGACACGACGAGCGGCTGCGGGTCCGCGGGACGTTCACAGGTCTCGCGGAACTGATCGGCGCGGGCTACATCGGCCGGGCGGATGGTGCGGAGATGGCGGAGGCGTACCGGTTCCAGAGGGTCCTCGAGCACCGCGTCCAGCTGCGACGGCTACGTCGCACACATCTGGTGCCGGACGACCAGACCGCGCTGGACCAGCTCGGTCGCTCGCTCCAGATGGGCGGCGACGAACTCGTCGCGCGCTGGCGGGACTCGACGAGACGGGTGCAGCGGCTGCAGCAGAGGATCTTCTTCTCTCCGCTGCTCGATGCAGTGAGCAGCGTCTCGATCGACGGCTTGAAACTCACCCCCGACGCCGCCCAGACCCGGATGTCCGCCCTCGGTTTCGCCGATCCCAAGGCCGCGCTCGGTCACATCCAGGCGCTCACCAAGGGGTCCGGACGCGGAGCGGAGATCCAACGCCAACTTCTGCCCGCGATGCTGGGCTGGTTCGCGGAGGGGCCCAACCCCGATTTCGGTCTCCTGGCCTTCCGCCAGCTGTCCGAGGCTCTCGGCACGACCGATTGGTACCTGCGCGCGCTGCGCGACGAGGGATACATGGCGCCCCGCCTGGCGCGCATCGCCTCGTCGAGCCGCTACGTCGTCGACCTCCTCAAACGAAACCCCGACCACATCCGGATGCTGGCGGGCAACGACGACCTGCGCCCGCGGTCTGCCGACGAACTGACCGACGCCATGACCCGGGCCGCGGCGAGGCAGGAGGACACCGATAAGGCCATCGCGTCGGTGCGCGCCGTCCGCCGGGCGGAACTCTGCCGCATCGCGTTGAGCGATGTGCTCGGCCACGCCGACCTGTCGGCAGTGGGGGTCGCGCTGAGCGACCTGGCCTCGGCGACGATCGACGCGGGCCTGATGCTGGCACGCCGCGATATCCAGGCGCCCGATATCGGCGTGATAGCTCTCGGGCGCTGGGGCGGCTCGGAGATGAGCTACTCCTCGGACGCCGACTGCATGTTCGTCGTGCCCGACGGCGTCGAGGGACCGGAACTGTCGGCCGCCACGGATCTGGTGCGCCGCGCCTCGCAGATCATCGGCGCGCCCGGGCCCGACCCGGCGCTCGTGGTGGACACGGACCTGCGCCCGGAAGGCAAGGGCGGCCCGCAGGTGCGCACGGTCTCCTCCTACGGAACCTATTACCGCAAATGGGCGTCCACGTGGGAGGCGCAGATGCTGCTGCGGGCCAGGCCCGGAGCCGGGTCCCGTGAGCTCGCGGCTGCCGTGCTCGACGACGCGGAGAGCTTCCGTTATCCGCTCAACGGACTCCGCTCGGAGCAGGTGACTGAGATTCGTCGGCTCAAATCGCGGATGGAGCAGGAGCGCATCCCCAAGGGAGTTCCCCGTGAACGGCACCTCAAGCTCGGCCCCGGTGGACTGTCCGACGTGGAGTGGACAGTCCAGCTGCACCAGCTGCAACACGCCGCTGACCATCCATCCCTGCGAACCACCTCGACGCTGCAGGCGCTGGCGGCGCTCGCCAAGCTCGGCGTGTTCGGCGACCAGCAGGCCAAGCGTCTCGCCGACGCCTGGACGCGCGCGTCTATGCTGCGCGACGCCAACATGCTGGTGCGGGGTAGACCCAACGACGCCCTTCCCGCCGACATGCGCGAGCTCGCCGCGATCGCGGTCCTGCTCGGCTACGGCCCCGGCGAGGCGTCCCGCCTGGTCGAGGACACCAGACGGCTGCTGAGGCGGGCCTCGGACGTCGTCGACGAGCTCTTCTGGGGGCTTTGAGCGGAGCAGAGCGAGACATCGGCGGTGCGTGGATGTCTCGGTGCTAGTGTTTGGGGCAACGTGTTCCGGGGTCGGTGAAAGTCCGAACCGGCGGTTATAGTCCGCGACCCCCGCGGCCTTCGGGCCAACGGGCTGACTCGGTGAAATTCCGAGACCGACAGTCAGAGTCTGGATGGGAGGAACACGCGCCATTCGTGGCGGTGCTCGTCGACGTTGTCGGCGAGTCCGACCGCGCTGGCGCGAGCCCCGGGCCTGGAGAAGGAAGAGCGGGGCGATGACCACCCAGGAACAGCGCAGGGCGCGCACTCTCGCGCACCTCGGCGTGTGGTCTGCCTACCCCGCCCGGACCAGGCCTGCGAAGGGTCGCTGGATCCCAGCGGCCGTCGCCGTGATAGCCGTGGCAGCCCTCTGGCTCGCGGTGACCACACTCGGGGCGATTGATCCGCTCTACCTGCCCAACCCACTCGACGTCGTCGGTCGGATGGTCACCCAAGCCGAGACCGGCGTGGCGTTGCGGTATCTGGCGCCGACGTTGGCTGCCGCCCTGCTGGGTGCAGCGATCGCCGTCGCCGTCGCGTTGCCGCTGGGCGTCGTCGTCACCCACTCTCGGCTTCTGGCGTCCATCGTCGAACCCGTGGTGGCGATCTCGCAGACGGTGCCACTCGTGGCGCTTGCGCCACTCCTGGTCCTGTGGATCGGCTACGGCACGGTGCCCATCGCGGTGCTGTGCGCCATCGTGGCGTTCTTCCCCATGGTGACGACGACCATCGTCGGCTTCCGCTCCCTCGACATGCGCGTGGTGGAGAACGCGCTCCTCGACGGCGCCAACTCCTGGCAGCGGCTCATCCACATCGAGGGGCCCATGGCGGCTCCAGCGGTGCTGGCCGGGGTGCGCGGAGGGGTGGTGCTGGCGATGACGGGGGCCGTTGTCGGCGAGCTCGTCATGGGAGGCGCCGGGCTCGGCACCCTGCTCACGTTGACCCGAGAGGCTGCAGACACGGCCGGCATGTTCGCCGTCGTCGCCTGGATCAGTCTCTCCGCCATGGTCCTGTACGGCTTCATCCAGATGCTGGAGCGCGCGGCAGTGACCCGTCTGCAAGGAGAAAGCACATGATCAACCGCCGCAACTTCATCCGGGGCGCCGCCGCAGTCGG
Source organism: Tessaracoccus flavus (assembly GCF_001997295.1). Lineage (NCBI taxonomy): Bacteria > Bacillati > Actinomycetota > Actinomycetes > Propionibacteriales > Propionibacteriaceae > Tessaracoccus > Tessaracoccus flavus. Next base: position 784,095 of record NZ_CP019605.1, read on the forward strand.
CATCGCCTCAGCCGTCGGCTGCGCGCCTTCGAGGCCCAGCACCAGCGAGCAACTCACAGTGGGCCTGACCTACATCCCCAACGTCCAGTTCAGTGCCTTCTACGTCGGCGTCGCTGAGGGCATCTTCGCCAAGCACGGGCTCGACGTGAAACTTCGCCACCACGGCCAGCAGGAGGACCTGTTCGGGGCCATCCTCAGGGGCGAGGAGGACGTCGTTTTCGCATCAGCCGATGAGGGGGTGGTCGCTGCCGCCCAGGGCAACGATCTGCGTACCTTCGCGACGTCCTACCAGCGCTACCCGATCGAGGTCGTCGGCGACGCGCGGGCTGCCGGCGTCGACCCTTCTGGCGGGCTCGAGATGCTCGCTGGCCGAAGCCTCGGGATACCCGGACACTTCGGGTCGAGCTACTACGCGGCGCTGGTGGCGATGCACAACGCAGGTCTGAGCGAGGATGAGGTGCAGCTGACCGACATCGGCTTCACGACCGTGGCGGCCATCGCGGGCCGGAAGGTCGATTTCGCCATGGCCTTCAGCAACAACGAGGTGATCCAGCTCGAGGCCCAGGGGATCCCGCTGGCCGTCCTCCCTATCCAGGACCCGTCCGCGCCGAGCCTGGTCGGTCCCGGGCTGCTGACGCGCGGCACCACACTCGGAGACGACGTGCTGGCAGCGCTCGCCGCGGCCATGAAGGAATCCGAGGAGGCCGTCATCGCAGACCCCGAGCTGGCCCTCGACGCGACGGCCCGCGAAGTGCCGGCGCTGGCTGATCCCGCCCAGAAAGAGTCCGCGGAGAAGGTCCTGCTGGCCACCACTGAGCTCTGGGCGCCGAACGGTGAGGTGTCGGTCGCCGTCGACGCGGCCGCGATGGACCGGATGGCAACCCTCCTGACCGACGTCGGAATCATCGAGGCTCCGCCCAGCGACTTCTACATCGCGTAACCGCTGAACTGCGTGGCGACGCCCGCCCCAGCGCGCTAGCGGGCGTGCCGCGTGCCGCGTGGCGGTTGAGTCACCCACGCAGCGACGATCGGAGCGATCAGCATCGCGGCGAGCACGATTGGTCGGCCGTCGGTGACCAGTGGGGTCTCTTCGAGGGCACCGGCCGCCCAGGTGCCTGCGATGACCAGCGGCACAGCGACTGCGAGCCAGCGCCAGCCCAGCTTCCTGACGACGATGACCGCCACTCCAGCAGCCGCCCCCACGGCCGTGCCGATCAACGCGGCCTGGAACTGGACGCTCGTGATGCCGAACATGTCGACGTGTTGCCCCTCACCGGCTGGGGCAACCATCAAGGCCAGGCGGTTGCCGATCAGCGGCAGGCACCAGGCGAGCAGGCAGCTCACCGTCCGCTGGAGCCTGAGCGAGACACTCATCCCTGGCTCCAGTCCTTGCCTACGCGTCGAGTCGAACGAGGGTGCGGCCATGTCTGCGTCCTGCGAGCAGTTGTTCGCCCGCTTCCTGCACCTCGCCGAGGTTGATCGTGCTGGTCATGGCGTCCAGTTGATCGAGATCCACCCCGCGAGCCAGGACGCGCCAGGCGTCGGCGCGGTCGTCAAGGGAGGCCCAGACGGAGTCGATCCCTGCCAGCGTGACGCCGCGGAGGATGAACGGCATCACGGTGGAGGGGAGGTCGTGTGAACCAGCCAGCCCGCAGGCGGCGACGAGGCCGCCAGGCTTGGTCTGCGCGATGGCGTTGGCCAGAATCTGTCCGCCGACTGAGTCGATGACGCCCGCATACGTTGCGGCCTGCAACGGCTTGCCGGGGTTGGCGAGATCCTCTCGGGCCACCAGCGTGTCGGCGCCGAGCCCGCGGAGGTAGTCGCCCAGTTCATCCACGCGCCCAGTGAGCGCGGCCACCTCGAAGCCGGCAGCGGACAGAAGCATCGTCGCCACCGACCCGACCCCACCAGTTGCACCGGTGACGAGGACGGGACCTGCGTCGGGGAGACCCCCTCCATGACCAGCCTCAGGACGGCGAGGGCGGCCGTGTAGCCAGCCGTGCCGAGGGCGGCCGCACGCTCGGGGGAGAGCCCTTCCGGTAGTTTGACCGCGTGCTCGGCGTCGATCACCGCTCGCTCCGCGTATCCGCCGTGCTTGGTCTCCGAGAGCCCTGCTCCGTTGAGGATCAGCCATTCGCCAACGGACCAACGGTCGTCGCTGGACTCCGCTACGCGGCCCACCAGGTCGACGCCGGCGATGAGCGGCCGCTTCCTAACCACCCCCGGCTTTCCGGTGACGGCGAGCGCATCCTTGTAGTTGAGGTCCGAATAGGCCACATCGACGGTGACTGGTCCGTCGCCCAGGAACTCGTCGTCGATCTGCTCAATCTGGACGCCTTCATCTCTGACCACAATCGCTCTCATGCCGCCAGTCTAGGGCGACGGTCGCTTGGTCCACCTCCGGGTGAGGGGAGGAGCCGTCGTCGCGCCCCTACTGTGAGACACGCAACGCCAATCAGGAAGTCGGAACGCCAGCCGGTTTCGGGGTACGCCAACCAACTGTCGCTAGACGCCAACCGACAACCCTTAAACGCCAATCGACAAGGCAGTATGCCGACGGCATCCAGCGACGCCGCCGATGTATCGGTGGCGTCGCTGATTCTCGGGGGCGGCATGGTCTGCGGATTGGCGATTCGTCTGCACGAGATCGTCAAGAGAGGGGATTGTCCCTCAGCTCAGTCACCGATGAGCAGCGATCAGTCTTCGATAAGGGCGTGCCGCGGCCCGGATTCGACGAGACCGTGGCGGCCCTGGGTGTCTGCCTTCAGTCGCGCGGGCCACCAGATGGCCGGGCCAATGTCGTAGGAGAGCGCGGGGACCAGCAGGGTCCTCACAAGGAACGTGTCGAGGAGGACGCCGAACGCGACGATGAATGCCAGCTGCAGCAGGAACAGGATCGGGATGACGGCGAGCGCCGCGAAGGTGGCCGCGAGGACGAGGCCGGCGGAGGTGATGACGCCGCCGGTCACGGCCAGGCCGCGCTTGATGCCCTCCCTGGTCCCGTGGATGAGCGACTCCTCCCTGACCCTGGTCATGAGGAAGATGTTGTAGTCGATGCCCAGGGCGACGAGGAAGATGAAGCCGTAGAGCGGTACCGACGGGTCGGCGCCAGGTAGGTCGAGGATGTGGTTGAACACGATCGCGGCCGTGCCCATCGCGGTCCCGAAGCTCAGCACCGTCGTGAGGATCAACAGGACCGGAGCAAGGACGCTGCGCAGCAGGAAGATCAGAATCACGAGGATGACGGCCAGCACGAGCGGGATGATGACGTTGCGGTCGCGGATGGACGTGTCCCGTGTGTCGATGTTCGTGGCGGTCTCGCCGCCGATCTGCGCGGTGCCCGAGAGTTGCTCGCGAAGATCGCGGACCACCTGGGTGGCCTCATCGCTGTCCGGGGCGTCGGCCAGAGTCGCGAGCAGCATGACCTGCCCTTCGCTGATCGTGGGCTCGGGCGCGGGTGTCCCCGGCGGGCCCAGCGGCTGCACGCCCTGGTCGGTGACCGGTGCGCTACCCGACGGCGACGCCTCCGAGACGACGTCCACCGACGCGATGCCTGGGCTGGCGAGGAGGGCAGAGGCCACTTCCTGGAGCTGGTCCTCATCGGTGAGCACCTGGGCAGGGGTGCCCGATCCGCCCGGGAAGTGCTCCGAGAGCTCGGCCTGGCCGTCGCGGGCTTCCGAGGGGCCGATGACGAACTCGCTCGGCGGTACGCCGTCGGCACGAAGCGTCGGGACGAACGCCGCCCCCGCTGCAAGGGCAATGACGCACAGCACCCACACGAGACGGGGCCGCCGCGACACGAGCTGAGCCGTCTTGGCGTAGATCCCGTCGCTCAGCTGCGCATCGTCTCCGCGCGCCGGGTCGAATCGGGGCCGACGCGGCCAATAGGAGGCCCGGCCCATGAGGTAGAGCATCGAGGGCAGCAGCGTGAGCGCCGACAGCATGGCGAAGACGATGCCGATCGAGGCGACGGGGCCGAGCGAGCGGCTGGAGCCGAGATCGCTCAGCAGCAGGCAGAGGAGGCCGGCGATGACCGTGCCGCCGGAGGCGAGGATGGGCTCGATGACTCCCTTGAGGGCGGCCTTGGTGGCCTCGCCTTTGGACTCGCGCCGCTTGAGTTCCTCGGCGTACCGCGCGGTGTAGAGCAGCGAGTAGTCGGTGGCGGCGCCGATGACGAGGATGAACAGGATGCCCTGCGTCTGCCCCGTCAGCGTGATGATGTCGGCCTTGGCCAGCCACCAGTTGAGGAGGAGCGCGACGCAGAGGGCGAAGGTGCTGGTGACCAGCACGGCGAAGGGCAGCACCACGGAGCGGTAGACGATGAGCAGAATGACGAGCACCACGACGAGCGCCACGATCAGGAGCAGCCCGTCGATGCCTCCGAAGGCCTCGGTGATGTCAGCGGTGAAACCACCGGGACCCGTGACGTGGGTGGTCACCCCACTAGGGGATGACTCAAGTTCGGCACGTAGCTCCCCGACGATGTCAGCGATGTCGCCGTCTGAGTCCACCAGCGCGAACGCCTGCGCGGCCAGTCCGTCCTCTGAGGGGATGAGCGGTGACACGGAGATGATCCCGTCGATTCCGGCGAGCGACTCCGCCGTCGCCGACAATTCGCCGAGCGTCTCTGGGCTCAGTGCCTCGTCGTCCGAGCTGAACAGCACGATCGCCGGGAGGGATGAGCTGTCGACGAAGTCGAGGTACCGTTCGCCGACGACGGTGGCCTCGGCGTTGGTGGGGAGGAAGGTGGCCTGGTCGTTGGTGGCCACCTCGCTCACGCGCCCGAAGTAGGGCCCGCCGATTCCGGCGCCGACGAGCCAGACGATGATGAGGGCGAGCGGGATGGCGATGCGTGCGAATCGGTTCGTGGTCACGTGGTCAGCCTAGATTCCTGAGGCGCTCCGACGACCAGCGCAGGGATCGTCCGAACGGTTGATTAAGTTGGACAAACCTTAGACGAAGAATGGGCTGAGCGGCAACGACCCGCCGGATCGCGATGGGTGGTGGTGGGCGGGGCACAACCGGGTCCAGGCATGGCAGTGGCCCGGGCGTCGGGGCCCGGGCCACGTGTCAAATGGAGGTCAGAGCGCGTAGTAGAGCTCGAACTCGTGGGGGTGGGGGCGCATCGCGATGGCCTGGATCTCGGCCCGCTTGAGTTCGATCCACGTCTCCAGCAAGTCGGGCGTGAACACGTCGCCGGCGAGCAGGAACTCCTGGTCAGCCTCCAGCTCGTCCAGCACGGCGCCGAGGGATGCGGGCACCGTCGGCACCTGCGCGTGCTCGTCCGGCGGCAGCTCGTAGAGATCCTTGTCGATCGGGTCCATCGGCTCGATCCGGTTCTGGATGCCGTCGAGGCCTGCGAGCAGGATCGCCGCGAACGCCAGGTAGGGGTTCGACGACGGGTCGGGGCAGCGGAACTCGATGCGCTTGGCCTTGGGGTTCGACCCGGTGATCGGGATGCGGATACACGCCGAGCGGTTGCGCTGCGAGTAGACCAGGTTGACCGGAGCCTCGAAGCCCGGCACCAGCCGGTGGAAGGAGTTCACAGACGGGTTGGTGAAGGCCAGCAGCGCTGGGGCGTGCTTGAGGATGCCACCGATGTACCAGCGCGCCATGTCGGAGAGCCCTGCGTACCCGCCCTCGTCGTAGAACAGCGGCTCACCGTTGTTCCAGATGGAGGAGTGCACGTGCATCCCGGAGCCGTTGTCGCCGAAGATCGGCTTCGGCATGAACGTGGCCGTCTTGCCGGCCTCCCACGCGGTGTTCTTCACGAGGTACTTGAACTTCATCACGTCGTCAGCGGACTTCAGCAGCGAGTTGAAGCGCCAGTTGATCTCGGCCTGGCCGGCGGTGCCCACCTCGTGGTGGGCGCGCTCGACTTGGAGGCCGGCGTTGCCCATGTGGCGCACGATGTCGTCGCGGAGATCCCCGAAGTGATCGACGGGGGCCACGGGGAAGTAGCCACCCTTGAACTTGACCTTGTAACCGCGGTTGCCGCCGTCCTCGACGCGGCCGGTGTTCCAGGCGCCGGCCTCCGAGTCGATGTGGTAGTAGGAGGAGTTCGCGGTGGTCTCGAAGCGGATGTCGTCGAAGACGTAGAACTCGGCCTCCGGCGCGAAGAAGGCGGAGTCGCCGATCCCGGTGGAGGCGAGATACGCCTCGGCCTTGCGCGCGATGTTGCGGGGATCGCGGGAGTAGGGCTCCTTCGTCAGCGGGTCGTGGACGAAGAAGTTCACGTTGATGGTCTTCGACTTGCGGAACGGGTCAACATAGGCAGTGGTGGGATCGGGCATGAGCGCCATGTCCGACTCGTGGATCTTCTGGAAGCCCGTGATGGACGAACCATCGAAGCTGAGGCCGTCTTCGAACACCTCCGGTCCGAAGAAGCTGGCGGGCACCGTGAAGTGCTGCATGACACCGGGGAGGTCACAGAACCGGACATCGACGGTCTCGATGCCTTCGTCCCGGATGTACGCGAGCAGTTCCTCTGCGCTGTTGAACATTGTGGTCCTTTGCTTGTCCTAGCTGATGTGGACCAGCCTAACGGCAGCTCATTGCCCGGTAGTTGCCGATGAGTAACAGCGCTGTTACAGGTCGGGGGGACAGCCATCGAGGACCGTGTCCCGCCTTCTAACACTTGATACGGATAGCAGAGGGGGCCCCGCACCCGGCGGGGCCCCCTCTACGGCACAGCGATCAGGCGCTGAAGACAGGCTTCGCGTCATAGATGCCCCGGTCGAGCACCTTCTCGCGCTTTCCGACGATGGTGGGCACAAGTGCCTGGCCGGTCACGTTGAGCGCGGTGCGACCCATGTCGATGATGGGCTCGACCGCCAGCAGGAGTCCGACACCCTCGAGGGGGAGCCCCAGAGTGGATAGCGTGAGCGTGAGCATGACGGTCGCGCCGGTGGTGCCGGCCGTCGCGGCCGAGCCGAGAACCGCGACGAACGCGATGAGCAGGTAGTGCGTCACGTTGAGATCGATACCGTAGAAGTTCGCCACGAAGATGGCGGCGATGGCGGGGAAGACCGACGCGCAGCCGTCCATCTTCGTCGTGGCACCGAGCGGCGCCACGAAGCTCGCGTAGCCGCGCTCCACGCCGAGGTTGCGCTCGATCACCTGCTCGGTGACGGGCATGGTCCCCATCGATGAGCGGGTGAAGAAGCCGAGCGTGATGGCGGGCCAGGCGTTGCGGTAGAACTGCCTGACCCCGAGACCGTTCAGCTTCAGGATCGTCGGGTAGACCACGAGCCAGACGATCGCCAGCCCGACGTAGAGCGCGACGACGAAGGCCCCTAGTGACGCCAGCGACGACCAGCCGTAGGTGGCCACGGCGCGGCCGATGAGGGCGGCGGTGCCGATAGGGGCGAGGCGGATGATCCACCAGAGCACCTTCTGGATGACGCTGAGCGCGGACTCCATGAAGCCGATGAACGGGGCGGCCTTGTCGCCCACCTTCACCGCGGCGATGCCGAAGAGGATGGAGACGAACAGGATCTGGAGCACCGAGAAGCTAGGCGAGGCGGTGACCGCACCCTCGCCGCTGGCCGAGGCGTTCACGCCGAGGCCCAGGAAGTTGCTCGGGATGATGCCGAGGATGAAAGCCGTCCAGGAGCCGACGCGGCTGGGCTCGGCTGCGGCATCACCGGACACGCCGGCGGTCAGCCACGGAGCGGAGAAGACCCCGACCAGAATGCCGACGATGACGCTCGCCAGGGCCGTGATCGCGAACCAGAGGAGAGTCTGGACGGCAAGGCGTGCCGCGTTGGCCACCTGGGTGAGGCGTGAGATGGAGGAGATGACGGCGGTGACCACCAGCGGCACCACGAGCAGCATGAGGAGCTTCACGTAGGCGCTGCCCACCTCGCTGAGAGTGGTGGTGAGCCAGTTGCGCTCGCCGTCGGCCGTGGGCCCGAGGCTCAGAGCGACGAGGCCGAGGATGAGGCCGGCGATGAGGCCGACGATGATCTGGAAGCCGAGGCCGGTGTAGAAGGGCTTGCGGGGTTCGACCGCACGCTCTGAGCGGCGTTCCGACAGGGACGTGGACATGGAGGTTTCCTTTGCTGGGGGAGGGGGATCGGGCGCACCACTGCGCGCGCCTCAACCGGATGAGGGGTCGTGGACCACCGTCAACAGGAGGTGCTGGTGACGCGGCAGAGATCGACCCAAGGTCGCCCGACGAGCAAAGCCATGGCTGAACCCTCCCATGAGCCGATCCCACGGGTCAAGCCGGTTCGCTGAGGGCTGAGCCGGGCGGGTCGTCGCCCGATCTGCGGCTGCTAGGCTGCGCGACGTGACCGACACCCCCCTCAGCCCCGGCGAGTCCATCGGTCTCCCGGCGGTCGGACCAGGCTCACTGGCGTCCTGGCGGTCGCGGGTCGCGGCCATGATCGGGGATTGGGCGGCGAGCATGATCGTCGCCACGCTCATCTTCGGCAGCGAGGTGCTGGTCGGCAACGACTGGCGCTCCTTCATGATCCTCACGGTCTACTTCGTCGAGGCCAGCGTGCTCACGGCGTTGACAGGCGCCTCCTTCGGTCAGCTCATCGCCCGCATCGGAATCATCCGACTGGACGGCCAGCCTCTTGGATGGTGGCGTCCAGTGGTCCGCACCGCACTGAAGTGTCTCGTGATTCCGGCGATTGTGATCGGAGCCGAGAGGCGAGGTCTGAACGACCTTCTCCTCGGCACCGTGGTCGTCAACAGGCGCCCCGCCGCGTGACGCGCTGACGCGCCCCTCGCCGGGAGACGGATCAGGGCTCGGCCGTCTCCAACCAGGCCTCTTCCAACTCGTCCCGGCGTGCCTCGGCCGTGCGGAGCTCGGCGCCCAGCTCCGCGAGCTTCTCGAAATCGCTGGCGTGGGCGGTCATCGCCTCGTGCAGCTGATCGATCTGACCCGTGACCTTGTCGAGCTGGCTCTCGATCCGCGTCAGGTCCTTCTTCCGCTGGCGTTCCGCGGCGGCGTCCGATTTGCCGGCAGGGGCCGTCGCGGGAGCGGGGGGTGCCGACTTGGCGCGGGCTCGTCGGTCGAGGTACTCGTCCACGCCGCCCGGCAGCATGACGCAGGAACCGTCGCCCAGCAGAGCGTAGGTGGCGTCAGTGATGCGCTCGAGGAAGTAGCGGTCGTGGCTCACGACGATGAGCGTGCCTGGCCAGCTGTCGAGGTAATCCTCGATAACGGTGAGGGTGTCGATGTCGAGGTCGTTCGTGGGCTCGTCGAGGATCAGCACATTCGGTTCGGTGAGCAGGAGCCGGAGAAACTGCAGCCGGCGACGCTCCCCGCCGCTGAGGTCGCCGATGCGTGCGACCAGCTTGTCTCCGGTGAAGCCGAATTCCTCGAGCAGCGATGACGCGGACGCGTCGCGGCCGGTGGCGAGCTTCGTCTCCTCCTTGAGCCTCTTGACGGAGGCCAGCACGCGATCCTCATCGTCCAGCTCTCCGACGGTCTGGGAGAGGTAGGCCAGACGGATCGTCTTGCCCCGCTTGATCTTTCCCGCGTGGGGTTCGCGTTCGTCGGCCAGAAGGTCAAGCAAGGTCGTCTTGCCCGCGCCGTTGACACCGACGAGCCCGATCCGGTCGCCGGGCCCGATCGACCAGGTCAGCTTGTCGAGCAGCACGCGGTCGGCGATGGCGTAGTCGACGTTGATGAGGTCGTAGACGTCCTTGCCGAGCCTGGTCACGGCGAAGGCCTGCAACGCGATCTTGTCGCGCGGCTCAGGTTCGCCGGCGATCAGCTGGTTGGCGGCGTCGATGCGGAACTTCGGCTTCGACGTCCGGGCCGGCGCTCCGCGACGGAGCCACGCCAGCTCCTTGCGCGCCAGGTTCTTGCGCCGCGCCTCGTTGGCCGACGCCTGGCGCTGGCGCTCGACGCGTGCCAGCACGTAGGCGGCGTACCCGCCGTCGTAGGCGTCGACGACCCCGTCGTGCACCTCCCAGATGCGGGTGCACACGGCGTCGAGGAACCAGCGGTCGTGGCTGACCACGAGCATCGCCAGCCCGGCCTTCACCCGGCCCTGGAGGTAGCTCGCCAGGAAGGCGATGGCCTCGACGTCGAGGTGGTTGGTGGGTTCGTCGAGGACGATGAGGTCGTGGTGGCCGAGGAGGACGGCTGCCAGCCCGACGCGGCGGCGCTCGCCGCCGGACAGGGTGTCCAGGCGTCGGTCCAGCTCCAGATCGGCCAGCAGCGACTCGACCACCGTGCGCTTGTCGGAATCCGCGGCCCACACGTGGTCGGGTTCGCCGTCGACGATCCAGTCGCGGATGCTCTGGTGATCGTCTCCGATCGTCTCCTGCGTGAGGACGCCGATGGAGGCGGTGTTGGAGATCGTCACGCGCCCCGCGTCCGGCGTGAGCCTGGCGGTGAGGATGCGCAGCAGGGTCGTCTTGCCGTCGCCGTTGCGGCCGACGACGCCGATCACCTCTCCGGCGCCCAGCCCGAGGGACACGTCATCGAGCAGAATCCGGGTGCCGAATCCGTGCGTGACGGACTCGAGGTTGACGAGGTTCGCCACCGCGGATCAGCGGCCCCGCATGGCGGAGCGGGCGCCCTTCGTGTTGATGACGCCCTTGGGGATCGGCGCCTTGGGTCGCATCGCGTCGAGGGCCCGGAGGCGCTGGTTGACCTCGACGATCTTCGCCGGCGTGAGTGACTTCGGCAGCTTCTTGATGTGGTCGGCGAGTTTGTCCAGGGGAACCTGGCCGGCGCCCTTGCCCATCTGGATGGTCTTTACCTCGACCCCGTAGGCCACCTGCTCGTGCTTGCGCTTCTCGCTGGCCAGCAGGGGGCGGAGACGGCCGGGGTCGCCCTCGCCGATGAGCACGAGGCCGCCGGGGCCGATCGTGCGGTGGACGGCGTCCATGTGGCGGGTGGCCGTGATGACCGGAGTCGAGACCCACTTCTTCGGCAGCATCTGCAGCGCCACCTCCGCGGAACCCGCCTGCCCTTCGTAGCGCCGGTAAATGGCCTTGCGGGCGCGGATCGCGAAGATGCCCATCGCAGCCAGCAGGCCGGCAGAGACCCCGAGGATGCCCCAGATGAGCGGGGAGTCCAGGAGGAAACCGACGACGAGCAGGAGGGCGAAGACCAGGACGAAGGATCCGATCATGAACCAGGGCAGCTGCTTGTCGTACTGCGCCGTGACCTTGTAGGTCTCCGTCAGCTGGCGCCAACGGCCCCAGTCTGCGGGGTTGGTCGAGTTCTTCTTGGCTTCCTTCATCGCCTTGAGCTCGGCCTTCTGCTTGGCTGCTAGCTCCTTGGCTCTTTCGCTGGCCATCTCAACTACCTCTGCATCGTGTTACGGGCGTCCATCGCGGTGCGGTACAGGCGACCGGCCCGATAGGACGAGCGGACCAGCGGCCCGGACAGCACGCCAGAATATCCGATCTCGCGGGCTTCATCCGCCAGCTCGTCGAACTCCTCCGGTGTCACCCAACGCTCGATGGGATGGAGGGTGGCGTTGGGCCGCAGGTACTGGGTGATGGTGATGAGTTCGGTGCCGGCGTCGTGGAGATCTCGGAGGGTCTGGCTGATCTCGTCGCGGGTCTCGCCCATCCCGAGGATGAGGTTGGATTTGGTCACCAGCCCGGCCGAGCGCGACATCGTCAGGACCTCCAGCGACCGCTCGTAGCGGAACCCGGGGCGGATCCGCTTGAAGATCCGCGGCACCGTCTCGACGTTGTGCGCGAAGACCTCCGGTCGTGCGTCGAACAGTTGCCCGAGCAGCTCAGGTTTGCCGGAGAAATCCGGCGCGAGCATCTCCACCCCCACGCCGGGGTTGACCGCGTGGATCTGCCGGATGGTCTCCGCGTAGAGCCAGGCGCCCTCGTCGGCGAGGTCGTCGCGGCAGACGCCGGTCACCGTGGCGTAGCGCAGCCCCATCTTCTTGACGGAGGCGGCGACTCGCAACGGTTCGGACGGGTCGTAGCCTTCGGGCTTGGCTGACTCGATCTGGCAGAAGTCGCAGCGGCGTGTGCACTGATCGCCGCCGATGAGGAACGTCGATTCCCGGTCTTCCCAGCACTCGTAGATGTTGGGGCAGCCCGCCTCCTGGCAGACGGTGTGCAGGTCACCCTCGCGCACGATCGTCTGGAGGTCCGAGTAGTTCGGCCCCATCTTCGCTGTGGTCTTGATCCACGCGGGCTTGCGTTCGATCGGGGTCTCGGCGTTCTTCGCCTCGACCCGCAGCAGGCGGCGTCCATCTGGCTTAACTGCGGTCACGTGCCCAGCCTAGTCGGTGTTGTCCAAGCTTCCACCGTCCGGGAGCGCCCGTCGCGCTCGGATGGGCTGGTGCCCAGCCTCCTCGGCCTGGCTGCCTGGTGCCGGATCGGATACTGCGCCCGGCAGGGAGGGGCGGTGCCTCCGTTCAGATCACTGCTGGCTCTTGTGTTGGTGGATGGGGCGGGCAACTGATCAGCTGGACGAGACACCGCCGCTGCTCACCATCTCGAGGGCGCGGCGCAGATGGGGTTCGAGGGCCTCCGCCACCGCTGAGACCGACCACGGCCACGCGAGTTCCTCGACGAGCGACGTCACCCCGGCGTCGGCGATGCCGCACGGCACGATGTTGCAGAACCGCTCGGCGCTGCTGAGGACGTTGAGGGCGAAGCCGTGCATGGTGGTGCGCCTGGCCACGCGCACCCCGATGGCGCAGATCTTCCGCTCGGGGCGCTCGCCCTCGGCGGGTAGCCATACCCCGGTGCGGCCCGGAACCCGCCCGGCCGATAGCCCGTAGCCCTCGAGCAGATCAATCACGGCACCCTCCAGGGCCCGCACGTAGTCCACCACTCCGACGCCGTCGCGGAGCGGCACGATCGGGTACCCGACCAGTTGCCCGGGGCCGTGGTAGGTGATCTCGCCGCCGCGGTCGACGGGCACCACGGGGGTGCCGTCCTTCGGGTAGTCGCTCAGCTTCGTCCGGCGCCCCGCGGTGTAGACGGGGGCGTGCTCGACGAGGATGACATGGCCGGGGCGCGTTGCGTCGGCGACGGTCGCGTGCACGGCGCGCTGGTGATCCCACACCTGGTAGTAGTCGAGGGGACCGGATGCGGTGAGGTACTCGAACGTCAGCATCACAGCACCGCCGCCGCGACCGAGACCAGCGGCGGCGCCAGCAGGAGGGCCGGCAGTAGATCTCCCACGGGCACCTGCTTGAGATCGAGCAGGCGGAGCGCGAGACCCAGCAGGATCACGCCCCCCGTCGCGGTGAGCGCGTCGACCTGCGCGACGGTCAGCACGTCCCCGGCGAAGTATCCGAGCGCGGTCAGCGACCCCTGGATGAGGGCGACCGTCCCGGCCGACGCGAGCACCCCCCAGCCGAGGGTCGAGGCGAAAGCCATCGCAGCGAAACCGTCGAGCACGGACTTGACCAGCAGCTGCTCGGCACCACGGCCGAGCCCGTCGGAGAGCGAGCCGAGAATAGCCAGGGGGCCGACGCAGAACACCAGCGTCGACGTCACCAGGCCGTCCACGAAGCGTGCCGCGTCTCCGGAGGCGGTGAACCGGCCACGCAACCATGTTGCACCCTGCTCGAGCCGGTACTCGACCTGCAGCCACGAACCGACAAGCGCCCCCACGAGGAGGGACGCGAGCACGATGATCATCGCGAACGACCCGACGGCTCCGGTCAGGTCGGCGCTGGTCATCGACACCACCGACATCCCGCCGATCACGACGGTGAACAGCCCGAGCACGGAGGTGATGGTCTCCTTGGTGCGGTCCGGAATGCGGTTGCCGAGAGCCAGCCCCAGGAGGGCCCCGACGACCACGGTGGCGACGTTGACGACCGTCCCGATTCCGATGAACACGGGCCCGATTCAACCAGAAAGGCGAGACGCCCCGGGACGGGTGTCCCAGGGCGTCTGGCGTCAGCGTGCGTCAGAGGCCGAGTTCGCCGCCGAAGTCGCCGTCTTCGAGGCGCTCCTTGACTGCCGACAGGAACCGTGCCGCCATGGCGCCGTCGATGAGACGGTGGTCGTAGCTCATCGACAGGTACATCATGTGACGGATCGCGATCGACTCGTTGCCGAAGCGGTCCTCCACCACCACGGGACGCTTGGCGAGCGCCCCGGTGCCGAGGATCGCCACCTGCGGCTGGTTGATGATGGGGGTGTCGAACAGCGTGCCGGCCGAACCGTAGTTCGTGATCGTGAAGGTACCGCCGGACAGCTCGTCGGGGGCGACCTTGCTGCTGCGCGTGCGGGCGGCGAGGTCGGCGATCTTCTTGGCGAGGCCGGTGAGGTTGAGCGTGCCGGCGTCCTTGATCACGGGCACCAGCAGACCCTTCTCGGTGTCCACCGCGATGCCGACGTGCTCGCCGTCGGCGTAGGTGACGGTGCCCGCCTCCGTGTCGATGGTGGCGTTGACGATGGGGAACGCCTTGAGCGCCTCCACCGCGGCCATCGTGATGAACGGGAGGTAGGACAGGGATGCGCCCTCGCGCTTCTTGAAGTCGTCCTTCACCTGGTTGCGGATGTGGCTGATGGCCGTCACGTCGACCTCCACGGTCGCGGTGAGCTGCGCCGACACCTGCAACGACTCGACCATGCGGCTGGCGATCGTCTTGCGCAGACGCGAGAGCTTCTCCGTGGTGCCACGCACCTGCTCGGAGCCCTCGGCCGCGGCCTTCTTCGGCTCATCCTTGGCGGGTGCGGCGGCGGGCTTCTTCTCCTCGGCGGGAGCCTGCTTGGCGGCCTCGGCCGCGTCCAGGACGTCCTGCTTGCGGATGCGGCCGCCGACGCCGGTGCCCTTGACGGACGACAGGTCGACGCCGTGCTCCTTGGCCATCTTCCGCACGAGCGGGGTGACGTAAGTACCGTCGCCCGACGACTCCGCGGCACGCCTGGCCACAGCGGCCTCGACTGCGGGGGAGTGCTCGACCTTCGCCTCTTCCTTGGGCTCGGGCTTCGGCTCTTCCTTGGGCTCGGGCTTGGGCTCTTCCTTGGGCTTGGGCTTCGGCTCTTCCTTGGGCTCTTCCTTCGGCTCGGGCTGCGCCGGCGTCGGGTCGGTCTCTTCCTTGGGCTCGGGTTCGGCGGAGGCGTCCCCGATGACCGCGAGGACGGCGCCCACCTCGGCGACATCGTCTTCCTTGAAGCGGATCTCCAGGAGGGTGCCGGCGGCGGGGCTGGGGATCTCGGTGTCGACCTTGTCGGTGGACACCTCCAGCAGCGGCTCGTCGGCCTCGACGGTGTCGCCGATCTCCTTCAGCCAGCGCGAGATGGTCCCTTCTGTCACCGACTCACCGAGCGCGGGGAGCGTGACCTCGACGCCGGACGACGATGCGGCCGCCGTCGGCTTGTCATGGGCCTGCTCGGGCTCGGGCTCTTCCTCGGGTGTGGCGACCTCGACGGGCTCCTCCTCGGCCGCATCGTCGGCGTCGTCGGGGGCTGCCTCCTCGGCAACGGGCGCGGCCGCAGGCTCGTCGTCGGACGGGGCGTCGTCAGCATCGCCGATGATCGCCAACACGGCGCCCACCTCGGCGACGTCGTCTTCCTCGAACTTGATCTCCAGGAGCGTCCCTGCCACAGGGCTCGGGATTTCGGTGTCGACCTTGTCGGTGGAGACTTCGAGCAGCGGCTCGTCGGCCTCGACGGTGTCTCCGACGGCCTTCAACCAGCGTGAGATGGTGCCTTCTGTGACGGACTCGCCCAGTGCCGGGAGGGTGACTTCGGTTGACATGTGAGTGTGGCTCCTTTGCGTACCGCGGTAATGGGTCCAGCCTATATGCGTTTCAGCCGTGGATGTGCAGGGGTTGTCCAGCGAGCGCCCAGTTGGCCTCCGCAAGCGCCTCGCTCAGGGTGGGGTGCGGGTGGATGATCCCGGCCACGTCCTCGGGCGTGGCGTGCCAGCCGACGAGGAGGGCACCCTCGGCGATGAGTTCGGAGACGTCCTCGCCGACGGCGTGCAGCCCCACAATGCGTCCGTCGGCTGCTCGCACCATACGCACCACGCCGCTTTCGCGCTCCCCGGGAGCGCGCAGAATCTGTGCGCGTCCGTTGCCCGTCAGGTGGTAGTCCACCGAATCGGCACCCGCCCCCGCCGCCTCCAATGTGACGCCTACCGAGGCGAGCTGGGGGCTCGAATAGACCACCCGGGGGATGTCGACGTCGCGAACCGGAGTGGGTTTGCGTGGGTGCCTTCCCAGGTTGTGCGCGATCCGCTCGGCGACGAAGATGCCGTGCGCATAGCCCCGGTGGGCCAGCTGCGGGCCGGGCACCAGGTCGCCCGCGGCGTACACGTTGCGTGCGGCCGTCTGGAGGTTGCCGTCGACGACGACGTGACCGCTGGGGCTCAGAGTCACCCCCGCCTCCTCGAGGCCGATCCCCGACGTGACGGGGCGCCTGCCCGCCGCGATGAGGAGCAGTTCCGCGGAGACGGAATCCGAGCCGGCCGACACCCGCACCCCGCCGTCCGTTGCTTCGGCAGAGGTCGCCGGCGCGCCGAGGCGGATGTCGACGCCGCGCCGCTCCAGTTCCCTGCGCAGGACGCGGACGTGCCCGGGTTCCTCGCCGGGGAGCAGTCTGTCGGTGGCTTCCAGCAGCGTGACGCTGACGCCGAGATCGGCCCAGAGGGAGGCGAACTCGACGCCGATGACTCCGCCGCCGAGCACGATCGCCGTCTCCGGCAGCGTGCTGAGCCGGAGCGCGTGGTTGCTGGTCAGGATGCGCTCGCCGTCGATGTCGAACCCCAGCGTGGCGGGCGCCGCGCCGGTGGCCACGAGCACGGCGCTTGCACGGTGGAGAGCGTCGGGCGTCCGAATCGCCGGCCCGGCGTCACTCACCTCGAGCGAGCCTCGCGCCGCGACGACCGTGACGCCCCGGCTCTTGAGCAGACCGGTGAGGCCTCGGTGCAGGCCTGACACGACGCCGTCGGCATAGGCGCGGATCGCCTCGGCGTCGGTGTCGCCGAGCTCGGCGCCGATGCCGAACGACGGGGCCTTCGACACGGTGCGCCGGACCTTGGCGGCGTGCAACCAGGCCTTGGTGGGGATGCACCCGCGGTGGAGGCAGGTGCCGCCGACCTCGGCCTCGTCGATCATCACGACGGACAGCCCGAGCGTCGCCGCCCGAAGCGCGCAGGCGTAGCCGGCTGAACCGGCTCCGAGGATGGCCAGGTCGTACGCGTCACTCATGGCGCCCAGTCTGGCATGGACGTCCTCTCGGCAGGGACCGTGCTCGGCCCGTTGGGGCGGGGCTGCATAATGTGGATGTGGGTTGGTTTAGTCGTCGCAAGCGTGAGGTGAGCCTCGCCAGGGAAGCCAAGCAGGTGCCGGACGCGCTGCGCGATCACCTGAGCGAGTTCGTGGCCACCCGCCGTGGCGTCGAGGCCTGGGTCGAGCAGCCGACCAGCTTCAACAAGCCATCCATCCTGCTCGTCGCCGCAGACGGGGAATCGACGCGGCGCGGCCTACCCAGTGCCGACTATGGGTACGACTTCGCCGCCGCCCACGGGGTGCCCTGCTACGACGCCGGCGTAGTGCCGTACCCGCGCCGGATGCGCGAGTACGGCCTCCGCGCCAAGAAGCAGGGTCAGCGCTGAAGTAGCCCGGCCAGCGTGACGATCGTGCGCACGCCCACGCCGGTGCCGCCCTTGGGCACGTAGCCGTAGGCGGACTCCGGATTCTCCGCGGGCCCGGCGATGTCGAGGTGCGCCCATGCGACGCCGTCCCCCACGAAGCGCTCGAGGAAAGCACCCGCGACGAGCGCGCCGCCCCATCGCTTGCCCGCACCGGACTTCATGTCCGCGACGGTCGACTTCAGCTCTTCGCGTGTGGCGTCGGTGAGCGGCAGCTCCCAGAAGTCCTCGCCGGCGGCCTCCGCCGCGTCGAGCAGCAGGTCTGAGGTCTCCTCGCCGTTGGTGATGAGTCCACCAGTGCGCAGCCCCAGCGCCACCATGCACGCTCCGGTGAGCGTGGCCACGTCGACGATGAGGTCGGGCTTGTCCTGCCCGGCGCGGGCGATCGCGTCGGCCATGACGAGCCGTCCCTCGGCGTCGGTGTTGTAGTTCTCGACGGTCTGCCCGTCGAACATCGTCAGGACGTCTCCGGAGCGGAAGGCGCTGCCCGAGGGGAGGTTCTCCGCGAGCGCCGCGTAGGCGGTGACCTTGACCTTCAGTCCGAGCGCAGCGATGGCGTTGACGGCGGCGATGACTGCCGCGGCGCCCGACATGTCGTACTTCATGCCGGCCATCTGGCCGGCGGGCTTGATGTCGAGGCCGCCGGAGTCGAAGGTGATGCCCTTGCCCACCAGTGCCAGGTGCCGCTCCGCGCCGCGCGGGGCGTAGCTCAGCCGCACGAGGCGGGGCTTGCGGGCGGAGCCGCCGCCGACTGCGAGAATGCCGCCGTAGCCGCCCCGCTCGAGTGCCTTCTCGTCGAGGATCTCGACGGCGACCTTCTGCTCGCGCACGTGGGTCTTGGCGGCCTCGGCGAAGCTCTCGGGGTAGAGGAGGTTCGGGGGAGTGTTGACCCAGTCCCGCGCCTGACACACGGCAGCGGCAGTGTGCTGGGCGGTGGTCAGCGCGGTGCGCTGCTCGGTGCCGGTCAGCGGCGTGATGAAGGAGATGCTGGCCACGGGCGAGGGCTTGGCGGTGCCCGTGATCGGCTGGAAGGAGTAGGCGCCGAGAACTGCTCCCTCAGCGGCCGCCTGGATGAGTTCCGGATCGCTCAGCTCCAGCGAGACGGCCACCTCGAGGCCCTGGGCATCCTCCAGCCCGGCGATGCAGCGCAACGCGTTGCCGAGTGCCCCGCGCAAGCCGTGAGGTGTGACGTCGGCGTCCCCCAGCCCGACGACGAAAACACGCGTGGACCCGAGCGGAGGGAGTTGAGTCACCTCCTCCAGGGCGGTCTTGGCGCCCATGGCGGAGGCGAGCTCAGCGAGGCTGCGGCCGTATGCCTTCTGGTAGCTCTTGCCCAGTTCGGGGGAGAGGCCGACGAGGGCCCGATCCCCCTGGTGGATGGTCGCCAGGCCCAGCAGTAGCACGTCGGCCGACCTGGGCAGCGACTTGGTCAGGTTCAAGGTTGGGTCAGTTCGCG
This sequence comes from Tessaracoccus flavus, assembly GCF_001997295.1. Lineage (NCBI taxonomy): Bacteria > Bacillati > Actinomycetota > Actinomycetes > Propionibacteriales > Propionibacteriaceae > Tessaracoccus > Tessaracoccus flavus. The sequence goes on from NZ_CP019605.1 coordinate 803,120, forward strand.
TCACGGCTCCACCCTAGTGCTTTGGTACCTTGTCCAGCATGCTCAAACGGCTCGGCCTCATCGCCTTCATCGTCGCCGGTCTGGTCGTCGCCGTGTGGGGGGCCATGTCCTGGATCTCGCCGTCGACCTCGTGCCGCGGCGTGGAGATGGGCCCGGGGGACACCTGCGAGTACTCGAGCCTCACCAACGAGAAGACCGGTGAGGTGCAGCGCTACGAGGACAGGATCGCGATCGCGCGCCAGCAGTCCCCGTTCGCCGTGGCAGCCGGGCTCGGGATGCTGGCGTTTGGCGCGGTCGTGGCGCGTTCCGAGTTCAGGGCAGCAGTGACATCGGTCCGTAGACCAGACGGTCCTCCTCGTACAGACTGACCTCTGCGACGCCGTGGGTGAGCAGCTCGCCGAAGAAGAGCGCCAGCCACTCCTCGGCCGCGGTCTGATCCTCGAACGACTTCTTCAGCCCTGCCGCCTCCAGCTCGTCGGCTGAGTAGGCGCCGCTGACCGGCTCCCAGCGGTAGCTCATCAGATCGGGTCCCCGCGCTTGATCCTCGGCCCCGGCTGGCGGAACCTGCGCAGCATGATGGACCGGTTCATCATGTACATGAGCAGCCCCTTCGTCGAGGCGCCGGGGTGACGCTCCGCGAGGAGTTTCTTGAAGCCGCGCCACATGATCGCCACGTTGATGATCGCCATGATCATGAGCGGCCAGAGCGCCAGCGTCACGTAGTAGGAGATCTGCGGCGCTGCCTGGATCGAGATCATCGACAGGGCCATGAGCAGAATCATGAGCGGGAGCATGAACTCGGCGACCGTCCACCGGGTGTCGACGTAGTCGCGTAGGAGTTGGCGCTCGGGGGACTGCTCGATCCGCGACCAGGAGTCCATCCGTGCGGCGGACCTGGCCCGGGCGTCGGCTCGGCGCTGCTCCTTGGGCGACAGCGTCGGGTGCAGGCGCTCCATGCGCGCTGCCTCCGCGGCCTTGCGCGACGGGGTGGCACCCTGCTTCTTCCGGATACCCGCGCGGGTGCCCGGATTCTCTGCCTCGGGCGCCGCTGCGGGGGCCGTAGGTGCCGTCTTGGCGGCGGCCTTCGCGGCGGCCTTCTCGCCCTTCGGCGTCAACGACTGGATGCGGTCGGTCTTTGCGCTCTCATTGCGCTCGTACGGGCGGAAGAGTGCCACTGTTGCCCCGGTTCTGCTCTGTGTGGTGAGTACGGCCGCCCATGTTACCTGCCGCCGCGTCGCCTCTGAACGGCGGTCGCCCGCTCTGAAAGGGTCAGTTTGGTGACACGCGCGTCCATAGTGGTCGTACATGTCCCTGAATTGCACCTTTCGGGACGTGCAGCCTCCCTCACCACGGTGCCGGAACGGCTGGGCCTGAGTAGCGGCCGCGAGCACGAGCGGCCGTGTATCGAAACCACCGCCAACCCTGGTCGAGGACCGACGGGAACCCCCCAGCGTCTGTCAGGGCGGACGCAACGCCAACCGACGACGGGCAACGCCAACAGGAAGGGCCAAACGCCAACCGAAATGCGGTGTTGCCCGCCAGACTCAGCGATGCCCGCGATATCTCACGGGCGTCGCTGAGCATCGGCGGCGTTGGCCTCTCCCGGTTGGCGTTTCCGGCTTTCCGTTGGCGTCTCCCTCTCTGGGTTGGCGCTGTGGGGGCCAAGACCCCGGCGGCAAGCTCAGGGCGGATTTCAGGGTCTCGCAGAACCCCGGGGGTCGACAGCCGCGCTAACGTAGTGTTCGCACACTCCCGTCTGGAAGGACACCCCGTGGCCAGCATTTTTGAACGCATCGCCTTGGTCTTCAAGTCGAAGGCGAACAAGACCCTCGACAAGTACGAGGATCCTCGCGAGACCCTCGACTACTCGTACCAGAAGCAGCTCGAGCTGCTCCAGAACGTGCGCCGCGGTGTGGCCGACGTCGCCACGAGCCGCAAGCGGGTGGAGCTGCAGGCCTCCAAGCTGAACTCCGAGGTCGAGCGTCTCCAGTCGGCCGCGCAGCGGGCGCTCGAATCGAACCGGGAAGACCTGGCCCGTGAGGCCCTCACCCGCAAGGCCGGGCTGCAGACGCAGCTGGACGACCTCCAGACCCAGCATGCGCAGCTCCAGGGTGAAGAGGAGAAGCTCGTTCGAGCCAGTTCCCGACTCCAGGCGAAGGTCGACGCCTTCCGCACCCGCAAGGAGACGATCAAGGCCACGTACTCCGCTGCCGAGGCCCAGACCCGCATCAACGAGGCCTTCACCGGTATCTCGGAGGAGATGAGCGACGTCGGCCTTGCGATCCAGCGGGCCGAGGACAAGACGCTGCAGCTGCAGGCCCGCGCGTCCGCCGTCGACGAGCTTCTGGCTTCCGGCGCGCTCGAGGACCCCACCGGCACCGTCAAGGACGACATCACCCGCGAGCTCGACATGCTGGCGGCGGACTCCACCGTCGAGAGCGAACTGGCCGCCATGAAGGCGCAGCTCACCGGCGGACCCGCGGCCCGTCCGGAGATCGAGTCCGCACCCGCCGCCCAAGAGTCCGGCGACACGCAGGGGCGCCAGGCATGATCGTGCGCATCATGGGCCAGGGCCAGTGGGTCCTGGAGCCCGAGCACCTGCTCGAACTGAACGAACTCGACCGTGCTCTAGAGGAGCGCGTCGAGGCCGGCGACCAGGAAGGGATGATCGCCGCTCTCGAGAGGCTGGGTGAGGGTGTGCGCCGCCTCGGCGTCGAAGTGCCGGAGGACGTGCTGGCCGAATCCGACCTGGTGCTTCCCGACGTCGACGTCTCGGTCGAGGAGGTCCGGGCCCTGCTGCAGTCGACAAGCGAGTACTACGGGCTGATCCCCGACGCTGACGACGAACTGTACGAGGGCGACCCGGAGTCGACCGACCTTTGAGAGTAGTCATCACAGCCGACGCCGTCGCTGGGCTCAGCCCCGCGGCGGCGTCCGCGTTGATCGCCCGTGCCTTCTCCGATCGCGGCGCTCAGGTGGCCGTCGTCCCGCTGGGGGTGAGTGGGGAGCCGCTGCGTGAGGCGCTCGAAGCCCTGGCACCCCGCACCGACGTCGTGCGCCCCGACGATGCGGCCGCACTGCGGCAGGTGCTCCAGAGCGACCGATCTCCGCTAGTCGACCTCACCGGCACCGCGGCCCCCGAGCTTCAGGGGCTCGCGGCGGCGCTGGGGACCGACCCCGGCGTCGCTCTGGAAGACGCGCGCGAGCGCTGGTCCGACCGCGACCTCGTGGCGCTGGTGCCGGAGGAGGAGGTGGCGCTGCCGTTGGTCGGCCTCAACGGGCTGGCGGCGACGCAGGGGAGGCGTGCCGGCGACGACCTTTCGACCGTCCTTGCCCGCGACGCTGAGGCCGAGCGTTGGGCGTCGTCGCTGGGTCTCGATCCCACGCTCCCCGGGGCTGGCGCGGCGGGCGGGCTCGGGCTGATCGTGCAGGCGCTCGGTGGACGGATGACCGATCCGTTGACCTACCTCGCGGACGTGGCCGGCCTCGCGGACACCATGGGCGCCGCCGACCTTGTCGTCACGGCCGCGGAGTCGCTCGACTTCCACGCCGTCGGAGGGCCGATCGTCAAGCGCGCGGTGGCGATGGCCGGAGCGGCGCTGCGCCCCGCGATCGCGATCGTCGGCCGCAACTTCGTCTCCGCACGGGAGTTGAGGCTGGCGGGATTCGAGGAGGCCTATCCTCTGGGTGCTGCGGGGGAGGAGCCCACCCCCGAGAGGCTGTCGGAGGTGGCGATGCGAGTGGCCACCACGTGGTCGTGGTGAACTCTTTGCCTCGGCGGCGTAGACTCGACCCTCAGAACCGCAATTTCTACGAACGACTTGGAGCCAAGCGTGACCGATACCCAGACCACCCAGAGCGGCGTCGTCCTGACCGACGTCGCAGTGCAGAAGGTGCGCTCCCTGCTCGAGGCGGAGGGCCGCGACGATCTTGCGCTCCGCATCGCCGTCCAGCCCGGCGGCTGCTCGGGGCTGCGCTACCAGCTCTACTTCGACGACCGTGAGCTCGACGGCGACGTCGTCACCGACTACGACGGCGTGAAGGTTGTCACCGACCGCATGAGCTCTCCGTACCTCGGCGGCGCGAGCATCGACTTCATGGACACGATCGAACAGCAGGGGTTCACCATCGACAACCCCAACGCGCAGGGCTCCTGCGCCTGCGGCGACTCGTTCCACTGAGCCACCCGCCGGGCCGCCCGTCGCGGAGCCGGTGCATTCTACGCCACCCCTTCGGAGACAGTGCCGTGGGGGTGGCTTTTTGCGTTATGGTTGCACCCAACAAGTGTGGTCAACGGAAGGGCAACTAGTGAGTGGCAATCCTGCTGCGTCGCGTCGACGGACGGTTCGGGCGGCCTTGGCCCTCGGCGTCCCGCTCGCTCTCGCGAGCCTGACAGCCTGTTCAGCTGAAGAGGGGGCGGTGTTCTTCGGTCTTCCCGAGGCGGCCTCCGAGCAGGCGGAGAACGTCGGCGACCTGTGGCTGGGCGCCTGGGTGGCCTCCCTGGTCATCGGCGGCTTGGTGTGGGGGCTCATCGGCTGGGCCGTCGTGCGGTACCGCAACCGGAATGGCGACGACGCCCCTCCGCGGCAGACCACGTACCACCTCCCGCTGGAACTGCTCTACACCCTCGTGCCGTTCCTCATCATCGGCGTGCTGTTCTTCTACACCGTCAAGACCCAGGACAGCGTCCGGAACTTCGAAGGCGAGCCCGACGTCGAGATCGGCGTCATCGGCCAGAAGTGGTCCTGGACCTTCAACTACATGGAGGAGGGCAACCCCGACGTCGGCACCAACGCCTACACCGTCGGCACCCTCGAGACCATCCCCGAGCTGTACCTGCCTGTCGACAAGACGATCCGCTTCAAGCTGGAGTCCGCCGACGTCATCCACTCGTTCTGGGTGCCGGTGTTCCGCGACAAGCTGGACGTCATCCCCGGTCACACCAACTACCTGACGGTGACCCCCAACAAGGTGGGCACCTACGACGGCAAGTGCGCCGAGCTCTGCGGCGAGTTCCACTCGCTCATGCTCTTCAAGGTGCACGTCGTCTCCGAAGAGGATTACGAGGCGCACGTCAGGGGGCTTGCCGAGGGCGGCAACGCCGGCGAGCGTCAACTGCAGGAGGCCTTGCAGGCCGTCCTGCCCACTGCCGCACCCGAGGAGAACCAGTGAGCAGCGATCTGACCGCGAGCCGCACTCAGCTCGTCGAAACACCCGTCCAGGCTGAGCCCCACCGGCTCGGCGCCACCATGATGAAGTACCTGACGACCACTGACCACAAGGTCATCGGCAACATGTACTTCTTCACTGCGTTCGCGTTCTTCCTGTTCGGTGGTCTGCTGGCGTTGGGCATCCGCGCTGAGCTCGCGAACCCGGGCATGCAGTTCATGAACTACGAGACGTACAACCAGTTCTTCACGATGCACGGCACGATCATGCTGCTGATGTTCGCGACACCGATGTTCGCGGGCTTCGCCAACGCCATCCTGCCGCTGCAGCTCGGCGCGCCCGACGTCGCCTTCCCGCGCATGAACGGCTTCTCGTTCTGGCTGTACGTCCTCGGTTCCCTCATCGCCTGCGCGGGCTTCCTCAGCCCGAACGGCGCCGCAAGCTTCGGCTGGTTCGCATACGCGCCGCTGAGCAACTCGATCCACTCGCCGGGGGTGGGGCACGATCTGTGGATCGTGGGCCTCTACATGCTCGGCCTGTCGTCGATCCTCGGCGCGGTCAACTTCGTCACGACCATCATCACGATGCGTGCGCCCGGTATGACCATGTTCCGCATGCCGATCTTCTCGTGGAACATCCTCGTCACCTCGATGATGGTCCTCCTGGTGTTCCCGGTCCTCGGCGCCGGTCTGCTGGTGTTGGAGTCCGACCGCGTGCTCGGCAGCCACGTCTTCGATCCCGCGTCCGGCGGGCCGATCCTCTGGCAGCACCTCTTCTGGTTCTTCGGGCACCCCGAGGTCTACGTGATCGCCCTGCCGTTCTTCGGCATCATCACCGAGGTCCTGAGCGCCTTCAGCCGCAAGCCCGTCTTCGGCTATTACGGCCTGGTCTTCGCGACGCTGTCCATCGGCGCGCTGTCGGTGTCGGTGTGGGCGCACCACATGTTCGCCACCGGCGCGGTCAACCTGCCGTTCTTCTCGTTCATGACCTTCATGATTGCGGTGCCCACTGGGGTGAAGTTCTTCAACTGGATCGGCACGATGTGGCGAGGGTCGCTGGTGCTCAACACCTCCATGACCTTCGCGATCGGCTTCCTCACCACGTTCCTCTTCGGTGGACTCACCGGCGTCATCCTCGCAGCACCCGCTCTCGACTGGCACGTCACCGACTCGTACTTCGTCGTCGCCCACTTCCACTACGTGCTGTTCGGCACGGTGGTGTTTGCGATGTTCGCCGGCTTCTACTACTGGTGGCCGAAGTTCACCGGACGCATGCTCAACGAGGGCTGGGGCAAGGTCCACTTCTGGACCACGTTCGTCGGCTTCCACACCACGTTCCTCATCCAGCACTGGGCCGGCACGAAGGGCATGCAGCGCCGCATAGCGGACTACGGCGCCTGGGAGGGCTTCACGGTCTTCAACCAGATCTCGACGTTCGGCGCGTTCCTTCTCGGCGTCTCCATGCTCCCCTTCCTGTGGAACGTGTGGATCACCCGTAAGGCACCCAAGGTCACGGTCAACGATCCGTGGGGCTGGGGCCGCTCGCTGGAGTGGGCGACGTCCTGCCCGCCCCCGCGGCACAACTTCGACTCGCTGCCGCGCGTCCGCTCGATCAGCCCGGCGCTCGACGCCGCTCGACCGGAACTCGTCGACGTCGACCATCAGGCCGACCCGGGTGAGCTCCTCGACCACGATGTCAACGAACTGGAAGGCACCCACCGATGAAGTCGGAACGCTGGATCTTTGGATTCCTCGGGATCTACTTCGGGGTCGTGGCGCCCGTCTACTGGCTGATGTCCGGTGAGATCGCCGGCACGCTCGCCCTAGCCTTCTCGGGGCTGCTGGGCGCGCTGATCGCCGGTTATCTGCACATCCAGGCGCGGAACTTCGATCCTCGGCCCGAGGACCGGAAGGACGGCGAGGTCTACGAGGCCGCGGGCGAGCTGGGCTTCTTCGCGCCGAAGAGCATCTGGCCCTTCTGGGCGGCGGTGGTCGTCGCGGTCATCTTCCTCGGCCCCGCGCTGCAGCAGGCGTGGATCACGCTGCTCGGCCTGGGAATGGGGATTTGGGCCACGTCCGGTTGGGTCCTCGAGTTCTACCGGGGCGACTACAAGCACTGACCCGCCTCCAAAACGCGGCAAGCCCGCTCATCCCTCGGGGTGAGCGGGCTTCTTGTTGCCCACCCAACCGGTGTTTGCTCGAGGTCTTCGACCACCACGAGCAGGTTCCACCGGAGGGACACATGAAGAAGTCTGCCAGGGAGATCATGGAAATCTTGGAGGCGTTCGACGCCACGGAGAGTGCGCACTCTGCGGCGCTGTTGGCGGGGGTGGATCCCAAGACGGTGCGTCGCTATGTCGCTGCGCGGGATTCGGGTCGGCCGGTGACGGGTCGGGGGCAGAGGCCCAGGATGCTGGATGGGTTCATGCCCAAGATCGAGGATTGGGTCGAGGTCGGCAAGGGCAAGGTCCGCGCCGATGTGGTCCATGCCCGCTTGGTCGCGAGGGGTTCGCCGGGACGGAGCGCACCACCCGCCGGGCGGTCGCGCAGGTGAAGGCGGCGTGGCGGGCTGGGCACCGACGCTCGTATCGGCCGTGGATCACCGAGCCGGGGTTGTGGTTGCAGTTCGACTGGGGACAGGGCCCCAGAGTTCCCGGTCCGGGCGGGCAGCTGCGCACGACGGTGTTGTTCTGTGCCTGGTTGGCGTGGTCCAGGTTCCGGGTCGTGATCCCGGTCTGGGACCCGACGTTGCCGACGTTGATCGCATGCTTGGACGCGACGCTGCGGCAGCTGGGTGGGGTCTGGTCGTATCTGTTGACCGACAACGCCAAGACCGTCACCGTCGACCATGTCGCCGGTGTCGCGGTCAGGCATCCACAGATCGTGGAAGTCGCCCGCCACTACGGATGTCAGGTCTACACGTGTGTCCCGTTCGACCCGGAGTCGAAGGGCGGCACCGAAGCGACGGTCCGGTTGGCGAAGGCTGACCTGGTCCCCACGGACGCGAACCTGCGTGAGTCGTATGGGTCCTTCGCGGAATTGGAGCAGGCGTGTGTCGAGTTCATGGGCAAGGTCAACGGCCGCAAACATCGCGAGACCGCCAGGATCCCAGCCGATGCTTTGGTCGATGAGCGCCACCGGCTGCACATGCTGCCAGTCGCCCCGCACACGGTCGCGTTGGGTCAGACCCGCACGGTCAACACTGACCAGACGATCCGGTTCGGGTCGGTGCGCTACTCCACCCCGCCTGGGCTTGTCGGGGCTGAGGTGTGGGTCAGGGCAGCTGGGGACGAGCTGGTGGTCGTGGCCGACCTTGATGCCCTCCCAGCGGCGCCGGAATGGGTTGCTGGCCGGCGGGGTCTTGCGGAGGTCTGCAGGCATCGGCTCTCGACGCCCGGCAACCCGATGATCGATCTGGCTCACTACCCGCACCATCCCCAGGACCCCGACGGGTCACCCCGAGTGCCCCAGCCACGGCCACGCAGCCGAGCCGAGTCCCAGTTCCTCCAGTTGGGTCCAGGGGCGGTCTCGTGGCTGGTTGAGGCCGCAGCTGCAGGGACGGTCCGGATCCGGTCGAAGATGGCCGCCGCAGTCGAACTCGCCGCCCTCATCGGCACCGACGCCGTCGATGCCGCCTTGGGTGTCGCTGCCGCGGCGGGCCGGTTCACCGAAGGTGATCTGGCAGCGATCGTCGAACACCAAGCCAGCGGCGCCACCAACGCCGACCTCGTCATCGCTGACGAGTCCCACTCCGCCCAGCCAGGCACCGCAGCCTGGGCCAACTTCACCACTTCGAAGGAACACAGCTCATGAACCCCACCACCATGCACCCGGCGCCGCCGCTGCCAGAGGACCTCACGGGTCTGCTGCGAAGGATGCGGCTGCCCTACCTACGCGCCGCAGCCCCCGAGGTGTTGGCCACCGCGAAAGCCCAACGCTGGGACCCCGCCGAAGTGCTGCGGGTGCTCCTGACCGAGGAGATCCGTGGTCGGGACGAAGCCACCAAGACCATGCGGCGCAAAGCCGCCGGACTACCAGCCGGGAAAACGTTCGACTCCTGGCGGGAACACGATTCTTCCATCCCGGCCCCGACCCAGTCCGCCCTCGCCGGCCTGGAATGGATCAGCCGCGCCGAGAACCTCGCCATCACCGGGCCTTCCGGGACCGGGAAGACCCACTTCGTTGAGGCGCTGGCCCACAACGTCATCGACGCCGGCATGCGGGTGTCCTGGTTCACCCTGGAATCCCTCACCGCCGCCATCACCCGCGCTGGAGCCGACAACTCGGTCAACAAGGTGATCGCCCGCATCACCCGCGCCGAACTGATCGTGGTAGACGACATCGGCATGCTGCCCTCCGGGCAAGCAGCAGCCGAAGCGTTCTACCGCCTGGTCGATGCAACCTACGAACGACGGTCTCTGGCGGTCACCAGCAACCTCCACCCCGCCGGGTTCGACACCATCATGCCGAAAACCCTCGCCACCGCAGCCGTCGACAGGCTCCTCCACCACGCCCACGTCATCGTCACCGAAGGCACCTCTCTACGCCTAACTGAAGCCACCGCCGGACGCGGGGCGGTCCCCTTGCACTGACACCAACACGGGGAGATCAGCTGACCGCAGACAGGGAGATGAGCTGTCCGCCTACAAGGAGATCCCATGACCGCCCACAGGGACTTCCTCGTGTCCCAGACACTGGTGGAGTCGAGCAGGGGGGAGAAGGCGCCTTCGGGGGCCAAGTGGTTGACGGCGATGTCGCCGGCAGGGAGGCTTGAGACTCCTCGGGACGACGTCGACCTGCGGACCCAACTGCGCCTGCCATACCGGAGCCAGTGTTCTCGTCGTCTCACGGCCGGGGCGGAAGAGGCTACCCACAGCAAGAGGACGGGGCGTTCTGCGGACAGAGCCCGTAACGTCACCTATGTGCCATCGAGTCTGCGGAGACTCGCGTCAGGTCTGGGGATGCGGACATAGTCACCAAGGACCTGGCCGATCGCCGGATTCATTCCCACACCAGCGTTGGGAACATGGCCTCTGTGCGCCGAATGAGGTCGACATACTTCGAAGACGCTGACTGCGGCGACACAGTGATCTCCTTGTTAAAGGGCGACTCTACCCACGAGATCTTGCAGAAGTGGGTCCCATCCTCGGTGACTTGGCCGGCGTTGTGAAAATATGGTTTGGAGTCCCACGCTGCTACGTCATGGTTCGCCCAATGGAAATCAAGCTCGGGGCTGGCGATGGGTGTGAAGCCCGCCCGCACCGTGATGAACTGCTGCATGTACATTTCGGCACACCACGCCTGGATGGGGTACTGGTGCCCCTCCGGGTGGTAGCGATCCGCTGTCTCGACCATGTGCTTGAAGGCGCGGACGGAGGCCTTCTCCACATCTGACCAGAAGTCGGCGCCCGCGTCCTTGATGAAATACTGGGCACCGATGGAGTTGTGATCGTGTGCGAGCACGTCCCCGGGATCTGCCCCTGCGATGTCGCAGAGATCGAGAAAGAGCTGCTCGCCTTTCTCGCGGATGTATTGGGCCCCGGTGTAACTGCGCGTGTCGGAGCCGTACCAGCATCCGTCGTGTGCCTCGTACGGACTGAAATCCATGGGCCCGGTGAACATCACGTCGGGATCGAGGTAGTTGAAGACCATGCCCTCCGCTTCGGGGAACTGGCCGTAGAACTGACCCAGCAGCCACGGTTTCATCGACGCGCTATAGCTCCTGTCCTCCCGAGTATCCGGGTAGGCGTGGATGTAGCACTTCAAATCCTCGGACTCAAAGAAGTCGCGGAGGTGAATAGACGGCGGATCGTTGTAGGCCACCAAATAATGGACGTCCTCTTCGTAACCGATCTCACGAAAATGTGCGATCTGGACGAGCATCTGCCAGAGGTAGTACTTGTTATCCGGGACGGGAATGAGAAACTGCATGGCTCCTCAGGCCTGAGAGGAGCGAGGCCCGGCGAGGATCTTCCTCGCGGGCCTCGCTCCTCGGATTAAGGCTGGACCGTGGTGGTGGGGGCGACCGTGGTGGTGGGGGCGACCGTGGTGGTGGGGGCGACCGTGGTGGTGGGGGCGACCGTGGTGGTCGGGGCGACCGTGGTGGTCGGGGCGACCGTGGTGGTCGGGGCGACCGTGGTGGTCGGGGCGATGCAGGAGTTCACCAGGGGTGCCTCGCAATCGGTGGGGGGCGCCTTGACGCTGAAGAGCTTGATGTTCCCACTGTAGGCCTCAATGAACGCGGCGCTGCTTCCCGAGCCGTCTGCGTTTGCGGACGAGAAGTCGCCCAGAATGATCTCCGTGCATTCACCTGCTTCAAGTGTCTCGTTGATCGTGATCGGGAGCGTCTCCGCCCCGCAATCACGGAAGACCTTGCCGGAGTTATTCTGCAGCCTGGTGATTGTGAAGTTGATGGTCTGGGTCGTTTGGCAGGTGTTGCAGATTTTGAGCACCAAGTAGTAGGACCACAGGTTGTTGCTGCCAGGCCACTTGCAGGCGGTGGGAGCGAACGTGTACGTGACGCACGGCGGCAGCGTGGTGGTCGGTGACATGGCGTAGGCCGGCGCTGCCCCCGCAACGGCGAGTACGGGGACGCTCCAAGCGGCGCCCTTGGCAACAGTGCGGCGTGTGATGCCGGACTTAGTGGGTTCGGTCATGGAGGTCCCCTTTGGTAAAGCCTGTTCTCGCCGCCAATATACCAGCGCTATCTCGGTTTCTCGCAACCGCCCAGTGATTGGGATGTTCGCGCACCGGTGGATGGGGTCCGACGTCCGCGCGACCCAGCGGCCCGCGACCAGGAATCAACGACGTCCCGAGCCCACGGTCCGCAGCGCCGGCGACTGAGGGAGTTCTCCGGGCAACCCTCCCGACTTCGAGGTGCGTGTCCGCGCTCCGGCAAGCAGCGGATGGCCGCGATGCAGATCGTCTTTGCCGCCATCCCAGCCCTGATCTGTCGCAGGTAGATTTCCGCAAGCTCGCACTCGCCATCACGATCGGCACGCTCGTTGCGATCACCGCATCTGCGGAGCCAGATCTTCCGGCCGACCACGGGAGCTCTTAACGTGGGGGCCCAGTGGATCAGCTCGAGGGCCCTACTCCTACTCAGGGCGACGACGAACTCCTCTACTGCGCCGCGTCCTCATCCGCCTGAGCGACCCCAGCGACCGACACACCGGCTGATGACCGAGGGCCAGGAAGACGCAGGCTCGCCGGGGAGGTCAGGGAACGTGTGCAAAACGTCAGGGTCTCGGCGCCTCTCAGCTGGCCCCTTCCGTTTCCAGTGATCTCGACGTGCGTCGCCATCCGGACCGGGCCCCTGCCGCTCGGACTGATCAGCGTTCCTCTCGGACTGCGAGCGGGGTGCGAGGCATCCCAGTCGCCGACGGCAACGTGCCGCGGGAAGCAGGATCGGCTTGATCTCGCTCACGACGTGGACCGTGCCGCGGGTCACCCGCAGGCTCGTGACGACCGACAAGGTCAGGATGCTCGCGATGACCGCCAACGGCAACGGGTACCGGAACCATGAGAAGCTCTCGATGAGGACAGCACCGACGGCGATGAACGCGCCGCGCAGCACCAGCGCCCCGAACCCCAGGCGTCAGGCTCTGCGTAGGGCGTCCTTCCAACTCAGCACCGAACCGGTTTGGAGCAACCCGCGGCGGTAGATCGTCGTACCGACGGCGACCGCGAGGGCCATGAACGCGACGGCGACGAGAAGGGCCAGGCCGGCGTCGATCCAGGAGGCGTCCCCGCTCAGCAGGCGGCCGGGCATGACCACCGTGGAGGCGATGGGGACGTAGCTGAGGATCTCCTGCACCCGGCCCGTGGCGATGAATCCGGCGAAGTAGACGCCCATGATGATGATCATGAGCGGCGTGGTGGTCTGCTGGACGTCCTGTACGCGGGTGGCCATGGCCCCGGCGGCGGCCCAGAGGCAGGCCAGCGCCGCGAAACCGACCAGGAAGAACAGCACGAACCAGCCCGTGACCGGCGCGATGAGGCCGATGAACGAGCGGTACTCCGTGAGAGACAGTCCCACGAGGGCCACGGCGACGAAGAGCAACACCTGGCCAAGGGCAAGTGCGGTGTTGCCGACGACCTTCCCGATCAGCAGCTGGCGGGTCGGGATGGTCGCGGCGAGGATCTCGACGATCCTTGACTCCTTCTCCGTCACGACGGAGTTGGCGATCATGTAGCCGTACGTGAGCGCCGAGAACATGAACAGGATCGCGAAGGCGAGCGTGGCGATGATGATCGCAGGCACGTCTCCCGACTCGGCCCCGACGGGGCGCAAGGTCAAGACCGTATCGGCGGTTAGCTGGCGGGCGTCGACGCCCAACGCGGTGGCGTTCTGCTCCAACTGGTAGTCGCGCACCGCGCCGTCGAGGGTGGGGCTGGCACCCATCGACGGCTTGAGCAGCATCTCCCACCCCGCGTCACCCCGGTGGAGCGCACCCTCAACGTCCCCGTTCTCGACGGCGGACTCGAGTTCGGCGGTCTCGTAACGCACGCTCTCGACATTCTGCCCCTGGGCGTTGGCCAGTGCGACCACGCCCGCTGCGTCGTCGGAGTCGACCGCGATGAGGGTGGGGGAGCCGTCGCCGGCCTGCATGAGGAAGCTGAACCCGACGGCGGCGATCATCAACCCGATGGTGGTGAGCGTGCCGATCCAGAAGGTCTTGTCTGTCAGCTGGACGAACATCTCCCGCTTGGCGACGATCGCCCAGGGGGGTGTGCGGCGGGTGGTGGCGTTCATCGGACAACCTCTCGGTAGTGGTCGCTCAGCGGACGGACGATTGGGCCGAAGGAGTGGACGGGTCCGCGGGCCAGGGCGTCGGCCAGCACTCGCTGAGCGGTGGCGGTGTCGGGGAAGGCCACCTGCGCGCTGGCTCCGTCGAGACCTGCCTGACTTCCAGCATGCCACCATTCTGCCCCTTCGAGGGGCCTGGAGGCTCCTCACGATCTTGCCGCGTGTTGCCATGGACGCGTCGATGCTGGGTTGGCATGGCCACGCAGATCCGCGTACCCTCGGTATTCCTGGCCCTACTGCTCGGGGGAGCGGCCGCGGGTCATCGGTTCTTGAGCGGACCCCCGGTCCCGGAAGCTGGTTTCTCACCCATGCAGTACCCGCCTGGGCGCACTCTGCGCGCCTTCCCGTCCTCCACCTATCCCACGTTCGCCCATCGCAAGCCGGGTCTCATGAGCGCCGTGGTAGCGGTCGCCGCACCGTTGCTGACTTTCGTCCTGTGGCTCTGGTTCGTTATCGACACACTCGGTCGGCATCAGGCTCCCACCGTGGTGCAGGCCCTCTGGCTGGCCGTGTTGGTGTCGGCCGCCACGGCGCTGGCCTACTCCTCGGCCATGTATCTCCTGGGCCGCGCTGGCGCGATCGCGGTGTTGCGAGCACATCGTCGTACGGCCCGCGAGGAACTGGACGCGATGTTCGACGGGGACACCTCCTCGATGACGGTGCTCGTGCCGTCGTACCAGGAAGAGCCGCGGGTGGTGAGCGCGACGCTGTGGTCGGCGGCCTTGCAGGACTTCCCGTCGCTGCGCGTCGTGCTGTTGGTTGACGACAAGCCGTTTCCCATCGACCCGACGGAACTCGCCAAGCTGGAGGCATCCCGGGCGCTGCCCTCGAGCATCGCGGCCGCGCTCACGGAGCCTCGGGTGTTCACCCGGGATGCGTTGGAGCGCTTCCGCAGTGCGGAAGGCACCGAGGTGCGCCCCGACGATGTCCTGGGCTTGGCGGCGACCCAGGTGCGTGCGGCCGAGTGGCTGATGGGGCTAGCGGCGACCTGGACGGTGGAGGATCACGCCGACGCCTTCCTCGTCGACCAGGTGTTCCGGGGCCTGGGTGGGGACTTGCTCCAGCAGGCCACGGCGCTGCGGGGTCGCGCGGCGACCACGGACCTGCCGAGCCGGGCTGAATTGCGCAGGGGCTACGTGCGGTTGGTTCGGACCTTCTCTGCCGAACTGGACCTCTTCGAGCGGAAGCGTTACGTCTCCCTGTCGCAAGAGGCGAACAAGGCGATGAACCTCAACTCCTATCTGTCGCTGATGGGCCAGGCGTGGAGGGTCGACGCTGCCACTCAAGGCGACGTCCTGGTCGCGGTGTCCAGCCCCGCCGAGGCCGATCTGATCGTCCCTGAGACCGACTACGTGTTGACTCTCGACGCGGACTCGTTGGTGGTGCGTGACTACTGCACCCGGTTGGTCCATGAGTTGCGGCGTCCCGGCAACGAGCGAGTCGCCGTGATTCAGACGCCCTACTGCTCGATGCCCGGAGCTCCCACTCGAGTGGAGCGGGTCGCGGGAGCCACGACAGACCTGCAGCACCTGCACCACCTCGGGAAGACCAGGTTCAATGCCACGTTCTGGGTGGGCGCTAACGCGATCATCCGTCGGCAGGCGCTGCTCGACATCGAGCAGGTCGTCTCCGAGCGCGGCTTCCAAGTGCGAACCTATATCCAGGACCGAACCGTGATCGAGGACACCGAGTCGAGCATGGACCTCGCGGCGCGAGGATGGAGCCTGGTGAACTATCCCGAGCGGCTCAGCTACAGCGCCACCCCTCCTGACTTCGGGTCCCTGGTGGTGCAGCGACGGCGGTGGGCCAACGGCGGCCTGATCATCATGCCGAAGATTCTCGACGTCGTCCGGGGGCGGTTGGCGCGGAGAGAACCCATCCGAATCGGCGAGGTGGCCCTGCGCGTGGACTACCTGGGCTCCATCGCATGGACCAGCGTCGCCGCACTGATCCTGATGCTGGTACCGATGGTCGGGGAGCTGCTCAGCCCCTTCCTGTTCATCACGGCCGTGCCGTATCTAGCGGCGCAGGCGGCTGACCTTCGCCGCGTCGGACATCGCGCGGTCGACGTCGTGTGGGTTCAAGCCCTGAACCTTGTGCTGATCCCTGTGAACCTCGCGGGCGTGGTGAAGTCGGTGCAGCAGGGCATCACCAACCGCAAGATCCCGTTCGCGCGCACCCCGAAAGTCGCTAACCGCGTCGCCGCACCTGGGGTCTTCGTGGTGCTGCCCCTCCTGCTGTGGTTGGCTCTCGTCGCACTGTCCGTGCGGGGCTTCTCCCTCGGTTACGTGCTGGGTGGCTCGTTCGCTGCCGCCGCCTCGGTCCTCGTCGCAGTGGGGTCTGTCGCCTTCGTCGGCGTGCGCGATGGGTTTGTCGACGTCGTGGCCGGCCTGGGCCAGTGGCGAGCACATCGGGCGCTCCTGGGCCGGGGTCAGGCTGAACTCACCAACTCTGAACGAGCGGGCGACCCTCCTCGTACCGCGAGCCGGACTGCACGGCGACGACTGCCCGCTCCGCAAACTCGGTAGGGTGCGGGCCCCGGCGTACGTGCAGACGAACGCACACCGGAGGTGACCCAGACGACCAGGTGGCATTCATCGGACAACCTCTCGGTAGTACTCGCTCAGCGGACGGACGATGGGGCCGAAGGAGTGGACGGGTCCGCGGGCCAGGGCCTCGGCCAGCACTCGCTGAGCGGTGGCGGTGTCGGAGAAGGCGACCTGAGCGGTTGGTCCGTCGAGGTCGACCACCTGCACGCCGGGCTGGGTCTGCAACCAGCCAAGGTCATTGTCCGTCACGATGCGGTGGTGGGTGGGCCCGGAGGTGCGCAGCTCCTCCACCGACCCCGCGGCGATCACCTCGCCCTTGCGGAGGATGACGATGTTGTCGCACAGCCGCTCGACCAGTTCGAGCTGGTGGGAGGAGAACAGCACCGGGACCCCGCGCGTCGTGAACTCCGTGAGGAGTCCGAACATCTCGTCCACGGCGTCGGGATCGAGTCCGCTGAAGGGCTCGTCCAGAATCAGCGCCTTTGGGCCGGCGATGACGGCCCCGGCGATCTGGACGCGCTGCTGGTTGCCGAGGGAGAGCTTCTCAAGTTTGTCCTTGGCACGGTCGGCCAGGTTGAAGCGGGCCAGCAGTCGCTCGCCGGCCTGGCGAGCCTCGCGGGCGCCCATGCCGTGGAGCTCGCCGAGGTAGACGAGCTGGGACAGGATCGGCTGCTTGGGGTAGAGGCCGCGTTCCTCGGGCAAGTAGCCGAACTGGGCGCGATCCGCCGCGGTGATTGGGGCGCCGTCCCAGCGGACCTCCCCGGAGGTGGGAGCGAGCACCCCCATGATGATCCGCATGGCGGTGGTCTTGCCGGCGCCGTTGCCACCGACGAACCCCGTGAACTGGCCTGCCGGCACTGTGAACGAGACACGGTCAAGGGCGGTGAGATCGCCGAATCGTCGCGTGACCTCTAGGACTTCGAGCATGGCATCCACCCTGCCCTATGTCGGGTGCACACGAAACCTGGGGCTGCCCGTCGTTTCACGGTGAATCGTCTCCGGTCCGGCGTCGGGGCGGCAGTCCCGATGTAGCGTGGTTGAATCCGCCGAGAGGACTGGCCATGAGCAACATCGAGAGTTCACCACAGGTGATGGAATGCGGGCACGAGCCCCACCCGCCGTCGGAGGTGCAGCGCCTTGAACCGAGGCTCGTGAGCCTAGGTGAGGGAGCGGACTCGATGACCGTGCGACGCACCATCCCGCAGCTGGAGCGGTCCTTCGTCGGCGCCTGGTGCTTCGCCGATCACTACGGACCCAACCTGGTAGAGGCCACCGGCGGGATGGACGTGGCCCCGCACCCGCACACGTCGTTGCAGACGGTCAGCTGGCTGTTCGACGGCGAGATCGAGCACCGGGACTCCGGCGGGATCCACGAACTCGTGCGGCCGGGGGAGGTGAACCTCATGACGTCCGGCTTCGGCATCTCGCACTCGGAGGTCACCACAGATCAGACCGAGTACCTGCACGGCGTCCAGCTGTGGGTGGTGCTGCCCGAACACGCCAAGAACATGGAGCGGGAGTTTCAGCACTTCCGGCCCGAGCCCGTCGACGTCGACGGAGGCACCGCGAAGGTGCTCGTCGGGACTCTGGAGGAGGGCGTCTCACCTATCCACACGGAGACGCCGCTGCTGGGAGCCGAAATCGTGCTGAGGCCGGGCGCTATCTGGGAGTTCGAGGTGAACACCGGCTTCGAGCACGGCGTGCTGGTCGACTCCGGATCAATCGAGATGGACGGTGTCCTCATCGACAAGGACTCCATGGGGGTCCGCGACGCGGGCCTGGGGAATCTTCGCCTCAGCAACCCCACCGACCGTGAAGCCCGGATCATGCTGCTCGGCGGTGAGCCCTTCGATGAGGGGATCGTCATGTGGTGGAACTTCATCGGACGCAGCCACGAGGAGATCGTCGAACTGAGGGACGCGTGGCAGCGCGACGACGACCGCTTCGGCGGGGTGCGAGGCTACCGCGGCCAGCTCCGGCGCCTGGAGGCGCCGCCGCTGCCGTCGATGCGGCTGAAGCCTCGTTACCGGCGCCGTCGAGGGGGCAGGGGTCACCAGCTCTGATCGAGCGGCCGACCCTCCTCGTACCCGGACCCGCTCTGCACACCGACGACGGCGCGCTCCGCGAACTCCTCCAGGCTCCGCGCACCGGCGTAGGTGCACGACGAGCGCACGCCCGACGTGATCCAGTCGAGGAGATCCTCGACGCCCGGGCGCCGCGGGTCGAGGTACATCCGCGAACTGGAGATGCCCTCCTCGAACATGGCGGCACGCGCGCGATCGAACGCCGAGTACTCACGGGTGCGGTTCCGCACCGCGCGGGCCGACGCCATGCCGAACGACTCCTTGTAGGCGCGCCCCTGGCTATCGGTCAGTTGGTCGCCGGTCGACTCATGTGTGCCGGCGAACCACGAGCCGATCATGACGGAGCCTGCGCCTGCCGCCAGCGCGAGGGCGACGTCGCGGGGATGGCGCACGCCGCCGTCGGCCCAGATGGACTTGCCCCGTTCCTTGGCCGCTGCAGCACACTCCAGAACCGCGGAGAACTGCGGCCGACCGACGCCGGTCTGCATCCGGGTGGTGCACATCGCGCCTGGGCCGACGCCGACCTTGAGGATGTCCGCCCCCGCATTGATGAGGTCGTTGACGCCCTCTGCCGTCACCACATTGCCAGCCACGATCAGCACCGTGCGGCCGGTCTCGCCGGCGAACCGGTCGCGCTCGACCCGGGCCGCCTCCAGGGCGCCGATCATCTTGTCCTGGTGACCATGCGCGGTGTCCATGACGAGGACGTCGGCGCCGGCGTCCAGCGCGGCGCGGACCTTTGACGGGATGTCACCGTTGATCCCCACCGCCACGCCGGCGCGGAGGCGGCCCTCGTGGTCGAGGGCGGGGGAGTAGATCGCGGAACGGAGTGCACCCTTGGGGGTCATGAGGCCCACCAGCGCACCGCCGTCGTCGACGGCGACGGCGACCTTCTGGTGCTGCTCCGAGAGGACGTCGAAGACTTCGGCCGGGGAGGAGCTGACGGACACGCGGGTGACGTCGGTGGTCATGACGTCGCGCGCCTGGGCGAAGCGGTCGGAGCCGGCTGCGTCCTGGGGGGAGACGAGGCCGAGTACCCGGCGGTCCTCGTCGATGACGACGGCGACGCCGTGCGCGCGCTTGCCGATGAGCGACAGCGTCTCCCCGACGGTGGTGTCGAGCGCGACGGTGACGGCGGCGTCGAAGATGGGGTGGGCCCGCTTCACCTTGCTGATCGACTTCGCCACGACGTCGCTGGGGATGTCCTGCGGGAAGATCGCCAGACCGCCGCGGCGCGCCATGGTCTCCGCCATCCGTCGCCCGGAGACTGCGGTCATGTTGGCCGCCACCAGGGGGATCGGGGTGGCCAAGCCGTCGGTCGAGGTCAGGTCCACATCGAGACGGGAGCTCACAGCCGAGCGGCTGGGCACCATGAAGACGTCGCTGTAGGTCAGGTCGTAGCCGGGGTCACCGTGAAGGAATCGCACGTGGCCACATGCTACCCCGCCGGTCCGGGCGCCGTAACCCTGTCCTGTTGAGAGGGAGGAAGGCGTGCGGGCACCCGCGTCGTGGCCTGGCGACGACGGCGCGGAGTGCGCGACGCCAACCGTCGGCGCTCCACGCCAACGGACCGCCGCAACGCCAACAGACCGCCGCAACGCCAACGGACGGGCCGAGACGCCGACGAGACTCAGCGACGCCCCCGAGATATCACGGGCGAAGCTGATAGCCGTCGGCGTATGGCCTTCTCAATTGGCGTTTGGGTCTACCTGTTGGCGTTTCCACTTCCGGCTTGGCGTTCAGCGACGGACGGTTGGCGTTTCCCGATTCCCGTTGGCGTTTCCCGATTCCCGTTGGCGTTTCCGTATTCCCGTTGGCGTTCTGACCTGTTGGGTGGAGAGTTGGGGGCCTCTACCCAGCCCGACGACGCGAACGAGGCGCCGTCCGGGTGGACGGCGCCTCTTTCGGCTGGGAGGGTCAGTGCAGCTCGCGCGGAGGCGTCGAGCCTGAGCCGACCGCTACGTGATCATCGTCGTGGTGGTGAGCCGCCTCGATCTCGGCCGCAGTCGGTTTGGCGATCTCGTGGCCCAGATACCACCTGGACAGGCGCGCGCGGAGCTTGCTGATGCCGCCACGACGGGCGACGCCCGAGGCGTCCGTGCTGCCACCGGCAACGAGCGGCTTGTGCTGCAGGTGCTGCGTGAGGACGAACTGCTCGTCGTGGCTGAGCGGCAGGTGATCCTCGTAGTAGCGGCCCTCCGGCGTGCGGATGATGACGCCGGACTCGGAGCCGTGGAGCGCACGCTCGCGGTCGGCACGCTGCAGGGACAGGCAGATCCGCTTCGTGATGATGTAGGCGATCACGGGGCCGACGAACACGGCGACTCGCAGGAACATCGTGATCGCGTTCAGGTCGAGGTAGAACCGTGTCGCGATGATGTCGTTGCCGCCACCGATGAAGAACAGCCCGTAGGCGGTGATCCCCGCCACCCCGAGCGCAGTGCGCGTGGGGGCGTTGCGCGGCCGGTCGAGGAGATGGTGCTCCCGCTTGTCGCCGGTCAGCCAGGCCTCGATGAACGGCCACACGCCCAGCGCAGTGAAGAGCAGGCCCATGAGCCCCACACCGGGGAGGAACACCGCCCAGGTCCACGTGGTGCCGAGGAGGTAGCTTTCCCAGGCCGGCATGATGCGGATCGCGCCCTCGACCCAGCCCATGTACCAGTCGGGCTGGGACCCGGCGGTGACCTTGGCCGGATCGTAGGGGCCATAGGTCCACACGGGGTTGATCTGGAACAGGCCACCCATGAGCACCAGGACGCCGAAGACGATGAAGAAGAAGCCGCCGGCCTTCGCCATGTAGACGGGGAAGAGCGGGTAGCCCACCACGTTGTTCTCCGTGCGGCCGGGGCCCGGGTACTGGGTGTGCTTGTGGTAGACCACGAGCGCCAGGTGCGCCGAGATGAGACCGAGCAGGAGCCCGGGGATCAGCAGGATGTGGGCCATGTAGAGGCGCGAGATGATCAGGCCGCCGGGGTACTCCCCGCCGAAGACGAAGAACTCGGCCCACGTGCCGATGATCGGGATGGAGCGGATCAGCCCGTCGACGAAGCGGAGGCCAGTGCCCGAAAGCAGGTCGTCGGGCAGCGAGTAGCCGGTGAAGCCCGCCATCAGCGACATGGATAGCAGCCCGACGCCGATCAGCCAGTTCACCTCGCGGGGCTTACGGAACGCGCCGGTGAAGAAGACGCGCAGCATGTGCACCGTGGCCGAGGCCACGAAGAGCAGCGCCGCCCAGTGGTGGATCTGGCGCACGAGGAGACCGCCGCGCACATCGAAGGAGATGTTCAACGTCGAGGCGAAGGCCTCCGAGACGGGCATGCCCTTGAGGAGCTGGTAGGAGCCGTCGTAGTGGATCTCCGCCATCGACGGCTTGAACCAGATGGTCAGGAAGACGCCGGTCAGCAGCAGGACGATGAAGGAGTAGAGCGCGATCTCGCCGAGCAGGAACGACCAGTGGTCCGGGAAGACCTTGCGGAGTCCCGCTTTGCCGATCTTGCCGAGCCCGAGCCGCTCGTCGGCCCAGCCGAGCGCGCCGGGAGCCCCGCCGCCCTTGCGGGGGGCCTGCTGGGCCTCGATGGCGGGGGAGGCGTCAACGACGCTGGTGGGCTTGGCCATCACTGGTCACCGTCCTTGAAATCGTTGCGCGAATCGCGCTCGAAGTAGCTGGGGCCGACGGGGACGCTGAAGTCGCCCTGAGCGACGAGGTAACCGTCCTGGTTCACCTTGATGGCGAGCTGCGGGAGTGCACGCGCGGCCGGGCCGAAGACGGGGACACCGCTGTTGCCCAGATCGAAGGTGGACTGGTGGCAGGGGCACAGCAGGTGGTGCGTCTGACGCTCCCACAGCGAGATGGGGCATCCGACGTGCGTGCAGATCTTGGAGTAGGCGAGGATGCCGCTGACGTGCCAGTCCTTGCGCGACTCGGGGATCTTGATCGAGTTGGGATCCATCCGGACCACGATGATCGCGGCCTTGGCCTTCGCCTGGTGCGCCTCGACGCCGTGCAACTCCCGCAGGTTCTCCGGCTGCGCGTTGACGAGCTGGCCGATCTCGATGTCCTCGGGGCGGAGCTTGACCCAGTTCTCGTCGTTGACGAGGACGACGTCCTCGGCCCAGATGGTCCGCTCGATCGTCTGCTCGCGCACGCGCTTCGTCGGGTGGGGTCCCATGTCCGCGAGGAGCACGAGTGCGGGCACCACTGAGATCCCGAGCGCCCCGCCGAGGGCCCCGAGCAGCAGCTTCCGGCGGCGGACGCCCGACTGCTCGACGCCCTGGTCGTACAGTGCGCCCAGCGCTGCCCGGTCCTCGGCGGAGGTCGCCGCGGTGTGGCGGAACTCCACCGACTCCTCGTCACCCATGAGCACGCGTGCCCATTGGATGACGGCCACGCCGATGAGCGTGACGGCGAGGCCTGCGGTGAGGCCGAGGCCGACGTTGAGGGCGCTGGCCCGGATGATGCCGAAGTCGAGCACCATGTCCTTCGGCACCGCGAAGTAGATGACGACGAACGCGATGGCCAGCAGCGGTACGAGGCCGAGCATGGTCAGGATCGCCAGATAGGCCCGGTTCCCGGCGCCCTCGTTGACGTCCGTGTAGCGCGGGATGTGCTCTTCCAGCCCCGGGTTCGCCACGCTGTGGCCCAGGTCTGGGTCGTGCACCGGGAGGTTGTCGTGGCTCATCGGGCGCGAGCCCCCTTCTTAGCGATCCAGGTGGCGATCAGCGCGAAGCCGCCGATGCCGATGATGAAGGCCCAGAAGCCCTCGGAGACTGGTCCGGCGTCACCCATGGTGATGCCGCCGTAGTTGGCCTGCTCCTCGGCACCATTGAGGTAGGCGATGATCTCGGCCACACTCTCGTCGGGCATGACCTCCTTGGAGAACAGCGGCATCTGCTGCGGTCCGGTCCGCACGGCCTCATAGATGTGGACGTCGGAGGTCTCCGCCAGGGAGGGAGCGAACTTGCCGTTGGGCATTGCGCCGCCGCCGCCCACGATGCCGTGGCATGCCGAGCAGTTGGCGCGGAAGAGGGCGCCGCCGCGGGCGATCGCCTCGGCCTTCTCGTCGCCTTCGAGGGACAGGGTGTAGGCGGATTCGGCGGGGATTCCGGGGCCGGGGCCGAGCGTGGCGACGTAGGCGGCCACCGCCTCGATCTGTTCCTGCGTGTAGTTCACCTTGCGGGCGGGCAGCTGCGCCTCCTGGCGGGCGGCCGGCATGCGTCCTGTGCCCATCTGGAAGTCGACGGAGGCCGCGCCGACACCGATCAGGCTCGGCCCCTGGGAGGTGCCCTCGCCGCCGAGCCCGTGGCAGGACGAGCAGGTGAAGTCGAACAGGGCCTTGCCCTCTTCGATCTGCTGGGTCATCTCGGTCTCCGCGGACGAGCGCTGCGGGCTCACGGCGGAGTAGCTGAGACCGACCAGGAGGAGAGCCAGGATCAGCAGGAGCGGCCTGGCCGCCCCGTGCCGTCTGAGGGTGGAAAAGATCTGCACGATGAAGTCTCCCGGTCTTTCGTCAGCGGAGGAAGTACAAGACGCCGAACAGGATGATCCAGATGACGTCGACGAAGTGCCAGTAGTAGGACACGACGTGGGCGCCAACGGTCTGCTCGTGGGTGTGGGTGCGGGTCATGTAGGAGCGTGCCAGCACGTACCACATGGCGACGATGCCACCGAAGACGTGGATACCGTGGAAACCGGTGGCGAGGAAGAAGACGGACCAGTACTGGTTCGTGGAGATGGTGTAGCCCTCGCTGAACAGCGTGAAGTACTCCCACACCTGCCCGGCGATGAAGACCGACCCGAGGATCGCCGTGATGATGAACCCCTCGCGCATGCCCCACCTGAGGGGGTTCAGCCACGAGCCGCTGACCCTGCGCGCCTCCGCCGCGTTGGCCGCGAGCTGGCAGGTGACCGAACTCAGCACCAGGATCGCGGTGTTGACGCTGGCGAACGCCACGTCGAGGTGAGCGGTGTTCGTCTCCCACAGCGACGCCACCCCGGCGGAGGCCGCGGCCTCATTGGTGAGGTTGCGGATCCAGAAGTAGGCGGCGAACAGCGCAGCGAAGAACATGAGCTCGCTGGCGAGCCAGACGATGACCCCGACCGAGACGGTGTCAGGTCGGCCGTAGGGCTTGTTCAGACGTGCAGAGGGCAACTGGTGGATCGCGCCCGACGGCAACTCCGTTGGTGCGATCAGATCTTCATGTTTCGTGGCCACGCCGTCATTATTGCCGGAAAAAACGTATTGGTCACGCCGACCGCGCGAATCAAGACGACCCCGGTTGGGATCCGCCATGGGCCAGTGCGATAATGCGCCCTATGTTTACCGGGGTTTTGGCCACTTTTCCGCTGCACGCCAAGCCCGACGACGACATCATCCCGCTCGAGGGCGCCCGCTACTTCACGGCCTGGGAGTTCCCCCCCTGGGCGGTCCTGATGCTGGTGACGGTGGCGGGGCTGTATCTGTGGGGAGTCCTCACCCTGCGCAGGCGCGGCGACGCCTGGCCGGTCGTGCGCACGATCTCCTTCGTCGGCCTGGGGCTCGGCTCCATCGCCGTGGCGAGCTTCTCCTTCCTCGGCGTCTACGACACGGTGCTGTTCTGGACCCACATGATCCAGCACATGCTGCTCAACATGATCGCCCCGGTGTTCCTCGTCTACGGCGCCCCCGCGACCCTGGCGCTTCGTGCCCTGCCCAAGCGGCAGCGAGGATGGCTGCTCGCCGTCCTGCACTCGATGGTGGCCAAGATCCTGCTGTTTCCGCCGCTCACGACCGGGCTCATGGTCGCCAGTCCCTTCGCGCTGTACATGACCGGGTGGTACGAGCTGACCCTGCGCAACGACTTCTTCCACGATTCGCTGCACCTCTATCTCGTCACCGTCGGCACGCTCTTCTTCTTCCCCCTGCTCGGGGTCGACCCGGTGCCGATCAAGATGCCCTACCCGATCCGCATCCTGCTGTTCTTCCTCACCATGCCGTTCCATGCCTTCCTTGGCGTCACGATCATGGGTTCCAGCAGGCTCATCGCGGAGGAGTGGTATCTGGCTTTCGATCGCGATTGGGGCCTGGCGCCGCTCACCGACCAGACCTACGCGGGCGGGCTGATGTGGGCCACCGGCGACCTCACGATGCTCGCCGCGATGATCACGATCTTCGTCCAGTGGATCAAGGAGTCGAACCGCGAGGCCAAGCGCGTGGACCGTGCCCTCGACCGCGAGGACGCCGCGCGCGCCAGGGCTGCACGACTTGGCTACGATGAGCCTGTCAGCGACAACCACGCGAAGGAATGACCAACATGAGCGAAGCCCCCGCCAAGGTGCTTGTTTTCTCGGACGATCGCAACGTGCGCGAACAGATCCGGCTGACGCTGGGCCGCAAGGTTGCCTCGGATCTGCCCGACATCGAGGTGTTCGAGGTCGCCACCCAGGGGGCACTGCTGCGTGCGCTGGACACGGATCTGGGTTACGCGCTCATGATCTTCGACGGCAATGCCCAGCCGTCGGGCGGCTTCGGCCTGGCCCACCAGGTCAAGGAGGAGTACGCCGACTCGCCCCCCATCATGCTGCTGATCTCCCGTGAGGCCGACGCCTGGCTGGCGACCTGGGCGCGCGCCGAGGCCGTCGCGCCGTTCCCCATCGACCCTGTGACGATGCCGCAACAGGCGGCCAACCTGATCCGCGCCCGGCTGGCGCAGGTCGCTTGATGTCGGGGTACACCTGGCCTGACATCCTCACCGGCCTCGTTCGGCGCGAGGGCCTCGAGGCCACCGCCGCCACGTGGGCGCTCAACGAGATCTTCGCCGGCCGCGCCTCCGACGTGCAGATCGCGGCCATGTTGACCGCCCTGCGGGCCAAGGGGGAGAGCGAGGACGAGATCTCCGGCCTGGCCGACGCGATGCTGGCCAACGCCATGCCGATCGCGCTCGATCCCGACGCCGTGGACGTGGTCGGCACTGGGGGAGACCGCGCCAACACCGTCAACATCTCGACGATGGCGGCCATCGTCGCCGCCGGTGCTGGGGCCAAGGTCGTGAAGCACGGCTCGCGCGCCGCGTCGTCGCAGTCCGGCACCGCCGACACCCTCGAGGCGCTCGGGGTCAGGATCGACCTGGAGCCGAACCGTCAGGCCACCGTCCTGGACGAGGCGGGGATCGTGTTCCTCTTCGCCCAGCATTACCACCCCGCGATGAGGAACGTCGCCGGGGTGCGCAAGGCGCTCGGCATCCAGACCACCTTCAACTTCATCGGCCCTCTCGCCAACCCCGCGCAACCGCGCGCCATGGCGCTCGGCGTGGCCAACGACGCTGTCGCCCCCGTCATCGCCCGCGTGTTGGCCGAGAGGGGCACGCGCGGGATGGTGTTCCGCGGGTTCGACGGGCTCGATGAGCTCACCACGACGTCGTCGTCGGACGTGTGGATGATCGCGGAGGGCCGCGTGCACCGCACGACGCTCGACCCGGTGGATCTCGACCTGGAGCCTGCTGCCCCCCATGACTTGGCCGGAGGCGAACCGGCGCACAACGCGCAGGTGGCCCGAGACACGATGAACGGGAAGGCGGGCCCCGTCCGCGACATCGTCGTGCTCAACGCCGCCGCCGCACTGCTCTCCTACCGCGGCATCTCCACGGTGGAGCCGCTCGTCGATCAGCTCCGCGGGCCGCTCAAGGCAGCGCAGGAGGCCATCGACTCGGGTCGGGCGGCGACGACGCTCGAGACGTGGGTCGCCGCTACCCAGCGATAGCCTGCGCCACGATCGGGCCCAGCCAGAGGGCAGGCCCGTACGGGAAGTGGGCCGGGCGGGCCCGGTCGCGGCGGGCCCAGAGGGCGTGCGCGATCCCGTGGACTGCGCCGAGCACGGTGCCTGCCAGCAACGAGGCGGCCCAGCCGCTCGCGCCGCCGAGGCCCGCGACGGCGCCGACGAGGAATGCCAGCCGGACGTCACCGAACCCGAGCGCGGCGGTGACGCGCCACGCGGTGTACAGGAACAAGCCGGCCGCGGCGGCTCCGGCCGCGGCGGCGACGGCCGTGCGCCAATCCGTCAAGGCCACCGCGATCCAACCAGCCGCCATGCCGGCGGCGGCCAGCCAGTGCAGTCTCTTCGGCAGCCAGGTCGTTCGGAGATCCACGTAGACCAACGGGGCCCCAAGCCCGAGGTAGGGCAGCCAGAGCATCCAGTGGAGCGGCTCGACGCCCGCGACGAGGCCTGCCAGCAGCGTCGTCGCGGCGATGGCGATCCAGCTCCACGGGGTGGACAGCGACGCGAAGTCCGGCGCCTCGGGGTCGGCGACGCGCACGCGCGGCACGACCCAAGCGAGCACCGCGACGGCCAGCAACGCCGCGCCCACCGCCGGTTCCCACATCACGCCCCCACCTTAGGGCGAGCGCCCGTCCGACCCGCTGCTTTCCTTCGGCCTGGGGATAACTGGGGCACGGGAGTTGAGCAAGTGAGATGGGTGAACGTTTCAAAACGACGTCACCCCGGCGTGTCGCGGCGTCGACCCATCTCAATTGCTCAAGTCAGCTCCTGCCGACGGCCCAGCGGAGAGGCCGGGGCGCGTAGGCTTCGACGGTGCCCCGACGTCTCACACTCGCCGCCGCCCGCCGTGTCGCCGTCGCGGCGCAGGGGCTCGCCGCCCCGCGGCCATCCCGCATCGGACCCGCGGCGCTCGGGCGCGCGATCGGACGCATGGGAGTGCTCCAGCTTGACTCCGTCAACGTCTTCGAACGTTCCCACTACATCCCCCTCTGGTCGCGGTTGGGCCCCTACGACAAGGCGGTGCTCGACCGCCTCCTGCACCACGATGCGGGCGGCGCGACGCTGGGCGCCTACACCGAATACACCGCGCACGAGGCCACGGTGCTGCCCGTGGCGGACTGGCCGCTCTGGGCTTGGCACCGGGCACGGCCGGAACGGCCGCGATACGAGCAGTGGCAGCGCGAGAACGCCTCGCTGCTCGACGAGGTGCGCGCCGAGTTCGCCGAACGAGGGCCGGCGCGCGTGCGTGATCTGGACCACCCCGACAACGTGGCCCTGGGCTCCGGGTGGTGGAACAAGAACCGCGTGCACAGCGCCGCGACCGCGCTGTTTCGCCGCGGGGATCTGGTGGTGGTCGGACGCCGGCGGTTCGAGAGGGTGTTGGCTCCGGCCAGCGTCCTCCCCGTGGAGGCGCGCTCTGACGTCGCCGAGGCCGACGCCGTCCTGGAACTGATCCGCCGGGCGGCCCGGGCGTACGGGGTGGCGACACTGGACGACCTGGCCGACTATCCACGACTGTCGGTGTCGACGGCGAAGGCGGCCGTCACCCGGCTGGAGGAGGCCGGCGAACTCGAGCCCGTCGTCGTCGCGGGATGGGACCGACCCGCCTGGCTCGCCGCCGGAACGACGGTGCCGCGCACCACCGCGGCCGCCGCGATCCTGTCCCCGTTCGACCCACTCATCTGGTACCGGCCGAGGGTGGAGAGGCTCTTCGGGATGAGGTACCGGATCTCGATCTACACGCCCGCCGCACAGCGCGAGCACGGCTACTACGTCATGCCCGTCCTCATCGACGACGAACTCGTCGGCCGGGTGGACCTCAAGAGCGATCGGGGCGCCGGGGCGCTCCGGGTGCAGCACGCCCACGTCGAGGGGCACGCCGCCCGCAGGGCACCGCAGTTGGCAACGCGACTCGCGCCGTTGCTGCAGGAGGCCGCGAGTTGGCAGGGCCTCACCGGGGTGACGGTCAGCGGCGCGGGCACCTGGGCGGCCGACGTGGGGCGCGCTTTGAGCTAGAACCCGTCCTACCCGCAGACGCAGTTGGGCGGCACCCCGTGAGGTGCCGCCCAACTGTCTTGTAGTGGTGTGGAGTCAGCGCTGAGCGCGGGTGAATCCCGCAGCCTCGGCTGCTTCCTCCGAGTTGAACCACACCTCGGCGATGGTGCGCTCGTAACCGCCCGTGCCTTCGACGTGGTACTTCTTCGACCGTTCGTTGCCCTTGATGTTGAAGCCCTCCGGCGGGTTGTCCCCGACGTAGGAGCCATCACCGTAGTGCTTCTCTTCCGTGGCCTCGGCCTCGACGGAGTCGACCGAGTCACCCTCGACCGGTGCGCCGTCGACGCCGGCGCCGACCTCGCCCGGCTGGGCGATGGGCTCGGTCTCGGTGGCAGACGGTCCGCCCTCGCTCGTCATGTCCTCGGCCTTCGCCTCGTCGTCCGGCGCCACCTCATCGGTGGTGGCGGTGTCGGCGGCGAACTTCGCGGCGGTCGAGAACGTGTCGTTGTTGTTCTGGTAGGCCTTGCTGGGCTCGTGAGCGGTCCACCCGTCGTCCTTCGGCGCCAGGAAGTGGCGCACAGCGGCGACTGCACCGGCCAGGATCGCGCCGACGGCGAGCAACTTGCCGACCTTCTTCAGCTTGCTCGGCTTGCGCACCGGCTCCACCTCGCCCTTGAGCGCCCGCACGGCGGCGGAACCGCGCTTCGAGGCCTCCGCCAGCGCGGGGTGCTCGGCAGCGTGGTGCAGTGCGTCCTGCAGCTTCGGCAACAGATCGTCGGCCACCTTGCCGCGGACGGCGTCGACGGCCGGGGTAACGCGATCCAAAGCGTCCTTGAGGTGGGGCTCAATGTCGTCGAGGCGACGAGACGCGAAGCTGGCGGAGCGGACCTTGGCATCGTGCAGATACGGCCCGGCCTGTTCGCGGGCTTCGTTCAGCAGATGCTGCGCACGTTCCAAGCCCTCCTTCAGCGCGACTGCTCCGTAATCGGCGGCGGCGGACGCGGTGTCGGCGGCGGCCTTCTTCAGTTCTTGTGACTTACCCACAAGTTCCTCCCATAGTTGTTGGCTCGTAATCGAGCAACCTCCACGCTACCTCGTTGTGGGGTTCGCTCAAGGGGGTAGCGGGCAAATGCCTACCGTTTACGACGTCGGACCGGTGCTGGAATAATCGCAGCGTGACCTTTCTCACGCTCGCCAGCCTGACCCTCGCCTTCCTCCTCGCCGTCTCCGGCATCGCGAAGTTGCGGTCGCCCGCGGCCACCCGCGAAGCGTTCACGGCGCTCAGGCTCCCAGAGGTCCTCCGTCGGTCGCCCGCGCCGGCCGCGCTGCCCTGGCTGGAGTTGCTCCTGGCCGTGG
Organism: Tessaracoccus flavus; assembly: GCF_001997295.1. Classification (NCBI taxonomy): domain Bacteria; kingdom Bacillati; phylum Actinomycetota; class Actinomycetes; order Propionibacteriales; family Propionibacteriaceae; genus Tessaracoccus; species Tessaracoccus flavus. Next base: position 833,831 of record NZ_CP019605.1, read on the forward strand.
TCCTTGCGGCTGGTGTGGGGTGGCTGCTGATCGGTGGGGCCGTGGCTGCGCTGGCGCTGTTTGTCGCCTACACCGTCGTGATCGGACGCGCACTGGGCTTCGACGAGCCCGTGCGCTGCGCCTGCTTCGGAACGCTGGGCACGCACGACGTCTCCACCCGCACCCTGGTGCGCAACGTCGTGCTCGTGCTCCTTGCCGTGGCTGCTGTCGTCGCAGCCGTCCTGGACCAGTCGGTCTACACGCTCGGTGCGTCGGGCTGGGGATGGGTCGCCGTCGCAGCCCTCGCCAGTGCCGCCGTCGCGCTGTCGCTCGGTGGCGCGCCCGGTCCCGTCGCCGGCGACGGCCCGGGGTGGCTCGGCGGCGCCGTCGTGACGCACGTCGCCAGCGGAGAGTCCATCGGTATCCGCAGCCTCGCGGCCCGGCACGACGGCGTGGTGCTGCTGTTCGTGCTGGCCGGGTGCGGCTCGTGCGAACGCGTGATCGCCGATCTGCCTGAGTGGCGCCAGCGGCACCCGGGCCGGGAGGTGGTCGTCCTGCGCGCGCCGGGCCAGATGTCCGACGGGTGGGCGGACCTGGACCTGTACGAGGACCCGGGATTCAACCTGGCCCGGGCCCTCAGCGGTGGCTACACGCCGACCGCGGTGGAGTTGGGTCGCGACGGTGCCCCCGTCGGGAAGGTCGCCGTCGGCTACGAACCCGTGACGGCCCTCCTCAACGCAACCGCGACACCCGCCCCGCCCGAGGACGAGAGTGAAGCGAAACAGCAGGAAGTGGAAGCGGACTACGTGCGCCGGCCCATCCCGGATGTGGTGTTGCTCCGATCCGACGGCGAGCCCGCGACGGCCCGTGCCCTGGCCTCCCAGCAGGCGCAACTCCTCGTCGGAATCGACTGCCTCTGCACGCCAGCGCGCGAGGCGATCGACCGCCTGAGCGAGTGGCAGGAGCGGCTGCCGATCCTGCAGGTCTCGCTGGTGGTCCCGTTCACGATGGGTGGGTCCGAGTTGACCGAGCGGCAGGGCGTTATTGCGCTGTACGACCACGAAGGCATCGCGTCGCGTGCGCTCGGGCTCAGCGGGAATGTCTCCGCGGTGCTCCTCGGCGCCGACGGTGGGCTGGCCGGTGGGCCCGTCTCCGGACTGGATGAGGTGGAGGCGTTCGTCTCGGAGATCGAGGAGCAGATCCGGCTCGCGGCCGAGTGAGGACGGACGCGGTCGGTGCGGCGGGTTAGGACCGTCTGCAACACTGGTGCGGAACAACAGAAAGGACACCAGTGAGCACCGCTACGCTGCATACCAATCACGGCGACATCATCATCGACCTGTACGACGAGCACGCGCCCAAGACGGTCGAGAACTTCACGGGCCTGGCTTCCGGGACCAAGGAGTACACCGACGCTGAGACGGGCCAGACCACGACCGGCAAGTTCTACGACGGCCTGACCTTCCACCGCGTGATCGACGGCTTCATGATCCAGGGCGGATGCCCGCGTGGCGACGGCCGCGGCGGCCCCGGCTACACCTTCGCCGACGAGTTCCACCCCGACCTCGTGTTCGACCGCGCCTACCTCCTGGCCATGGCCAACGCAGGTCCGGGCACGAACGGCTCGCAGTTCTTCATCACCGTCGCGCCGACGCCCCACCTCAACCGCAGGCACACGATCTTCGGTGCCGTCACCGACCCCGCCAGCCAGAAGGTCGTCGACGAGATCGCCAAGACCCCGACCTCCTTCGGCGATCGTCCGGTCGAGCCGGTCGTCATCGAGTCGGTCTCCCTCAGCTGACCGCTGCTCGTAAGGCGCCTTCCCCGCCGGGGAGGCGCCTTACGTCTGCCGTCTGAAGCCACGACTCGTCGTCGCACCGGGGCGTCGAGGCCATCAGGTCGGAGCCCAGCAACTCCTCCGGCAATGCGTCGGCGGCAACCCCCGCCCCGACCGGCCACGCCCATTCGCCGTCGACGTCAATGAGCCGCACACCCGGAAGCTCCAGCCAGGACGCGATCCGCTCCGCCTCCTCGACACTGCCCGCCGGCAGCCCCGACACTGGTGCCAACACTGTCTCGGCGGCCGCCACCGCCTCTTCGGCCGCGGCTCGGGCGCGGGCCGAGGGAGCGGTCGTGGCTGCGGCGAGCCTGCCGTAGCGGATCACGTGGATGTCCCATCCCTCAGCGGATGGGACCGCCGCCACAATCTGGGGGCACCGGGCGAGTGAGCGGATGCGGTGGTAGCGGAGCGACGTGCGGTGGTAGGCGGACAGCCGCCCAGAGATGGCGCCGGCCTCCTCGAAACGCTGTTGGGAGATCAGCTTGGTCAGCCGGCCCCGGACGCTGCGCAGGACCGGGCGGACGTCGACCTCCCAGCTCCGCGTGACGGCCCCGACGACCCCGGCGTAGGCCTCGGCTGACGGCCCCAGCTCGCAGGGGGCCAGGCACCGGCCCATCTCGGCAAGGGCGCACGGTGCGGAGGCGCGGCGGGCGGAGAGTCGGGCGGTGCACCGGCGCAGTTGGAACGCGTCGTAGAGCGTCAACGCAGCCTCCTCGGCAGATTCCCTGCTGCGGAACGGCCCGAAATAGTGGTCGCCGTCGCGCACCTGCGTCACGATTGAAAGCCTCGGGAAGGCCTCTTTGGTCAGCTTCAACCAGAGCAGCCTCCGCTGCTGCTTGGAGCGTCGGTTGTAGCGCGGAGCGAGCGACTCGATCATCCGCAGCTCCCGGACCTCCGCCTCCAGCTCGGTGGCGCACGCCACGAACTCGACCCCCGTCGCCACCCGCACCATCTCATGGATGCGGCCGCGCTTCTCCGCGGCGGAGAAGTAGGAGCGCACCCGCCGTCGGAGGTTGTTCGACTTGCCGACATACAGCACCTCGCGCTTCGGGGCGCCGCTCGCATCCACGGAGTCGGTGACGAAGTAGTAGACACCCGCCTGCTCCGGTGCGTCGCTCGCCCACACCCGCTTCGCGCGCCTGTCCGGCGATACCTGCAGGGAGAACTCGGCGAGGTCCTCGAGCGTGTGGACGCCCAGGTTGCCGACGCGCTCCATCAGCCCGTGGAGGACGTCGACGGTGGCGCGCGCGTCGCTCAGCGCGCGGTGGTTCGGCTCGGTGCTCGACCGGAAATAGCGGGCGAGCGTGGCCAACTTGCAGTTGGGCACCTCGTCCCTCAGCAGGGCGGTGCGGGCCACCGCGACCGTGTCGATGACGGTGGGGCGCGGCCAGGCCAGACCCAACTGTTCGTAACCGCGACGGAGGAAGCCGGTGTCGAAGCGGGCGTTGTGGGCAACGATCACCGACCCCGCTGCGAACTCAGCGAAGGCGGGCAGCACCTGCGAGGCAGGCGGGGCTGCCGCGACCATGTGGTTGGTGATCCCCGTCAGGACCTGGATCATCGGGGGGATCGGGGTGGTGGGCCGGACCAGGCTCTGGAACTCTCCCTGCACCTCGCCGCCACGAACCTTGACCGCGCCCACCTCCGTGATCTCCGCCTCGGCGGAGCCGCCGGTGGTCTCGAGGTCCACGACGACGAACGTGACGTCGGCCAGCGGGACGCCGAGATCGTCGAAGGACGGTTGCAGGTTGACGCTCGACATGGCACCGGACCCTAGGCGCAGCCACTGACAGTTCTGGAGGGACCGTCCACAGGGCCGGAGATAGTTTGAGAATAACCTGAGGGGGACTTAAGCTTCTCTCAGACAGCCACCCTTGGGAGATCCTGTGAACCGTGCCCGACTCGCCCTGGCCAGCGCCGTGGCAGCCGCCCTGCTCGTTACGTCGGGCGCCGTGGCACAGGCGGACCCGGAAGCCGTCGAGCGGGCCCGCCAGGAGCTCGCGAGTATCCAGCAGCAGGCGTCGGCGATCGACCAGGAGATCATCGAGGCGAGCGAGCGCGCACAGGACGCGGAGGCTACGCTCAAGCACCTCAGTGCGGACCTCGCCGCGCAGGAGGGCAAGGTTGCCACGCTGACCAGCGAGCTGGGCGACGTGGCTACCCTCCAGATGCACACCGACTCCATCAGCCTCACCGCACAGTTGCTGACCAGCGGATCATCGGACAGCTTCCTCAGCGGGCTCGCCACGATGCAGAGCGAGCTGAACCGCGCCAACGCCGGAATCCAGCAGCTCCAACTCGACCAGGCACGGCTGACGACGCTGCGCGAGGACGCCGCGGCCGCCGAGGCAACGCTCCGAGCTGAGCGGGACAAGGCCGTCGCGCTGGCCGAAGAGTTCGACGCGAAGGAAGCCGAAGCCGAGCGCGTGTACGAGCGCCTCTCGGAGGAGGAGCGGCAGCGACTCGCAGCTATCGAGGCCGAGCGTCAGCGCATCGCCGACGAGCAGCAGCGCCAGGCGGAGCAGCAGCAGCGCGAGGCGGAGCAGCGCGAGCGCGAAGCCCAGGCCGGATCCACGAGTCGGTCGCGGGACACCGCGAGCGCTCAGCCGTCGGCCTCCGCGACGGAGGCAGCGAAGAAGGATGAGCCGGCGCCCGCCGCGGAATCAGGTGGCTCGGACCGGGCGCAGAGAGCGGTGCAGGCCGCGCTCGCGCAGGTCGGAAAGCGCTACGTCTGGGGGACGTCGGGGCCCAACACCTTCGACTGCTCTGGGCTCACGAGCTACGCCTACCGCCAGGTCGGCATCAACCTCACCCGCTCGTCGCGCGCGCAGTGGTCGTCGGTGGGGCGGAAGGTCTCCAAGTCCGAGCTCCGTCCCGGTGACCTCGTGTTCTACTACTCGCCGGTCAGCCACGTCGGGCTCTACATCGGCAACGGGAAGATCGTCGACGCAGCCAATCCGCGCAGCGGTATCCGGGTGACGAGCCTCAACTCCATGCCGTTCACCGGCGCACGCCGCGTCGTCGGCTGAGGCGACTCGCTTCTCGAGCCTGGCGGTAGTGCTCAACGCCAACCGACCAGGGACAACGCCAACTGAGATCCGACGACGCCCGCCAGACTCAGCGACGCCCGCGAGATCTCACGGGCGTAGCTGAGTTTCGTCGGCGTCTTGGCTTGTCGGTTGGCGTTTGCCGCTCTCCGTTGGCGTTTCCAGTTACCGGTTGGCGTTGGCCGCTCCCGGTTGGGGTTCGGGCCGGGTCGTTGGCTCTTCAGCTCGCTCCCCGCGGTCCGGCAGCGCCGATGTCCAGGATGAAACGGCGCGACTCGTCGATGATCCGCTGGCGATCATAGTCCATCGTCGCGACGTGGTAGCTCCTGGTCAGCACGCGTTCCTCCACCCTGGGCACCGCGGCGCGGATCAGTTCTCCGCTCAGGTCGTCGACGACGTGGTCCTGGGCGGACCGCAGCAACAGCGTCGGCGCGGAGACACGGGGCAACCTCGGGCGGGTGTCTCGCCACAGGTCGTCCATCGTGCCCAGGCTCTTCACCGAGAACCGTGGGTAGCCCGGCTCGCGCTGGGCGGGGTCGGCGATATCGGAGGAGATGCCCCGCTGGGGCGGCAGCACGTTGCGAAGGCGTGCGGCCACGGGAATCCGACGGTCCCGTGACGCGACGGCCGGGTTGACCAGCAGCACGCCGTCGACTGGGTGCAGCGACGCCAGTCGAAGCGCCAGCGCTCCGCCCATCGACAGACCGGCGACGAACACGGCGGAGCACTCCGCAGCCAGCCCCAGGTAGGCGTCCTCGACGGCGCCGTACCAGTCCCACCAGCGGGTGCGGGCCAGGTCCTGCCAGGACGTGCCGTGCCCAGGTAGCCGCGGGGCGACGACACGGGCACCTGGCCACTCGCCGGATGGTTCGGCCAGGCCTCGTGCCCAGGGGGCGACGGACGCGACGGAGCCGGTGAACCCGTGGGAGATGACGATGCCAGTGTCCCCGTCGCCCAGTCGGAGCGGCCGAGCCTCGGGCCAGACGGTGGGGGAGGGGGCAGGGAATACGCGCATACCCCGAGCATAGGCACTGCGATCGTGGCGGAGGCGGGTAGAGCGGCCCGCGGTCTTCACTAGACTTCGGGCCATGTGGTACCGCCTGTTCAAGTTTGCGATCTTTCGTCCCCTGGTGAAGTACGGCTATGGGGCGCGCCTCATCGGGGCCGAGAACTTCCCCCGGCAGGGCGGCGCGATCCTCGCGAGCAACCACATCGGCGCACTGGACTCCCTCGTCATCCCCGCCATGGTCCCGCGACCGCTCCGATTCCCTGCCAAGGCGGAGTTGTTCAGCGGCGACGGTGGGCTGGGCGCCAAGATCATCGCGTGGTTCCTCAAGCGCATCGACATGGTGCCGATCGATCGAACCGGGGGGCGCGCCAGCGCGGACGCGCTGGGCGCGATCTCCGACACGCTGGCCGAGGGAAACGTCGTCGCCATCTACCCGGAGGGGACCAGATCCCCCGACGGACGTCTGTACAAGGGGAAGACGGGCATGGCGAGGATCGCCCTGCAGAACCGCGTCCCGGTCATCCCCGTCGGCGTGGTGGGGACGAAGTCGCGCAAGGGCCCGCTCGGTATCCCGTGGGTCACCCGTCCGCTGGTCATCATCGGCGAACCTCTGGACTTTTCCGCGTACGCGGGTACTCCCGGCAACACCAGGGTGCTCCGCTGGGTCACGGACGAGACGCTGGCCGCGATCCAACAACTGACCGGTCAGGAATACGCAGACGTCTATGCGGCCAGGGTCAAGCAGGGCGACCTGGCCGAGCGTGGCTCCGACGACTTCGTCATCCCCCGGCCCGGGGGCGGCGAGCCCCCGCAACCGGCGGTGGAGAACGTTGCCTGACCCAGCGCGCCGGGGGCTGGGTCCCGGGCTCGGCTGGATCCGCGCCCGTGGCGTGTGGTTCCGTGAGCGCCACGACATGCTCGGTCGGGTCTACACGGTGGTCGCGGTGGCCCGCTCGCTGTTGGCCGCCCACGCAGTGGCCGTCAATCTGGCTATCGTCATGCCCCGCGCGCACAACCCGGCTGCCGTCGTCGCCGTATCGGTGGCGATCATCGTCTGGCACACCCTCATCACGCTGCGGATGCGCAAGGCGCACCGTCGCACGCCCGCTGCCCACCTGGCGGATCTTGGCGTGACCCTGGCGATCACGCTCACCACGGGACTGGTGGTCCGGCCCGGGGGCGCTCCACTCAGCCTCGCGGGGTACTGGATCGGGGGGTGCGCGGCCTACGCCGCGATCTTCCGGAGCACCCGTTGGGGGGTGGCCTTCGCCGCCGCCGTCGCGGCCGTGCTGGTGTTCACGCCTGGGCACTTCACCATGGAGCGGCTCGGCTCGAGCTTCGTCATCCTGCTGTTCACCGCCTGCCTGGGCGTACTCATCACTCAGTTCCGCGCCACCCTGCGGGAGCAGGAGCAGGACCGGCTGCGCTCGGCTGCGTTGGCGGAGCGCGAACGTCTCTCCAGGATCGTGCACGACGGCGCCCTCCAGGTGTTGGCGCTGGTCGAGCGCGAAGGGCCGTCGCTCGGTCCACGGGGGGCCCGGTTGGCCGTGCTGGCCAGGGAGTCGGAGGCGCAACTGCGGACCCTGCTGCAGGATCGGGAGATCGTCGGGCTCGAGCACAGCGAAGTGGTGGACCTGGCGGCGGTGCTGGACAAGTACCAGTCGGCTCGCGTCACCGTCTCCACCATGGCGAGCGGCGTGATGGCGTCCCGATCTCTCGTCGATGAGGTGGAGGCAGCCGTGGCCGAGATCCTCACCAACGTCGACCTCCACGCGGGCGCTGACGCTCAGGCGTGGATCCTGCTCGACCAGGAGGAGTGCGACGAAGTGATCCTGTGGGTGCGGGACAACGGCGTCGGGATGAGCGCGGAGCTCGTGCGGCAGGCCGCGGAGAGCGGCAGGTTGGGGATCCGGGACTCGGTCGTCGGCAGGATAGGTGCCGTGGGCGGGACTGCGACGCTCAGGTCCTCGCCCGGCGCGGGTGCCGAGTGGGAACTGAGAGTGCCGATCAACGGAGAAAGGCAGAGGCACAGTGACTGAGGAGAAGAATCGGACGCGCGTGATGCTTGTCGACGACCACCCGATGTGGATCGACGCCCTCAGCGAGGACCTCGGCGAGGTCGGCTTCGAGATCGTCGCGGTCGCGAAGAGCGGCACGGAATGCCTGTCGCGTGCTCGGGCCGTGCGGCCGGACGTCATCGTCATGGATCTGCAGATCCCGGCCCCGGACGGAGCCACCTGCACCGAGACCCTCCTGGCGGAGTTTCCCGACATCCAGGTGCTCGTCATGTCCGCGTCGGGTGAGCGCGACGATGTGCTCCGCGCGATGAAGGCGGGGGCGAAGGGCTACCTGGTGAAGTCGGCCTCGAAGGCCGAGCTCATCGAGGGCGTCCGTCGTACCGCGGTCGGCGACGCGGTGTTCACGCCTGGGCTGGCAGGTCTGGTCCTGGGCGAATTCAGGCGCATGGTCAACGCGGCGCAGGCGCGCAACGAGGAGGGCCCGGTGCTCACCACCCGCGAGATCGAGGTGCTGCGTCGGGTGGCGAAGGGCATGGCGTACAAGGAGATCGCCGACGAGCTGTTCGTGTCGCACCGGACGGTCCAGAACCACGTCCAGAACGTGCTGCGCAAGCTGCAGCTGCACAACCGCGTCGAACTGACGCTGTACGCGATCGATCAGGGCCTCCACGATCCCGGCCGCGGCTGAGCCGATATTCCACCGCAACCGCGGTCGCGGGGAGGCCACGCCGGGTTGAGGTAACCTTCCCTCCATGTCGAGCATCATGTCCCGGGAAGAATTGCGCGCTCTGCCCTTGGTTCAGCAGCCCACGTATTCCGACCCCGAGTCCCTCGACCGCACCATCACAGCTCTCGAATCCCTCCCGCCTCTGGTGTTCGCAGGGGAATGCGACGACCTGCGGCTGAAGATGGCCGACGTCGCGGAGGGCAAGGCCTTCCTCCTGCAGGGCGGCGACTGTGCCGAGACGTTCGCGGCCGTCACCGCGGGCGACATCAAGGGCAAGCTGCTCGTGCAGCTCTCCATGGCGGTGGTCATGACCTACGCCGCGCAGGTCCCGGTGGTGAAGGTGGGCCGCATCGCCGGCCAGTACGCGAAGCCGCGCTCGAAGGATACCGAGACCCGAGGCGATGTGACGCTCCCGGCCTACCGTGGCGACGCGATCAACGGCTTCGAGTTCACCGAGGAGTCGCGGGCCCACGACCCGGGTCGGCTGCTCCAGGTGTACAACTCCTCGGCCGCCACCCTCAACCTCGTGCGCGCCTTCGTCAAGGGGGGTTTCGCCGATCTGCGTGGCGTACACAGCTGGAACGCCCAGTTCGTGCGCGACTCCGCCGTCGAGGCCGCCTACGAGGAGCTGGCGTCGGAGATCGACCACGCGTTGGCCTTCATGGTCGCGTGCGGGGTCCAGGACGATTCGCTCAGCACCGTCGACTTCTACGCCAGCCATGAGGCGCTGCTCCTGGAATACGAGCGTGCCCTGACCCGCGTCGATTCGCGCTCCGAGCAGCTTTACGGCTGTTCGGGCCACATGCTGTGGATCGGGGAGCGCACGCGCCAACTCGACGGGGCCCACGTCGAGCTGCTTCGCCGGGTGCAGAACCCGCTGGGAGTCAAGCTGGGGCCGACGACCACGCCCGAGCAGGCGCTCGCCCTCGCCGACCGGCTGGACCCCGACCGGGTCCCGGGGCGTCTGACGTTCATCACCCGGATGGGTGCCCGCAAGGTGCGTGACGTCCTGCCGGGCATCATCGAGGGCGTCGAGGCCAGCGGGCGGAAGGTGGCCTGGGTCTGCGACCCCATGCACGGCAACACGTTCGAGGCCGCCAACGGCTACAAGACCAGGTCCTTCGCCGACGTGGTCGACGAGGTGCACGGCTTCTTCGATGTGCACGAGCAGCTCGGCACCTGGCCGGGCGGCCTGCACGTCGAACTTACGGGAGACGACGTCACCGAGTGCGTCGGTGGCGTCCACAACCTCGGCGAGGCGGACCTGTCCAGCCGCTACGAGACGGTGTGCGACCCGCGCCTCAACCGCAACCAGTCGCTCGAGCTCGCGTTCACCGTGGCGCAGCGCTTGCGTTCCGGCCGGCTGAACAGGGTCAACCCGGTGCAGGAGTTCAAGGCCAAGGACCTGTGATCGACCTTCGCAGCGATACGGTCACCCGCCCGGACGAGGCGATGCGGGCCGCGATGGCCGCGGCTCCGGTCGGTGACGACGTCTACGGCGAGGACCCGACGGTGCTGCGGCTCGAGGCTGAGGTGGCGGGTCTCTTCGGCAAGGAGGCCGCACTCTTCTGCGCGACGGGATCGCTCGCCAACCTCCTCGGCGTGTGGCTGCACACGAAGCCGGGCACGGAGGTGCTCTGCGATGCCCAGGCGCACATCGCGCGCGCCGAGATGGGCGCGCACGCAGCGCTGCACGGCGTCACGATGCGCACCTGGGGCTCGGCGCGCGGCCGTCTTGTCGCCGACGACGCCCTCGCCCTGGCCGCGGTCGGCTGCGGCCCCTACCTCGTCGAGACGGCGTGCATCGCGGTCGAGGACACGCACAACTTCGGGGAGGGACCGTGCAGAGTCTCTCCGAGATGGAAATGCTCTCCGAGTCCGCGCGCGGGCTGGGGTTGAGGCTGCACCTCGACGGCGCCCGCCTCGCCAACGCCGCGGCCGCCACGGGCCGTTCCTTCGCCGACTACGGGGCCCTCTTCGACACCGTCAGCCTCTGCCTGTCGAAGGGACTGGGCGCCCCCGTCGGCAGCGTCCTGGTGGGCACCGCCGAGGAGATGGCGCGGGCGCGCACCCAGCGCAAGCGCCTCGGTGCGGGCTGGCGCCAGGCCGGCGTCCTGGCCGCCGCCGCGCTTCACGCGCTGGAGCACAATCTGGACCGGGTGGCCGAGGACCACGCCTCGGCGCGCACGCTGGCACGGGCGATCAACGAGGCCGCCCCGGGGAGCCTGGCTGAGAGCGACGTCGAGACCAACATCGTCGTCATCGAGGCGCCCAACGCGCCGACGGTGGCCGCACGGCTGGCCGAGCAGGGGGTGCGCGTATCCGTGCTGGGCCCGACGACGCTGCGAGCCGTCACGCACCTGGACGTCAGCGACGCCGACTGCCAGACGGCGGGCGCCGCCATCGGCGCTGCGCTCGCGAACTGACGCTCCGGCTGGCTCCGGCCTTGCCAGCCAGGTAAACGACCGGGTCAGGCGGGTGCCGGCCCTGGTTCCAGCTCTGGGATGGGTCGCGGCCAGGCGCCCAGCTCCTTCCACACGTAGTCCGGCACGCGGGCGAAGAACCCGCGCAGGAGTTGGTCCGCGCGGTCGATGTCCGTCGGCTCCCAGCCGCGGGCGTCACCGACGAGGATCCGGCCGTCGGCCTCGATGGTGAAGCTCGGCCGGCCCAGGCTGAGCAGGTAGTCCATCTGGCGCTGGTGGATGACGTGGGACGCGAACCGCGCATCGGGGGCCCGAACCTTGCAGCGGTCGTTGAACGCCTCGAGCTCGAACTTCTGGGTCTTGCCGAGCCAGCCCCAGTTCACCGACAGGGGCCGGAACGGGAACGCCGCCCGGAACTCGCAGAGCACTTCGGAATGGTGATCCACCTCCGTGCGAGTGCGCCCTTCGGAATCCCTGACCGTCCTGGTGGTCTCCCAGTCGTGGCGGAGCCGCACGAAGGGCAGCCCGGCGTTCTCGCTGTGGACGATGTCGTGAGCCTGATGGTTGCGCCCGCCGCGCGTGTGGGACACGTAGTCGAGGAACGAGTCGTCGCGCGGGACGTAGCGCCACCAGGGCCGCTCGTGGAAACTCAGACCGGGCGGGGGAGGTGGGCCGATCACATCCGGACCGGACGAGGCGAGGACGCCACCTCGCAGCTCCGCCAACTCGACGATGGCCCGCTCGAGCGACTCTGCGTCCTTCGGGGCCTCGACCAGGACGATCCAGGCGTGATCGACCTGGACACGCCACGGGCCGGACGCTGTGATCTCCGTGGGAGGGAGCGATCTCCCCAGCGGCATCGCGACGACGTATCCGCTCGTGGACCACTCGCTGGACCGGTAGCGGAAGGCGGAGAACGGGGTGCCGTCCGGTGCTGCCCCGACGATCTGGTCATCCACGGAGCGCTGGAAGCCGACGCCGAACGGCGGCCTGTTGAGGCCGTAGGCGATCGAGATGTCGGGCGACGTGATGAAGGTCCAGCCCTTGTCGCGCAACGATTTGACGTACCGGTAGCGCAGCACCCCCCATACCGCGAAGCCCGCAGCGACGACGGCCAGCACAATGAGCACGATGATCATGAAATCGGGCATCGAAGAATCCTCCCGAGGGACAGTCTGACAGGCCGTAGGCTCAGCGAACCCGTCACGCGACGTACAGCGTCACCTCGGAGCCCACAGGCACCTCGCTGCCTTCGGCGGGGTCAGTTCCGGAGGCGATGTTGAGCGGGATCGGGAAGTCCGTGTTCCGCTCGACCGTGACCACCAGATCGAGGTCCTCAAGCTTCTTGACGGCATCGTCGGTGGACAGCAGGCGCACGCCCGGAATGGTCACCATCACCGGCCCCAGCGACCTGACGATCGTCACGGCGTCGCCCCGGTACCCGGTGGCGTTGCGCGGATTTTGCCGGATGACCAGGCCCGCGCTGATGTCGGGATGGTTCTCCTCCTCGACTGTGACCTCGAAGCCGAGATCGCCCAGTTCCTGCACAGCCGAATCGGCTGCCGCCCCCTGGAAGTCAGGGATCGCGATGGGCTCTCGACCCTTCGACACGGTCAGATCGACAGGTGTGTCGGGTTTCAGCTGTTCGCCGGGTTCCTGCGAGGCGGCCAGCACCTCGCCCTCCGGCCTGTCGTCCGACCAGACCTCCGTGACCTCACCCACCGCGAGACTGCCGTCGATCAACTCCCGCTCGGCGTCTCCCCGCTGCAGTCCGACGAGCGTCGGTACGGGGTAACGCTCTGGCCCCAGCGAGACGACCACCGTCACGGGAGCCCCCCGCAACAGCCGTTCTCCGGCGCGGGGGTCGGTACGGATCACGAGCCCGTTGGCGACCGTCTCGGAGTACTCCGTCACGGTGCCGACGTCCAGGTCGTTGGCCACGGCGGCCTCCCGGGCGCGGGCCTCGTTGAGCGTCACCATCGCCGGGACGGTGGTGAACCGTCCGGAGAGCCACCACCACGAGCCCACACCGGCTCCGACGGTGAGCAGTAGCACCAGCACGAGCGCTATCGCCCCGCGTCGTCGTCGGTGGACGGGGTCGTGAGAGATGTGGAGGTTGGGGAACGCCGGCGTCCGCTGGCTCCGGGGGGAGCCGGCAAGTTCGGCGGGGGACCGGTGAGCGACGGGCTCGGGGCGTGGGCTCGGCACCGGTGAGGTGGGTGACTGCGCCCGGCGCCACTGATGGTGCTGGACGACGACGGTGTCCGGTGTGGTGCCGGAGACTGCCGGACGCGGCCGCTCGGCGGTCCGTGGCCTGAACCGCTCGGTCTCCAACTCGACCGGACTGGCGGGCAACAGCGCCGCGGCGAGCCGGGGGTTGTCCCCGCCGCCGCTTCGGGCGAGCTCCTGACGGACGCGCCGAACGCCGCGCAGCAGCTCCCGGCCGTTCTCGATGCGCGCCCGGGGATCTCGCGCGGTGGAGGCCAGAACCAAGGTGTCCAGATAGTCGGGGATGGTCCAGTCGGCGCGGTAGCCGATCTCCGCGAGCCGCTCAGACGGCTTCTCGATGTCGACGTTCACGTGGCGGTAGGCGATCTGATAGTTGTTCTCGCCAGTGTGTGGCTTCTTCCCCGTCAGGAGCTCGAACAGGACGACGCCCGCGGAGTAGATGTCGCTACGCCCGTCAGGGCGGGAGTGGGTGACGAGCTCGGGCGGGAGATAGCTGGCGGTTCCGACCAACACCCCGGTGGCCGTCATCTGGGGCGAGCCCACCTGGCGGGCGAGTCCGAAGTCCGCCACCTTCACCTGTCCCCGGGAGGTCAGCATGACGTTTTCCGGCTTGATGTCGCGGTGCACGACGCCGGACTCGTGTGCGCACGCCAGCGCCGCGGCGATCTGTTCGAAGAGTTCCAGCGCCCTGTGTGGCGGGAGCGGGGCCTCGCGGCTGATGATCCGACGCAGCGTCTCGCCCTCGATGTACTCCATCACGATGTAGGGCTGGCCGGCCGACGATCCCTGATCGAACACGCTGACGACGTTGGGGTGACTGAGCACAGCGGCGGAACGCGCCTCGCGGTCGAACTTGGCCGCGAACTCGTCGTCCTCCCCGAGGTCGCTGCGCATGACTTTGACCGCCACTGCGCGGGACAGCCTGAGATCCCGCGCGCGGTACACCGTGGCCATGCCGCCGCGCGCCACTTTCGCCACGATCTCGTAGCGGCCGTCGAGCACTTGGCCGACCAACGGGTCGAAAGTGCTGTTCATACCACTCCATGCACGGTCGGGGAAGAGGCCGTACGAGCCCGTTGCTCCCCCGATTGTAGGGGGAGGGCGGCGAGGGCTCCGCCACCCAGCGCGGCGAGTTGCACCCAAGACCGTCCGCACAGTCGACCATCGGCAGTAGATTGGCCCGATGACTGCACTCGTCGGTATCAAGACCCGCCTGCGTCTCGCCAGGCTCGCGATCGTCGTCCCGCCCGAGCATTCCGGGCCGGAATCAGCGGATTTCGCCGCCCACGGCGCCGACCTGCTCATCTTCACCAGGGGCGACCGTTCCGTCGACGACGCCGCCGCAGCCATCAGCGTGGCGCGCAAGAGACTGTTCGGCCTGCAGACGGTGGTCGGCACCGACGACTCCGAGGTGGCCGAGGCCAGCCTGGCCGACGTGCTCTATCTGCGCCGTCCTGGCTGGCGCCCGTTCGGCTACAAGCGGCCCCACGAGCACGCCCTCATCGGCCGCTCCATCGACCGTGCTGCAGAGGCCGACAGGATCGACGGAGACCCCTTCGACTTCGGCTTCATCGGCCCTGCGATCGATGGTGGGGCGGTGGGCCACGAGGTGGCTGAGCTGGCGCGGCTGTACCCGGCCACGGCGCTCCCGGCGGGTCCGCTCTGGTTCGCCGCGGGCGGCATCACGCCGGACAACGTCGGCCAAGTGATTGCCGCCGGTGCACGTCGCGTCGTTGTCTCAACCGCCGTCTTCTCCGGATCCGATGCCTTCGCCACGACGCGCGCCATCGCCGATCAGCTGGCCGAGGCCTGGGACGGCGATCCCGGGGCTCGCTCCTATGGAGAGGACGCCTACGACAGCGACGGCCCTAACTTCCCCACGGCAACGCTGCGCCCACGACCGGTGGACTAGTGGGACACGGCCTCCAGGGGAGCTGGCATCCCCCACAACCGGGGGCGTTCCCTGCGCACGGCGGCGGTGACCCACCAGGCGGCCTCGACCAGGGCCATGCCCACCACACCGGCGATGATGCCCGTGCGCATGCTGCCCGCGTCTGAGATGTCGAGCGAGAGGAACTCGCGGAACGCCGGCGTGGCGAAGACCGTGAAGTAGAAGCTGTAGGCGAAGGCGACGAGCCCCACCCGCCACCAGAGGTACGGCCGCGCGACGGTGGCCAAGACCCACGTCGCCGTCATGATCAGCGCCGTCAGCGTGGCGGTCGACGCCTGCTCCTGCACCAGGTCTGAGACGTCCCCGAAGCCCCGGGTCAGGAGGTAGGTCACGATCGACACCCCCGCCACGATGAGACCGGCCGGCACCGCGACCGCGAGGGTCCGCGAGACGAACCCCGGGCGCGCCCGCTCCCGGTTGGGGGCCAGGCTCAGCAGGAACGCGGGGATCCCGATCGTGAACCAGCCCACCACCGTCATCTGCAGCGGCAGGAACGGCATGGGCAGCCCCAGCAGCCCGATCACCAACGCGAGCGTCACCGCGTAGATGGTCTTGGTGAGGAACAGCTTGGCGACGCGCTCCACGTTTCCGATGACGCGGCGCCCCTCAGCCAGCACGTACGGGAGGCTTGCGAACTTGTCGTCCAGGAGGACGATCTGCGCGACGGCCCGGGTGGCGGGAGCACCCGAGCCCATCGCGACGCCGAGGTCGGCGTCCTTGAGGGCGAGCACGTCGTTGACGCCGTCGCCGGTCATCGCCACCGTGTGGCCGCGGCTCTGCAGGGCCGTCACCATCTGGCGCTTCTGCTCGGGCGTCACCCGGCCGAAGACGTCGGAGTCGTTGACGGTGTCGGCGAACGCGTCTCCGGGGGGCGGTAGGCGCCGGGCGTCGACCGGGGCCTTGGTGGTGACGCCGAGCGACCGCGTGACGGCGCCGACCGAGGCGGCGTTGTCGCCGGAGATGACCTTGATGTCGACGCGTTGGTGGCGGAAGAACGCCAGCGTCTCGGCGGCGTCGGGCCGGACCAGTTGGTCGAGCACGATGAGGGCCGCCGGCCTAAGGGTCCCCGGTGCCTCGGGGGCGTCGACCCGGGTGTCGGAGGAGGCCAGCAGCAGCACCCGATGCCCGGTCACGCCGATCGCCTCGGCGCGTCGAGCCAGGGCCGCGTCGCCCAGGACGTCCGGCGCCCCGATGACCCAGTTGCCTTCGCCGGCGAAGCTGATCCCGGACCATTTCCTGGCCGACGTGAACGGTGCCCGCGCGACTGCCTTCCAGCGCGTTGCTGCGGGCGGGATGGCGCCAGCGATCGCCAGCATCGAGGCGTTGGGGGAGGGATCGGATGCCACCAGTTGGGACAGGACCTCCCGCAGCGGAACCTCGCCGTCGGTCAGATCGACGACCTCGCCTACGGTCATGGCGTGCTGGGTGAGGGTGCCGGTCTTGTCGGCGCACACGACGCTCACCCGCGCCAGTCCCTCGATGGCCGGCAGCTCCTGTACCAGGCACTGGCGCCGCCCCAACCGCACCACGCCGAGCGCGAACGCCATGGAGGTGAGCAGCACCAATCCCTCCGGCACCATGGGCACCAGCGCGGCGGTCATCCTCAGCACCGCCTCGCGCCACGGGGTGTCGGGCTGGTTGAACTGCACCGCGATGGTGAGGACCGCCACGGGCACCAGTAGATACGACACCACCTTGAGGATCCGGTTGATGCCCTGCCGGAGCTCGGAGGACACGAGGGTGAACTTCGCCGCCTGGGCGGTGATCTGCGCCGCGTAGGCCTCCGCCCCGATCTTCTCAGCGCGGTAGACGCCGTTGCCGGCGACGACGAACGCCCCTGACAGGACCTGGTCACCCGGGCCCTTGGCCACAGGGTCAGCCTCGCCCGTGAGGAGGGACTCGTCGACCTCCAGGTAGTCGGCCGCGACGACGGACCCGTCGACGACGATCTGGTCGCCCGGCGTCACTTCGATGAGGTCGTCGAGCACCACATCGTCGCGGGTGATGCGGTGGTGGGTGCCGTCACGGATGACGATGGGGTGGGCCTCGCCCACGACGGCCAGGTTGTCGAGGGTCCGCTTGGCGCGCAGCTCCTGGATGATCCCGATGCTGGAGTTGGCGATGATGAGGAGGCCGAAGATGCCCTGCTCGATGTGGCCGGTGATCATGACGAACACGAACAGCACGAACAGGATGCCGTTGACGCGCGTCACCACGTTGGCGCGGACGATCTCCAGGGTGGTGCGCCCGGACCGGGCGGGCAGGGTGTTGACGTGGCCGGCGGCGACGCGCTCGGCGACCTCCGCGGAGGTGAGCCCGCGGAGGTCAGTGAGCACGCCGTACGCTCCTGAGCGCCAGTTCGGTCAGTGCGGTGCGGCCCTCCGAGGTCAGCGAGGCCTCCTCGAGCACGCGCAGCGCCTGATCGGTGCTGCGCTCGATGATGCTCTCGACGTGCCGCCGGGCACCGGACTCGTCGATGATGGCGGCGGCCCGGTCTACCTCGGCGTCGGTGAGGTCGTGGCGGCCGAGCAGATCCGACAACTCGGCCGCCTGGGCCTGGTTGGCGTCGTCGAGCGCCGTCAGAACCAGGACGGTGCGTTTGCCCTCGCGGATGTCCCCGCCGTACGGCTTGCCGGTCACGGCGGGATCGCCGAACACCCCGAGGACGTCGTCGCGAAGCTGGAACGCTCGGCCGATCACGGAGCCGAACTCGCCCAGCGCGTCCTGCACCGCCGCGTCGGCCGCAGCCAGGGCCGCTCCGATCTGCGCGGGCCGTCGGATCGAGTAGCGGGCCGACTTGTATTCGAGCACGCGGCGGGCAACGGTCAACTCGTCGGCGTAGCTGGTGGCGGGCGCCACCCGGTACTGGGCCGCGACGTCGAGGAACTGGCCCGCCGTGACCTCGGTGCGCATGACGCTCAGCAGGGGCCGGGCGAGGTCGAGGCCCGGATGGCCGGACGCGTCGGCCAGCTCGATGCTCCACATCAGCAGCAGGTCCCCGAGCAGGATCGCCGACGACCGGCCGAAGTCCTCCCGCGAACCACGACCGGCCTGACGCTCGTGAAGCTCCTCGAACCGCTTGTGCGCCGCGGGGACGCCGCGGCGGGTGTCCGAGTCGTCGATGAGGTCGTCGTGGACCAGCGCACTGACGTGCAGGAGGTCCAGCGACGACGCGACGGCCAGCAGGGCGGCGTCGTCGGCGGGTTCGCCGGCGGCGGCGACGTAGGACCAGTAGCAGTAGGCCGGGCGAAGACGCTTGCCCCCGGCGGTTGCCTCGCGCGCTACCTCCAGCATCGGCAGCGCACCCACGTCGTCGAGCAACGCCTCCTGGTCGGTCAGGAACGTGTCGAGGGTTTCGCTGATCGCTGACATCAGCGCGGTGCTGAGCGGGGCAGCGGGATCGAGGTTGCGTCTCACGCGGACGAGCTTAATCGAGCCCCCGGCCGGACTCTATTGTTGGGCGCATGCCCACCCCTCCACCGACCCCCGGCAGCGTGCGAGAACTCCTCGACGCCGCCACCGGACCACTGTTCTCATTCGAGTTCTTCCCTCCCCGGACGGACGACGAGGAGCCGGTGCTGTGGGCCGCCGTCGAGGCGCTTGCGCCGCTGGATCCCGACTTCGTGTCGGTCACCTACGGTGCGACCGGGTCGAGGCGCGACCGGACCATCCACGCGACACGGCGGATCGCGTCGTCGGGCGGCCCCCTGACCGTGGGGCACCTCACCTGCGTCGCACAGTCGAAGGCCGAGATCGCCGAGGCGTTGGCCGCCTATCGGGACGTGGGAGTGACGAACATCCTGGCCATCAGAGGCGACATGCCGGGCGGAGGGGACTGGGTCCGGCATCCTGACGGGCTCGCCAACGCCACCGAACTGGTGTCGTTCATCAAGGAGCAGGGCGATTTCTGCGTGGGGGTGGCCGCGTTCGCCAACCCCCACGAGACCACGCTCGATCCGGAGCTGGACGCCCAGATCCTTGCGGCCAAGGTGGAGGCCGGGGCCGAGTTCGCGATCACGCAGCTGTTCTTCGAGGCCGAGCGCTATGCCGAGCTTGTCGCGCGGATGAGGGCCATGGACTGCGAGGTGCCGATCATCCCGGGCATCATGCCGCTGACCGTCATCACCCAGATCGAACGCTTCGCCGCCCTGTCCGGATGCCCCCTGCCCGAGCGCTTCGTCGGCGAACTGCGGGCGCTCGGTTCGAAGGAGGAGGTCCGGGCGCATGGGCTGGCGGAGGCGGTGCGGTTGTGTCGGGAGCTGCTCGACGCCGGAGCCCCGGGGCTGCAGTTCTTCACGCAGAACCGCTCCAAGGCCACGCGCGAGGTGCTGGCCGCCCTCAAGGGGCGGGTCTGACGGCCCGGTTCAGCGGAAGAGCACCAGCGAGTTGAACAGCCAGACCTGCCGCTGCCACTCGTAGCCGGCTGTGCCGTCCCGGCGCGGCCCGACGACGTCGGCGCGCAGGTAGTTGCGGCAGGCGTTCCGCCCAGTCGCCGGGGTGTCGCACTCGCTTCGCCACTGACGGCCCTCAGCGCTGACCCACGTGCCGGTCCTGGCCAGTGGGTTGCCCTGCCACACCGAGCGGGGCAGGGGCTTGTAGGTGAGGTTGTTGAAGACCCATCCGGTGCTGCGGATAAAGCCGGTCCCGCTAGGCCGGACAGTGGTGGCCCAGATCTCCGTGCGGCAGCGCTCCGTCTGCGAGTACGCCTCGCAGACGGTTCGCCAGCGCCGCCCGTTGACGAGGTGTTCGCCCGGGGTGACGTAGACGAGTTCCGGACGTTTCTCGAGGTCGGGCGTGCTGGGGAAGCGGAGCGCCAGCGGGCCCTTGGCCGCCTCGACGACGAGGTTGCGCAGGAACCCTCGCGCAAAGGCGCGGGACTCCGCCGGTGCCACGTCGATCCACGGCGACACGGCCCAGGCGAACCCGAACGTGGCCACGTTGACCACCCCCGCACCCGAGGGGGCGGTGTAGTAGGTCAGGTCCGAGCGTCCCATCATGTTCTTGCATTGCAGCGGGCTGCTCGCGACGACGCTGGTCGTCGACGGGGAGGCTGCTGCGACCTGGTCGATCTCGTGTCCCACGAGGCCCGGGAACTGCGACCCCGCCCGGACCCCCAGGCCAGCGAACCCCCAGAAGCCGGGGTCGGTGACCACCAGGGGGGCGGCTACGTACGATGGGCTGGCGCAGACGTACTGCCCGCCCAGGAGCGAGGCCTCGGGGGCGGCTGCGGGCGGCGAGCGCCAGAGCGTCGTCGTGTCCCGGGAGTTCTGGACGGGGTCCTCGGCTGCGTCCTTGTAGCTTGTGATGACCGTGCCGTCGTCGTTCCACCTGATGCGCCAGTAGGCGGTGTTGCCACCCAGGAACAGCAGGTTCGTGCCGCTGTCGCGGAGCTTTTCGACTGCGGTGCGCATCTCGACGCTCCAGTACTCGTCGTGGCCGAGGAACACCATCGCGGGGGAGCCCGCATACTGCCCGGCGCCGTCCCGGTGCAGCGCGAAGTTGGTGGTGTAGGACAGCGGGACGCCCAGGGAGTCGAGATGGTGGATCAGGCCCACCTCGTAGTTCAGGATCTTCTGGACCCGTCCAGTGCCCTGGGAGGCGAACGGCCGGTTGAACGTCACGCGCCGTGAACGGTGGTCCCACGAGATCCGGCCGTCTCCGTCGACCCCCTGGTAGAGGCTGGAGCCGCCCGTGGGGTTGTAGGCCTGATGGGTGGCGGTGCCGGACATGATCGTGACCGTGCCTGCGTGGCTGGCCGAGCGCAGGATCACCGGAACTGTCTTGCGGAGTCCTGACGGGTGACGCAGGTTGAAGAAGTACACGCCCGGCTGCCAGCCCGCGGTGTCGATCGAGTGGGTGACGGACCAGGCAGAGCAGTCCACCATGTAGTCCGCCTCGACGGTGCAGGGCGGCTGGTCGGTGCCTGCCTGGGAGGGGATCTGGGCGACGAGCCGCCCGCCCGTGCCGCCGTAGTGGCCGATGCGGTACACATCGATGGCCACCGGCTGCCCGGGGCTGTGGACCCGCAAGGCAACCGTGTCACCGGCGAGGACGCTCTCGGCGCCGTGGAAACCGCTCAGGGCCGAGTCGGTGGCCTGTTCCTCCACGAGGACCCGCCAATCGTCTGGGCCAGGCGTAGCGTGCGCGTCCGGTGCCGAGGCACCGCCCCAGGCGAGACAAGCAGCCAACAGCAGCAGTGCCCAGCGCACCATGTTTTCCCCCAAGCGTCATTGCTGGAAGTAGCGTACCGAGATCAGGCGGCACCCCGTCCAGCGACTCGGTCTAACAGGCGTGGCCGGTCGCCGAACCTTGAATGTCCCGGGCTCAGTCGAGGGGGGCGCGCCAGGTGCTCGTGTCGACGTCGAGGATCGTCATCCGCTGCGTGGCGCGGGTCAGGGCGACGTAGAGCACGCGCTCGCGTCCTGGGACCTCCTCCACGATGCGGTCGGGAGCGAGCACCAGCACCCCGTCGTACTCCAGCCCCTTGGCCTGGAGCGGGGTGACAACAATGAGCCGGTCCTCGAAGGCACGCAGCCGGTCATCCTCCATGACGAACAGTTGGACGTCCTTGAGCATCGACGGCGGACACACGACGCCGATGGTCCCGTTGACCTGGCCGGCGAGATCGATCAGGTGCTCGCGCAACGCGCCGTGCAGATCGGCGGACGAGGTGGCATCGAGGTGCGGTTCCACGCCGGTGGAACGCACCGCCCGTGGCAGGTCGGCGTCGGGGAAGACCTGGGTGATGACCTTCGCCGCCAGTTCGAACACCTCGCTGGGGGAGCGGTAGTTCGTGCTGAGGGTGAAGGTGCGGCTCTGGCCGCGGCCGACGAGGTCAGCCATGGCCGCCGCCGTCTCATCCTGGCGGGGATAGGAGCTCTGGGCAGGGTCGCCCACGATGGTCCAGGACGACTGCGGCCCCCGACGGCGCAGCATCCGCCACTGCATGGGCGTCACATCCTGCCCCTCGTCGACCAGGATGTGCGCGTACGTGGTCACCGGATCCTCGTCGGGCTCGCGGGCGCGCTCCTGCCGGAGGAGGTCAGCTGTGGTCAGCACCTCCGCGACGTCGCCGCCCTCGAGGAACAGGTCGATCTCCTCGGCCTCATCCGGAGCCTGGCCCAGGATGTCCACCAGTTCGTCGAGCAGCGCGATATCGGCCACCGACCAGCCGCGGACGATCTCGGCGCCCTCGTCCGAGCCGGCGACCCAGGCGTACGACCTGGCCAGCGCGGTCCGTTCATCAGCGGTGAGCCGGTCGCCGACCTTCGCCACGACGGCCGGGTCGGCCAGCCGGGCGAGCACGCGGGTCGCGCTCAGCGTGGGCCACCAGGCGTTCATGAACATCAGCAGGCTCGGGTGCTCGCGGACCCGCTCCTCCAGCTCGGCGGGCTCGATCGACACGTCGTCGGGGAACTTGCGGAGCAGCGCCTGCACCACCGCGTCGAACGCCATCGCGCGGCCGCGGTTGAGCTTGGTCGACGCCAGCACGTGGTCGCGGATCCGGTTGAGCTCGGCCTCCCCGAGTCCGAGAACCTCACCCTTGACCGTCACGCGGACGCGCAGCGCCTCGGGATGGTCGATGAGCGGCAGCCGCACCAGCCGGCGCAGCACATCGAGCATCGACAGGCTGCCCTTCACGGTCGCCGACGCCGCGTCGTCCACCCGTTCGCTGGCGAATCCCAGCACGTCGTTGGCGGCCGAACCGATGGCCTTGAGCGTCACCGAGTCCTCACCGAGGCTGGGCAGGACGCGCTCGATGTAGTTCATGAACACGTTGGACGGGCCGACGACGAGCACCCCGCCCTTCTCCAGCCGTGCCCGGTTGGTGTAGAGCAGGTAGGCGGCGCGGTGGAGGGCGACGACGGTCTTGCCGGTGCCGGGGCCGCCCGAGATGATCGTGACGCCCTGGTAGGGCGCGCGGATCGCTTCGTCCTGCTCGGCCTGGATGGTGGCGACGATGTCGCGCATGGTCCGGCCGCGCGCCCTCGTGAGCGCCGCCATGAGGGCGCCCTCGCCGAAGATCGGCAGGGACGTCTCGGCGGAGCCGTCGAGGAGGTCGTCCTCGATGCCGACCACCCGGTCGTCGCGGCACCGCAGCACCCGGCGCCGGACGACGCCCATGGGCTCGGCCTGCGTGGCGCGGTAGAACGGCTCGGCCGCCGGCGCGCGCCAGTCGATGACCAGGGGCTCGTACTCCTTGTCGCGCACCCCGATCCGGCCGATGTATCGGGTCTCGTCCGGGCTGAGATCGATGCGGCCGAACACCAGCCCCTCATGCTCCGAGTCGAGCACCGCCAGCCGGCGGGCGGCCTGGTAGGCGAAGGCGTCGCGCTCGAAGAGGGCGGTGCTGTCCTCCTCGCGGAGGAAGTTCGTGCGGTCGGAAAGGAAGATCTCGCGACCCTGCCGGGCCATGGACTTGGCGTTGGCGGTGGCGGTGTTCAGGTTGGCGTAGACCTTGTCCACGTGGGCCTGCTCCAGCGCGATCTCGCGTTCCAAATCAGCGCGCGATGTACTCAAAACAATGCATCCTCGGGGTGAGACAGACAGTCCAGCCTACTACCCCGCAGGGGTCGCAGTGCGCGCGACGCCCAGCCCTGCGGTGTCGTGGCGCGGGCTCCGCTGGGATTTGTGCGCGGCGTCGGGCACAGTGGAGGCCGAACCCTCGAACCAGAAGCGAGCCCATGACCGACGCGCAGCCCATCGACCAGCCGGACGACACCGCCCCCGCCGAAACCTTCAGCGGTGCGCCGGATCAGTCGCCCAAGGACCCCACCATGGTCTACAAGGCGGTGATCGTCGGTCTCGTCCTCGTCGTCGTCGTGCTCGGCGGGCTGCTGGCGATGCGGCCAGGAACTCCCGCAGCGGTGCCCGCTCCTGCGGCCACCTCGACGCCGCCGGCCACACCGGCGCCGGACCAGCCGGCTCCCCAGCCCTCCATCGACCCGCAGCAGGTGGCGGAGATGGAGCGCTTCATGGTGGAAGACCTGCCGAGGCGGATCGAGGGCGATCCCCTCGCGATGGGCAACATCGATGCGCCTGTGGTGCTGACCGAGTGGGCCGACTACCGGTGCCCCTTCTGCTCGGTGTGGGCCGAGGATGTGCTCCCGGGCCTCCAGCGCTACATCGACGACGGGACGCTACGGGTGGAGTTCCGCGACCTGGCCATCTTCGGTGACGAATCGATCAGGGCCGCTACCGCTGCGCGCGCCGCGGGCGAGCAGGGGCAGTTCTTCGAGTTTTCGCACGAGTTGTTCAGCGCGCTGCCCAACGAGGGCCACCCCGACATTCCCGACGAGCTCGTGTACGGCATCGTCGCCGACCTCGGCCTGGACCGGGCCACGTTCGAAGCAGACTGGGCCGACCCCGCCCATCAGGAGGCGGTGCTGGCCGACAGCGCCGAGGCCAACGGGTTCGGCGTCACGTCCACGCCGTCGTTCGTGATCGGCAGCCAGTTCGTCTCGGGTGCCCAGCCGCTGTCGACGTTCGAGCAGATCATCGAAGAGCAGCTCGCCCTCCACGGCTGATGGGCGTCGGTTACGCTGGCGCCTTCCTCGGCGGGGCGGCGGCTCTGTTCAGTCCGTGCGCGGCGTTGCTGCTCCCCGCCTTCTTTGCCTACGCCTTCGGCGGCTCGAAAGCCACCCTGCTCGGGCGCACAGCGCTGTTCTATCTGGGTCTTCTGCTGACGCTGGTGCCGCTCGGCGTGGCGGCCGGCGCACTGGGAGGGTTACTCACCACGCACCGGGGTACTGTCGCAACGATCGGCGGCGTCGTGCTGATCGGCTTCGGTCTGCTCACCGCGCTCGGCATCCAGCTGCCGGTGCCTGGCGTGAAGCAGAGCGGCCGGGACCCGCGGGGCGCCCTGGGCACAGTGCTGCTCGGCGCGACCTACGGGCTCGCGGGGGCGTGCACCGGGCCCCTCCTCGGCGCGGTGCTGACGATGGCGGCGGTCGGCGGCAGCGTCGGGTACGGCGCGGTGCTGCTGGCGTTGTTCGGCGCCGGGATGGTCGTGCCGCTCGTGCTGCTGGCGCTCGTCTGGGACCGGCTGCGGCTCGGCCAGCGGTGGGGTCGGGCGCGGGCGCTGAGAATCGGTCCGTTCACGACGTCGGTGCTGGGCTTGGTGAGCGGGTTGCTCTTCGCCGCCGTCGGAGTGCTCTTCGTGGCCACCGACGCGACTGCGGGGCTCGGCGGCATCCTCGACGCCACGGCACAGTTCCGCCTGGAGTCCTGGCTGGCGGAGGTGGGCCGGGCGGTGCCGGACCTCGCGGTCATGGGGGCGGCCGCCGTCGTCGTCCTGCTGGTCGGCTGGGGATGGCTGCGCGGGTCGCGCTAGCGGCGGCTGCGGTTGGTCGGTCGGCAATCCTCGCCGGTCAGCCGCTCGTGCACCTCGTACACGGCCAGGGCCGCGCTGGCCAGTTCCGCCCATGGCTCCGGGCCGGCGGGTGAGCAGGCCGAGGCGCGGGACGGAGCGCCCGCACGGTCGATCGGGACCCGGCGCAGCACGGAGCGTGCCGATCGCGGCTCCAGGCCCCAGCTGACGGCGCGGTGTGCGTGGTTGTAGTCGCGGGTCAGCACGCTGACCCCCTCCGCGGTGGGCACCCGCCAGGTCACCACCGGCCACCTGCCCGTGTGGTCGATCACCTCGGAGAACGGTTCCTCACCGGCCCTGTCCTCCCAGGAGTGGCTCGTCGCCGGAGCGAGCGCTGCCCGGGTGAGCAGCGGCGCCCGCGGCAGGCAGTCCACCGAGTGCTCCTCGGCTCCGAGACCCTCCACCACGCGCACTCGACGGGTGGCCAGCCGCTCCTCCAACAGGCCGAGGAGGCGCGTAGCGGGGAGAGCTGCGCCGTCGGCGTCGACGAGCCGCCACCGGCCGAACGTGCGCTCCACCACCAACCGGCTCGCGAGCAACCCAGGAGCGCGCCGGGAGCGGGTTCCCGCGAGCGGGGCCAGACTCAGCACAATCTCGGCAAGATGAGGATGCCCGACCCTCTCGGCGACGTCGGCGAGGGTCCGGTCGAGCCACAGCGCGCGGAGGTTTGCTCCGCCGGTTGGGGAAGCAGGGCTCTCGACGCCGAAGCGACGCGCCGCCAGCCATACCTCGTCCAGTGCATCCAGCGTGTCGCGCCACCGCTCGGCCACGGGCTGGCCGTAGCGGGCGGTGAGGATCGCGAACTGACGGCCACGCTCGGTCGGCAGTGGCAGCTCGGCGCCGTCGACGAAGCGGTGGATGGCGGGTGGCGCCTCGATCAGCTCCAGACTCGAGCGGGCCAGCTCGGCGTCCAGGGTGCGGCCCGACTTCTTGAACAGGTCGCGCCACGTAGCGGGCAGGGTGAGCACCGGTGCCAGGCGGTCCTGCGCGGGGGACCAGTGGGCGCCAAGGTCGTCGCCGCCGGTGTCGAGCTCGACGATATGACCGAGCTTGGCCAACCGGGCGGCGCACGCGATGCCGGCGAGAGTGGCACCGCGGATCCTGAGGCTGGGCATGAGAGTCAGGATAGGCGAGGCTGGCGGGTGGGGTTATGCAACAGAAGGGCGGGGCCGGAGAATCAACGACCGCGAGCGTGAGCCCCAGAGACTGATGAACCGCGTTTGACCGTAGTGGGTGGTAGCCTCCCGTGAGACCCATGGTGATCGATGTGTGAGGAATCCAATGGTAGAGAGCCGAATGAACCGTCGAGGCCGCCAGAAAGCAGCGTTGGGAGCAGCCGTCGCCACCTACCGTTACCCACATGGATGCTTGACCGCCGAGAACACCGACGCCGAAATTCCTCGCGCAGTGATGCCCACCGGATGGAACGATGTGGTTTCGTCGGTCAAAGACTCATACAAATGTGACTTTGTCCTTTTCTGGGATGGTGGCTTAGTGGGGGCCCGTACCTACAAGGACACACAGATGAGTTGGAACAACGTAGGTTCCACCTGGAACAATCAGACAAGTTCGTTCTGGATCTCGTGATGGTGTCTAGGGGGATCCGCTCGGCATCCCCACGAGAAGGATCCCTGATATCGATGGTTTTCAGAGGTGCCTGTGCCGCGCTGCTTGTGGTCGCACTAGCGGGATGCGTTCCTGAAGTCGGGTCGAGGCCGCCGAACGAGCGCGTCGGCGCCACTCCTGCAACCACAGGACTCACGCCGGTAACGTCCGAGAGCCAGCTGGTCTTGCCGCTTGATCGCTATCAGACCACGGTGGATGAGTGGCGCTTGATAATGGATAGCCAGCAGCACGCTCGGGTCGAATGTATGGGTCGCTTCGGGCTCGAAACCAGGCCTGAGCGATTCGAGCCAGATTTATATGAGGATGTTTACGACAGCGGACATCTTCGATACGGTCTTTTCGATAGAGAGGCCGTGGAGGAGAACGGCTATGGTTCCGGGGAGTCGTCATTGGTTGACGATGCTATCGAGATTCCCATAACAGACGACGTCAGGCGGTTCAAGGAACTGCTGCTGGGGACGGATGCCGTTGGAAATCCCGTCGCGGCAGTCGATGTGTCCGGTGTTCCGCTTCCTAAAGGTGGTTGTAACGCCGAGGTGCAACAGAGGCTCACTGACGGCGTGACTGCAGATGCGGCGTTCTTGGATTTGCCTAACAAACTGTCTTCCGAGGCGCAAGAGGAACTTCTCAGTTCCCAAGAGTTTGCAGCACTCGAAGCAGAGTGGTCAGAGTGCATGGCCGAGTCCGGGTATGAGTTTGTCCACCGCTGGGATGCTGAGGAGTCAGTACTTCGAGAGTCGCCAGCCAGGCAACGAGAGATGGCACTCGAAGACCTGGAGTGTGGTGAGAGGACCAATTTCGTGGCGAGAATGATGTCTCTTGACGCTGCCATACAGGAACGGCTGATCGCAGAAAACGAGGCGTCATTGCGCGGAGCGCTCGAGATGAAGAGGAAGCTTCTGGAGAATGCTAAGGAGCTCTTTCGTTGAGGAGCCTCGTCAGGAAGCGTCCGCTCTTGGCTATGACCCTTCCCGCCATGTTGATGTTGATCATCGGCATGCTTGCTGGCCAGTTGGTGCGGTCGCCGGACCAAGTTGCTGCGGACGCTGCGCCCCCGGCTCCAGCCACTCTCACCTCGAGAGTCGCTCTAGGTAAGATTCAGCGTACCGAATCTGCTGATGCTCGGTTGGAGCAGACGCAGATCGCCCTCGTGTCTCCTGCTATACCGACTAGTGCTGCCCGGCCTATCGTGTCAGCGCTTTGGGTTGACGTTGGCGACGAGGTGACGCAGGGCGATGCACTGCTTGATGTGGGCGGACGTCCCACTTTCCTGATGCCTGGGCGGGTCGCTGCCTATCGAGCCCTAGGGCCCGGTATGAACGGGCCCGACGTGACCCAGCTGCAAGTCGGCCTCCGAAGTCTCGGTTACAGCGTGGAGGAGGGTGAAACCACGTTTGGGGCGTCAACCAAGTCTGCCGTCACACGCTTCTATGAAGATCGCGGCTACTCGGTCGTCGAAGTCGGAGGTGAGGAGTTGAAGGCTGCGGAAGATGCTTTCACTGCAGCTGACCGTGCGGCCGCAACTGCCGAAACTGCGCTGAGGCGGGCTAAGCGCGACTACGACCATGCCGTGGAGGCAGCGGAAGCACTCGGACCAGCGGAGCGGCCAACGCTCGACGGTGTCGATGACGCGACCAGCGCTGTCGAATTTGCGCACGAGGATCTGGAGGCCGCTCGAGAGGCCGTCAACACCGCTCGAGCGGCTGCCGGCCCTCAGATTCCTCTGGGTGAAGTGGCCTTTCTTGTTTTCCTACCAGTGACAGTGGACAAGATTTCCGTTGTGGTTGGTCGTGAGGTTGGTGAGGGGACGGTCCAATTGGCTGCTGGACCTCTGTCCGCGATCGCTACCTTCCCCCGCCCCGTCGGAGACGCGGTTTCGATAGATAACCATGCCACACTCATCGCGCCGGACGGCGAACGATGGGAGGGAGTCGTGAGCAACGTCAAGTTGGTGTCGGAGACCGAAAGCGAAAGCGATGACCGCGTTGAGGTGACGGTTTCCCTCAACGTACCGATCGAGATTCCTAGTGGCTCGACCATGAGGGTGAATGTCGCGACTTTCACCTCTCCTTTCGATCAATTAATGGTTCCCGAGGCAGCCCTCGTGACGAGCGCGGACGGTGAGACCCGCGTTCGCGTCGAGAAGGGCCAAGAGGTCCGCGATGTTGTTGTCACGGTCGGGGAGTCGGGCGACGGCATGGTCGCAGTGACTCCGGTCACCGAGGGAACGCTTGCCGAGGGCGACTTGGTGGTGATCGGGGTCGGATGAACGTCCTCGAGTTTCGCTGCGTCGCCAAGGTCTTCGCAGGGCCGCCTCAAGTGCAGGCGCTCCAGCCGTGCTCGTTCGCGATCTCGTCGGGGGAACTTGTTACTATCACTGGGCCCTCCGGCTCGGGGAAGTCGACACTTCTCAACCTGGCAGGGCTCCTGGATTGCCCAAGTCAGGGCCATGTGTTAGTGAATGGCATCGACACGAGTGAGTTGCGCGAGCAGGAACGAACAGCCATCCGTGGGCAAACTATCGGTTTCGTGTTCCAAGCCTTCCACCTTATGGCTCGACGAACTGTCCTGGAGAACGTCAGTCTTGCCGGGCTTTACCGTCACCAGGACGCCGCAACAAGGATGCGTGGTGCCAGTGCGGCGATCAAACTCGTCGGCCTCGCCGATCGCTCTGAATCACACGCTGGAGTTCTCTCGGGGGGCGAGAGGCAGCGCGTGGCGATAGCGCGTGCGATGGCGGTTCAGCCGACGGTCCTGCTGTGCGACGAACCCACGGGCAACTTGGATTCTGTTAACTCAGCACTCATCGTCGATCTACTCCTCAAGCTCAGTCGATCTGGGACGACGGTAATCTTGATCACGCATAACGCTGCCATTGCTGAAATTGGCACCCGGCGGATGACTCTGCTCGATGGCGTGGTCCACGATGGTTGAGATTCAGCGCAGTCGCGTCCAAACGACTGCGCTCCTCAACGAAGCGATTGCAGGAATCACACAGCGTCCTGGACGCGCGGTGCTCACGGCGCTAGGAACCGTCATCGGTATCGCGGTCCTCATCGCCATCCTTGGGCTCACCAGCTCTGCGAGCGTGCAAGTCTCCAAGGCCTTCAGCCTCGTCGAGGCGACGGAAGTGAGGGTCACCCAGGAAGTCACCTCAATCGGGAGCCGAATAGATGCGCTCGCCTTTCCCTTGAACGCGGGAGACCGGGCTAAGGCCATCACCGGCGTGCGGAACGCTGGTTTACGGTGGCATCTTCAACAGTCAGTCAGCAACCCACCCAGCACCAGAACAATCGAGCTACCCTTTGCAGCCAGCGCCGGCTTCTTGGAAACGGCCGGAGCCACCTACTCGCAGGGCCGTGGCTTCGATACGGGACATGAGGAGCGGACGGCACGGGTCGCCGTGATGGGTATTGGCGCTGCCAACGACCTCGGCATCTCCGACATCAGCCGTTCGCCCGCTGTGATCATCGGTGGTGCCTGGTTCACCGTTATCGGCATCATCGACGACACCCAACGCCTGCCTGAGTTACTCTCCGCCGTCGTGGTGCCGATGACGACGGCCCACGTTTTGTGGCACGATCCGATGCCTGAAATGCAGGTGGACCTCGTCGTCGACGTCGAGCCGGGAGCAGGTCCTATCGTCGGTCAGCAGTTGCCCCTTGCAATGTCTGCGACTCACCCGAACCGTTTCAGCGTCACTCTGCCACCGGATCCCACCAGTCTCCGGGAGACGGTCGACGCTCAACTTAGCGGACTCTTCCTTGTCCTGGCCGTGGTATGCCTGGTGGTCGGTATGGTCGGCATCGCGAACACCACGGTCGTCGCTGTCATGGAGCGCACGGGTGAAATCGGGCTACGGCGGGCGATGGGAGCGCTTCCTCGGCACATCGCGGCGCAGTTCCTCGTTGAGGCGTCCGTGCTGGGGGCTCTTGGCGGCCTGACCGGCACATCGATAGGCGTCGTCACGGTGGTGATCGCATGTTCCGTCCTCGGGTGGACAGCCGTCATTTCGCCTCTGTTAGTCATCCTCGGTCCGCTGGTCGGGCTGGTGGCAGGTGCGGTGGCTGGAATCTACCCGTCGCTTCGGGCGGCCAGCCTAGAACCGGTGGACGCTCTTCGATCCTGACACCGGTGTGGAGGAGGTCGCAGCCAAGGTCGCGCATCTGGCCGAGGGAGACAAGGGCGGGCAGAAGCACACTGCCGCGAGGAGGTCCCTCAGCAGTCCGACGTGACCACCCTGTATTGCGAGACCGATGAGGCGCCTTGAGATACCAGGATGTGATCGACGCCTACCAAGCCCCCGACCCGGTCGAGGGAAAGAAGATCATGACCCGGCTGGTCACCAGCCTCCAAAGCGGGGTTCCTGCCGGCCTCGACGAGCTCCGCTCGCTCGGGCAGACCATGAAACGGCGCCGCGATGACATCCTCGCATTCTTCGACCACCCCGGCACCTCGAACGGTCCCACCGAAGCGATCAATGGCTTACTCGAGCATCTGCGAGGCACAGCCCGAGGGTTCCGCAGCATCGTCAACTACGTCGCCAGATGCCTACTCGACGCTGGCGGGTTCAGACCCCTGATCCACTCACTCTGTGAAGAGCCGGTTATGCAACCAGAAGGGCGGGGCCGGAGAATCGACGACCGCGAGCGTGTGCCCCCAGAGACGGGCAGTGGAACTGGATAGGCGACGGAAGTGAGGGTCACCCAGTGACCCTGATCGATTTCGAAATACAGCGTGGACACGTCGTAGAGGACCAACGTCGCTGGCCCCAGATTCACATGCGCCGTACACGCCGCCGCAAGCCGGCGCCGACAACGGCAACCCGCTTGGTACACTCCTGTTATCGGAAACTGAGGAAGCTGTCCATCAAGGGGGACCCTGCACCGCTTCGCAATCCTACGACGATCCTACATAAGAGCAGCTTGTGGGACTTCTCGCCTTGGCGTTCGCACTCGGGACGGTTCAGCCTGCTAATGCCGCGATCTACAGCGGCACTGGGATGCCCTCGGCAACTCAAACCTATTATCGACCGCTCTACAGTCCAAGCTGGAATGTGCTGCTCCAGTACTCGGACGACGCTTGGGAGCAAGTCCCCGAGGTGAATTTCACCCGCGTCCCGATTATAGGCGAACACCCAACGCGATGTATGTCGGCTCTTACACGGAGTCTTGGTGCGGCGCCTACTATCGGTACACCTCAACCTTCAAGATCAGCATCAACTCTAGAACGATTAATGACGCGTACCGGCGCGATTGCAGCAACTGCTGGCACAACTTCGTACGGTCCGTGACAGTCCACGAACTCGGACACGTCCTCGATCTCATTGATAATCCCGTCGCTCCAGGGAAGCCGCCGGGATACTACCTCTCCATCATGGCTTACAACCGTGACAGGAACGCCGTCATCACTCCCTACTATTTCGATCAAATGAACGTCTCCTCTCGTTATTAGGAAAATCATGAGGTATCTTCGACCAGTCGCAGCAGCCATTCTGGCGCTATTCGTCGCGTCCTGCGCCACTGTTCGTGAGACGCCAGGCGACCCGTCCGTAGCGCCCTCGCCCACAGAGACCCTCACCATCCTCGTCGACCTTCCGCACTACGAGTCCGTGGAGGACTTGGCATCAGCGGCCGATGCCATCGTGA
Source organism: Tessaracoccus flavus (assembly GCF_001997295.1). Classification (NCBI taxonomy): domain Bacteria; kingdom Bacillati; phylum Actinomycetota; class Actinomycetes; order Propionibacteriales; family Propionibacteriaceae; genus Tessaracoccus; species Tessaracoccus flavus. Next base: position 866,697 of record NZ_CP019605.1, read on the forward strand.
AAGCAAGGGTCATTAGTTCGCGCAGCGACCTCGACCTTCCCGACTACACGTCAGACGATCCACGCGTGAACCCCTACATCGGTGCCTCCGAGGCTCCCTCACCCGAGGAGATCAAGGCCATGGGCATCCCGATCACGGTATACACAGTTGAAATTACCGAGAGTCTCGCCGGAAAGTTGTCTGAGCGCTCCACCATCGAAGTTGTCGAAATGGGTGGGCTTGTGGACGGAGTCGACCACCGCGTCGCGAACCTTCAGCCGCTGGCAACGTCAAAGCCCGATCTGCTCTTCCTGGAAGAAGTGCGGGACGGACGCTATGCCACCGTGGGCATGGCCCAAGGACGATTCACCGCACTCAGTGACGGCAGCTACGTCAGCCTGAGCGACACCCCACTGAAGATCGGCACCAGCGCAGACCTGCAACGCCTGGAGCAGGTCGTCGACGGCTAGCTGACCCGCCACATAGCCCGAAGTGTCCTCGAAACCGGAGGATTCAGACCCCGACTGCTAACCTCGATTGTGAAGACTAAAGGTCTACGGCGAAGGATTCTGAGAATGAGGGAGCGGATGAGAGTTGGCCTGACAGCGGGCATAGCGTTATTGCTATCGGTGGTGATCTGGGTGAGTGGAGGAGGTCCCTCAGAAGTTACCGTCCCCTCATGGCTCTGGACGTTCACCAGTTGGGTATCTACAGCGCTGCTGATCTTCGGTTCCTGTTTAATAGCGCTCCTGATTTCCGGGAACTTCTCGTGGTCGAAAGGTTCTCCTCCGAAACTGCTGAGAAATACCGCGATCGCACTCCTGGCAGTTGGCGTAGCCATCACCGCCATCACCGCCGCGGCAGCTGGGCTTATCAGTTCAGTACCTTTTGCCGCGGTACTTGCCAGCCTGTCTCTGTTCCTCCAAGTCACAGGGGCGACGATGTTAGCCATGAGTATGCGAACCAGTCGGCACTCAAACGAGTGCTGAACGTCTGCTCCGAGGACCGCATTCACCAAGAGCGCGAGCCTCGGCGCACGGGCAAGCCGATCGCCATGGTGATCCAGCGCCATTGGGATGGTCCTGCTGTTGAGATGTCTACCTACGTAACCACCGGGGGCGACTCTGGCTCACCGTGGGGTGTTGCGACTGCGACGACGATGACTGCTTTTGGTCAGCACTTCGGCATGATTTGCCGCGGCCAGAACGCATGGATCGACGAAGCTGGCGTCTGCCGCGACGGCAGTTGAACCGGTTGTCGGCGTGTCTGCGGCAGTACTACCCGGCGGCGTTACCGCTGCTCGACGACAAGTTCGACCGGCGTGACGTGTGGGCGGTGCTGGCCAAGGCACCCGACCCGGGATCGGGCCGTAAGTTGACCCATGCGCAGACGGTCACCACGTTGAAACGGGCCGGCCGGAAACGCTATCTCGATCACACCGCCGCCAAGATCCTTGACGTGCTCCACAGTGATCAGCTTGCGGCCCCGCCACAGCAGTCCCGGGCGCTGGCGGTGCGCACCGTGACGCTGATCAGGATCCTGCAGGCCACCCGTGCTGAGATCGAGTCGGTCGAGGCCGAGATGGCAGCGGCTTTTGAGCAGCACCCGGACGCCGAGATCTACCTCTCGCTACCAGGCAAGGGGCACGTGATCGGCGCCCGGGTGCTTGGCGAGTTCGGGGACGACCCCGACCGCTACGAGGATGTCAAAGCGCGTCGTAACTACGCCGGTACCTCACCCCTGACGATAGCCTCTGGGCGACAACGGATCGTCAAAGCCCGCCATGTGCGTCCCCGCGATTGGCCGACGCCATGGACCGGTGGGCCTTCAGTAGCCTGTCGCGCAGCCCTGGGGCGCTGGACTATTACCACGCGAAGACAGCTGCCGGTTACAAGCATCATGAAGCCCTCCGGGCCCTCGCCAACCGACTCACGGGCATCCTCCACGGCTGCCTCAAAACACGCACCCTCTACGACGAGAACACCGCCTGGCAACACCGATACCAGCCTGCCGCTTGACACCTTAGACACCTGGGGTATCTGAGCCGCCGTGTCTGAAGGCCGCTCCCTGAGCCGCCGCGTGAGCGCTTGCGCGAACCGGCGTGTCGAAGGGTAACGAACCCTCGCCCGCACGCCGCCCCGAGTCGGGGTCAAGGGCGGCGACCGAGGTCGCGGCCGTTACCCTTCGAGACGGCCGCCCGGCCTCGCAAGCTCGGCGTGGCGACCTCCTCAGGGAGCGATGACTCGGCATGGCGACCTCCTCAGGGAGCAGCGGGGCGGCCGAGGCCGGTGTAGGTCCAGCCTGCCTCGCGCCAATGGGCGGGGTCGATCGCGTTGCGGCCGTCGATGAGCACCGGGCGCGCCACAAGGGTCCGCACCGAGGCCGGATCCAGGTCCACGTACTCGCGCCACTCGGTCAGCAGGACGACGAGGTCCGCGCCCTCGAGCGCGACCTGGGTGTCGGGCTCCAGCGGCAGCCCGGGCGCGACGCGACGCACGGTCGGCAGCGCCTCCGGGTCGGTCACCGTGACCGCGGCGCCCATGTCGGCCAGGCGGCGCGCCACGTCCAGGGCGGGCGAGTCACGCACGTCGTCGCTGTTGGGCTTGAACGCGGCACCGAGCACGGTGATCCGGCGGCCGGTGACGTCGCCGTCGAGCGCCTTGGTGGCCAGGTCGACGACCCGGTCGCGACGACGCAGGTTGATCGCGTCCACCTCGTTGAGGAACGCCACAGCGTCCGCGACACCGAGCTCCTCCGCGCGCGCCATGAACGCGCGAATGTCCTTCGGCAGGCAGCCACCGCCGAAGCCGACGCCAGCGCGCAGGAACTTCTTGCCGATCCGGTCGTCGTGGCCGATGGCCTCCGCGAGGTCCGCGACGTCGCCGCCGGTCGCCTCACACAGCTCGGCCATCGCGTTGATGAACGAGATCTTGGTGGCCAGGAAGGAGTTGGCCGCCACCTTGACGAGTTCGGCGGTCGGGTAGGTCGTGACGATCTGCGGGATGCCCGACGCCAGCAGGCTCGCGTACACCTCGTCGAGGGCCGCGCGGCCGCGCTGCGCGTGCTCGGGATCGTTGGAGACGCCGTAGACGATGCGGTCCGGGCTGAGCGTGTCCTGCACCGCGAACCCCTCGCGGAGGAACTCGGGGTTCCAGACGAGCGTGATGCCGCGCGCCTCGAGGATCTCGGCCAGCGCCTCCGCGGTGCCGACGGGGACCGTCGACTTGCCGACCACCACCGGGTGCGACCCCTCCGGGATCGCCTCCAGGAGCAGCGCGACGGCCGACGTCACGTAAGTGAGATCCGCGGCGCCGGTGTCGTCCTTCTGGGGCGTGCCGACGGCGATGAAGTGCACGTTGACGTCGGCGAGTTCCTCGAGCGCGGGCGCCTCCTCGAAGCGCAGCCGGCCCGTGGCCATCGCGCTCTCCAGCAGCTCGGGCAGGCCGGGCTCGAAGAACGGGGCCTCGCCGCGACGCAGGTACTCGATCTTGGCGGGGTCGACGTCGACGCCGATCACCTCGTGGCCGAGCTCGGCCATGCAGGCGGCGTGCACGGCGCCGAGGTAACCGCAACCGATCACTGAAATGCGCATGGGTATCACTTTCTGGTCAGGGCCTGGTCGGTCCAGGCGCCGAGCCACGGCGCGGACGCCGGGCGGAACGAATAGAGGAAGGCGAGCCGGAGCCGGCTGGCCTGGGCGTAGGCGGCGAGCCGCTGCGCCGAGATCTCGAGCTTGTCGACGGCGCCCATCAGGATGGCGGCGATGTCGTCGGCTCGATCGAGCACGCCCTGCATCGCGCGCAGCTCGACGTGGACGAGCAGGTTGGCGAGGTCGAGTGCGGCCTCGCCGCGGGCGGCGGTGTCGAGGTCGAGGAGGTGGATCTGGGTGCCGTCCCAGAGCGCCTGCTTGTCGTGGAGGTCGCGGTGGAGGGTGACGGCGGGGTCGGGGGTTTCGGCGAGCGCCTCGCACGCCTCGTCGACGGCGGCGCCCAGTTCGTCGAGCCGGTCGAGTGAGCCGAACCGCAGGGCATGGCCGTACCAGGTGCGCAGCACCTCGATCTCGTCGCCCGAGGTGTGCGCGGGCAGCTCGAGGGTCGTGCGGGCGAAGTCGGGCCAGCCGTCGGCGAGCGCTCGCCATCCCTCCATCGCTCCCTGAGCGTCGCCGGCGAGGGACGAGCCAGCGACGACGCGTCGCCCTGAGCGTTCGCGAGGAACGAGCGAACTTGTCGAAGGGAAGGGGCTCCCTAGCCCGTCCGAGGACTCGCCTTGTGCCCCTGCTCGTCCGAGGTCGTACAACGTAGTACCCGGAAGCAGGGAGAACTCGACGACATCATCCGTGGAGGAGAGGACCTCGGCGGCGCCGAAGCCGGCAGCGGCGCACGCGACGGCGACAGCGGTCGAGGCGGCTGCGACCCGAGGCGCACGCCCCGGACGCAGGATCTTGATCGCCCGATCCGGCGTCAGCGCGACCGCCCGCTTGTGCAGGCGATGGACCACCAGAGGTAGGCCCGCGCCGAGCGCAGGGAGCTTGCGATCCTTGTCCATGGGGGTCAAGGCAAGGATCCCGCTCACCTCGATGCGCCCCGCGCGGAGATTGTGGGACTCGTCGATGAGTTCGACGCTCAGGCTACCGTCTGGGGACGGCCACGCGCGCCGAATTCCGTCTGTTGCACACAGTGTTTGCATGACGGGGCTGGGGGCCGCGCGGCGCGCCTGATTTTTCGTCGCCGGTTCGTTCAGGGAGCGATCGGCAGCACGACGTGGGGACGGTTCGCCTGCATGCCTCGGGGGCCCTTCGTCGTTCGCGCGAGCGCTCACGCTCAGGGAACGATCGACGGCTGCGCTCGCTCTCAGGGACCGATCGCTCGCACGCTGCGGGGGCCCTTCGTCGCTCGCTGCGCTCGCGCTCAGGGGCCGGCTCATCGGAGGGTCCCCTCGAGGGCGTCGAGGCGCTGCGAGACGTGCTCGCGCCACTCGGGTTCCGCGCGACGGATCGGGTCAGCGGCGGCCAGCAGGATCGCCCGGGACCGTGCCGCGTCCAGCAGGCGCGACGCCGGGAGCGCTCCCCCGGCGGCCGTGTAGCCGGCGAGCAGCGCGGCGCCCTCGTCGTCGGAGCAGTTGGCCAGGTATGACCCCAGGTCGACGGCGGGGTCGGCCAGGCAGGCGCGCTCCAGGTCAGTGACCCACACGCGGCCGGTGGCCGAGTCGAGCAGCATTTGGTCGGGCGAGGCGTCGCCGTGCACGACCAACCGCGTGTCGGTGCGCACTTGGTCCCACCGTCGGGCGGTCTGATCGGCGAGCGACGCCATGCGGGCGGCGAGGTCGTCGTCGAGCAGGCTCAGCAGTTCGACGTGCGCGGCGCCCTGCTCGCGGGGGTCGGGCTCGCGGCTGGACAGCCAGCCGCGCAGCGCGTTGGGCACCTCAGCGCGATGCAGTGTGGCCAGCGCAGCGCCGACCGTGCGGGTGGCGGCGAGGTCGCGGGTGTCCTCGAGGTCGGTGTCGCCGACGAAGCGCTGCACCGCGATCTGGGGGTGCGCGCCGGAATCGAGCCGCCCGGGCAGCGGCACGCCGTCCTCGATGAGCGCCCAGTCGAGAGGCAGCGCCACGGGGTTGGCCTGGGTCGACAGCCGCACCGTCGTGTCGCCGTGGCGCACGACCAGCCGGCGCAGCGGGTTGTACCGCAGCACTTGGTCGCCGGCCTCGATCAGGCCCTCCTTGAGCGCGACGCGATAAACCGCCGCGAGCTGCGGGTCCGAGGCGAGCTCGCCCCACTGCATCATCAAGCCGGCGTGCAGCGGGCGGGTCTGGATCCGCTGACCGCGACGCTGGGCGCGCTCCACCACCTTGGACGCCTTGTCCTGCGTGATCGGCCACAGCACCCGGGCCCAGCCGTCGGGCTGCCCGGTCTCGGCGTCGCGCAGCGCGAGCACCACGGAGTTCTTCGCCTTGATCCGGATCCGGTCGGCGACGACGGTGCGCCCGGTCAGCTCGGCCAGGATCACCGGGTCGAGCAGGGCGTCGACGAGCTGTCTCATCGTCCCCTCCTGATCTCGTCGGGCGTGCGGCCGCTGGCCTCCACCCAGTCGCGGAAGACGGGATCCTCGGCGAGCAGTTGGGCGGGCGGGCCGTCGCGCAGGATGCGGCCGTCCTCCAGCCAGACGACGCGGTCAGCGCGCATGGCCATCTCGACGTCGTGTGTGACGGCCAGCGTCGTGCGGCCCTGGACGAGGCGGCCGATGGCGTCGAGCACCACGACGGCGGCCTCCGGGTCGAGGCCGGTGGTGGCTTCGTCGAGCACGACGACGGGGGCGTCGCGCAGCAGGGCGCGGGCGATGGCGACGCGCTGGCGCTGGCCGCCCGAGAGGGTGCCGCCGCGCTCCCCGACCACGGTGTCGTAGCCCTCCGGGAGGGCCATGATGAAGTCGTGGGCGTGGGCGGCCTGCGCGGCTGCCTCCACCTCCTCGTCGGTGGCATCCTGGCGGCCGTAGCGGATGTTCTCGCGCAGCGTCCCGGTGAACAGCACCGCCTCCTGGTGCAGGAGCGAGACGTTGGCGCGCAGGTACGCGAGGTCGAGCTCGCGCAGCGGGTGGCCGTCGAGGGTCACCTCGCCGAGCTTTGGATCGAGCGAGCGGACCAGCAGCGACGTCATGGTGGACTTGCCGGACCCCGACGGCCCGATGATCGCGATCATCTCGCCGGGGCGGGCGGTCAGCGTGACGCCCCGCAGGACGATCTCCTTGCCGTAGCCGGCCAGCACCGAGTCGAAGCGCACCCAACCGAGCAGCTTCTGGGGGCGGACGGCGCGGTTGGGGGTGCGCACCTCGGCGTCGACATCCATGAGGTCGGCGACGCGCTCACCCGACGCGCTGGCGCGGGCGATGCGGCCGGTGTACTTGGCCATGTCGCGCAGCGGCTTCATGGTGGTGCGCAGGTAGGTGGTGAACAGCACGAGGTCGCCGGGCGTCATGGAGCCCTCCATGACGCGCAGGCCGCCGCCCACCAGCACGACGGCGGTGGCGATGCCGACGATGAGATCGGTGCGGCGCTCCAGTCCGGCGGCGAGGCGGCGCGACTTCACGCCCTCCTTGAGCGAGCGGTTGTTGGCCGACGAGAAGCGGTCCGCGATGGTGTCCTCGAGTCCGTAGGCCTGGACGATCTTGATGGAGCTCAGCGACTCCTGCGCCGTGTTGGCCAGCTGGCCCTCGCCCTTGCGGGTCTTGCGGGAGGCGACGGCGATCTTCTTGGACGTGCCGGCGGACCCGGCGAAGAACAGCAGCATCGCGACGACCACCACGAGGCTCAGCAGCGGATCGAGCAAGATCATCACGATCAGCATCACGACGAGCGTGAGCATGTTGGCCAGCAGCGGCAGGCCGGCGGTGACCGCGACCTCCTGCAGGCGGCCGACGTCGGAGACGATGCGCTGGACGGTGTCCGCAGAGCGGTTGCGGGAGTGGAACTGCTGCGACAGGCCCTGCACGTGCCGGAACACGCGGGCGCGCAGCGCGGTGGCGACGCGGGAGCCGACGAGCGCGAACGCGACGGTGGCGAGGTAGTTGCTGAGCGCACGTAGCCCGACGATCACCACGAGCGCGACGCCGCACCACACAAGCAGGCTGAGGGTGGCGGGCGCCTGGTTCGTCGCGAGGTCGGCGCCGAGCGAGGCGGAGACGGCGTCGATGACGATCTTCATCGGCCACGGCTCCAGCACGCGGAACACGACCTCTAGGAGCAGCACGCCCGTGCCGCCGAGCATCAGCTTCTTGTGGGGCTGCAGGTCCGGCTGCACCAGCCGCAGCGTGCGGGCCAGCGCGTTGGTGTCGAGCTTCAAGCGGTCAGCCATCGTGCTGGTCCCTGAGCCTCGCCGGCGACGAAGGAGCCAGCGGGGACGAAGGGCCTCCGTCGCCCTCAGACAGAGCCAACCCCAGGATGCTGTCCACGACGCCAGACCAGCTGTGGTCCGACACCGCGCGCTCGCGGGCCTTCGCGCCCATCGCGCGGCGCGACTCCGGATCGGCGGCCAAGCGGTCGAGCGCGCGGGCCAGCGCGGCGGGGTCCGACGGCGCCACCAGGACGCCCTCGTCGGTGATGATCCCCGGGAGCTGGCCCACCGACGACGCCACCACGGGCAGGCCGGCGGCGAGGTACTCGTAGACCTTCAGCGGGGAGAAGTACTGGTCGCCGTCCTCGACGGAGGCCGGGTAGGGCGCCACGCCGATGGCCGAGCCGGCCAGGTGCGCGGGCATCTCCTCGGGGGCGACGGCGCCGCGGAAGTCGACGTCGACGCCCAGTCGGGCGGCCTGCGCCTCGAGCGCGGCCCGCTCGGGGCCGTCGCCGACGACGCGCACGGTCCACGGCTCGCGGGCCATGCCGGCGGCGTCGATCAGCACTGAGGTGCCGTGCCACGGCTTGAGGGTGCCGACGAACGTCACCACGACGTCGTCGTCCTCAGGCTGCGGCAGGATGCGGGTGACGCTGACGCCGTTGGCGACGGTGTGGACGCGGTCGCCGTCGGTGTGGCGGCGCACCCAGGCGGAGACCGGGTCGGAGACGCAGATGGTGGCCGCGGCGGCGTGCACCTGGGCGCGGAGCGCGGCCCATGCGCCGTTCTCGTCCACCATGTCGCGGTGCTTCTTCTGCTCGTCGATCAGCGGGGCGTTCACCTCGAGGACGCCGACGGCGTCGCTGGCCGCGGTGACGCGGGCCAGCACGGTGCTGAAGAGGGAGTAACGCTCGTAGACGAGGTCGGCACCGTCGGCGAGGATCCGGGTGACCATCTCGGCGGAGGCGTCCTGCTGGGCGCGCTCGCGGGCCGCGGGGTCGCCCTTGGCCACCTTGACGGGCACGACGCGGAGGTCGGCGAGGTCGGCGGGGACGTCGTCGCCGATGCGGGTGGCGTAGACGGTGACGTCGTGGCCGCGCGCAATGAGCTCGCGGACGACCTCTTGGATGTGCACCGAGGCGCCCTTGGTGCCGAAGACGGGGATGCCGGGGTCGACGGAGACGTACGCGATCCTCATGCCTGGACCTCCTGCAGTTCACGACGCCCTTCGTCGTCGCTGGCGGTTGCTGAGCGTGCGGCGACGAAGGAGCCGTGCGACGAAGTGCGTTCCTCGCCGGCGACGCTCAGGGAGCGGGGGCTTGCTCCGGTCTGCCATGCGCTGAGGGTGGCGGCCTGGCGGCGGCTGTCGAACTGGTCCTCGATGAGGGCGCGCGCGTTGGCGGCCATGGCCTGGGCCGGCACCGAGCCGTCGGCGAAGGCCTTGAGCGCAGCGGCCAGACCGTCGACGTCGCCTGGCTCGAGCAGGACGCCGGTCTCGCCGTCGAGGATCACCTCGGGCAGGCCCGTCACGGCGGTGCCGATGACGGGGGTGCCGATGGCCATCGACTCCAGCACGACGGTGGGGAGGCCGTCGATGTTGCCGTCTTCGCCAGGCACGCAGGGTGCCGCGAAGACGTCGGAGCCGGCGATGAGGACGCGGATCTCGCTCTGGGTCTGGGGCCCAATGAGTCGTACATTGTCGGACAGATCGAGCGACGCGATCTGGGCGTTCAGCTGGGCCGTGAGGTCGCCGTCGCCGGCGATCGTGACGTCGACGGGCACGCCGGCGTCGCGCAGGAGCGCGGCGGCGGAGATGAGGTCGCCGAAGCCCTTCTTCGGGACGAGCCGCCCGACGGCGGACACGCGCAGCACCTCACCGGCCGAGGCCGGCTCGCGGTACGGGAAGCGGTCGAGTTCGAGCGCGTTGTACTGCAGCGACACCCGGGAGTCGGTGCCCTCCAGCACGCCCGCGAGGTAGGCGTCGTTGAAGCGGCTGATCGCGATGACGCGGTCGGCGTCGGCGCACAGGCGGCGCAGCCACGCGGCGTCGACGGACTCGTGGTAGATGTCCTTCGCGTGGGTCGTCATCGTGTACGGCACGCCGGTGAGCTTCGAGGCGATCCACGCCATCCGCCCCGCGAGGGTGGCGAAGTGCGCGTGGAGGTGCGTGATGCCGTCGGCCGCGACGGCCTGCGCCAGCTCGACGCCCTGGGCCACCTCGTCGCCGGGGAGGGTGGCGAGTTCGGGGAGGATCGCGGCGAAGCGCTCGCGCATGGCCTCGTCGGTGACGGCGTCGGCGATGCGGGCCCAGAGGTCGGCGCCCTTGGGGTAGCGGCTGATCCACGTGACGCCGCCCTTCACGCGGGCGATCTCGGGGTGGAAGCGCGCGTCGGTGGTGGGGCGCAGCGCGTAGATGGAGATGTCGTCGCCGTGGGCCTCGCGGGCCAGGATCTCCGTGACGATGAAGGTCTCGGAGAACCGGGGGTAGACCTTGAGGACGTAGCCGATGCGGCTCATGCGGATGCTCCTACGAGTTCGCGGACGGACGCGCGCTGAAGGAGTTCGGCGGCGTAGTGGGCGGTGACGTCGAGCCCGTCGCGCTCGACGTGCGAGCGGTCGGCGCGACGGTTGACGGCGTCGGCCACCCAGGCGCTCAGGGCGTCGGTGGTGACGTCGTCGGCGCGCATGAGCTCCATGGCACCGGCGCGCTCCATGGCGCGGGCCCGGATGAGCTGCTCGAGGCGGGGCACCTCGCGCGGGACGATGAGGCCGGGGGTGTCGGTGGCGAGGATCTCGCACACCGTGTTGTAGCCACCCATGGCGATGACGGCCGAGGCGTTCTCGATGTGCTCGACGAGGCCGGGCAGCGCGGCGTGCACGACGGTGCGCTCGCCGGCCAGCGCCTGGATCTCCGCCACCTCGTCCTCGCCCAGCTGCGGGCCGGTGACGACGAGGTGCTGGTGGCCCTCGGGCACGTCGATGGCGACGGCGGCGCGGAGGAGGTCCATGCCGTCGGAACCGCCACCGGTGGTGGTGAGGATGAACGGCGGGTTCTCGGCCAGGCCCTCCTCGCCGGCGGGGGCGTCGGCGCGGCCGGAGGCGAGGTAGCCGGTGAAGCGGAGGCGGTCGATGAGGGCGGGCGGGGCCTCGCCGGTGGCGATCGGGTCGTGCACGGCGCGGTCTCCGTAGATCCACACCTCGTCGACGAGTTCGCGCAACTTCATGGGGTTCTTGAGGCGCTTCCACTCGGCGGCGACGACCTCAGGTTCGTCGAGCACCTCGCGCAGGCCGAGGACGACCCGGGCCTCGGGCTTGGCCTCGCGCAGGCGGCGCAGCGGGCGACGGAGTTCCTTGCGGACGCCGTAGATGTGGCGGTCGATGATGACGAGATCGGGCATGAAGCCGAGCAGCGTCGCCTCGAGCACGGAGGAGCGCAGGTTGATGAGGTCCTTGGTGGCGGTCCCGAGGAAGCGGGCGTGGTAGCCGTCCTCGCCCTTGGCGATGCCGGGGATGGTCAGCCAGTCGAAGCCCTGCGGGAGGGGGAAGCGGCTGGCGCGCGGGAGGCCCGAGACCAAGAGGCCCGAGACGGGGCGGCCGGTCTCCTCGGGGATGACGCGGGCGAGGTGGTGCGCGATCGCGAGGTTGCGGCGCACGTGGCCGAGCCCCTGGGAATCGTGGCTGTAGAGCAGGACCCGGATGGGGGTGGTCTCGTCCATGATGTGTCTCCTCGGCGTCGTTGGTGAACTGCGCGTTACGAGAAGACTTCCGAAGGCTCGTGAGGTCCGTGTGAGGCCTTTGTGGGAGTTTTCTCACAAAACGGGCTCTTCTGTCGCGCGTCAGACTTAGTGGCAGGGCTGGGCTGCTGACCGAGAAGCAGCAGCATCGGCTCGCGAAGGTGTTCGCTGACGAGCGGCATGTCGCGTTCGAGGTCACCTGGAGCGTCTACCAGGACGTGATCGATGCCCACCAAGCCGACCAGCCGGCCGAGGGGAAGAAGATCATGACCCGGCTGATCACCAGCATCCAGAGCGGTGTCCCGACTGGCCTCGATGAGCTGCAGTCGCTGGGGCAGACGATGAAGCGTCGCCGCGATGACATTCTGGCGTTCTTCGATCACCCCGGGACATCGCATGGTCCCACCGAGGCCGTGAATGGCCTTCTGGAACACCTCCGCGGGACCGCCCGCGGGTTCCGCAGTATCGTCAACTACGTCGCTCGGTGCCTACTCGACGCCGGCGGGTTGAGACCCCTGATCCACTCACTTCTGTGAATAGCCCCGATAGGGTCGTCGCTCCAGCTGACGATGGACCGGCCGGGCTGTCCGGCGGGCGGCTGGCTACCTTGCCAGCCGCCCGCCTACTGCCTCCACCCTGGGGCATCCGCGCTTCCTGCCCCTCGTTGTGACGGCACATCTAGCGATCCGCGTCCGCTGCGTCCGCCGAACCAATCGGCACCCGCAAGCGCAATGAGGAATGCCCCCGACCACCCAACCAAGGTGAGCAGAACATCAAGGATGAGGGAAACGGATCCATCTCCGGGGATCGGGCTGGTGCCGCTGCTCGCGAAGGAGAGCCAGCGAATGAGCGCCACAGCGGCCACGCACCCGAGCCCGGCCAGGAACGTTGTACGGGTGCCGTGACGGCCGCCGGGAGGAAACGCCGTCCGGCCAAGAAGCACTGCGGCCGTCGCGATGCCGATGGTCACGAGGGTGCCAACAATCAAGTCAGCAGCGACCCACCAAGGCCCGCCCTGCAATGAGGCCTGCCATAACCTCAGGCCCATAGCCGCTAGCCCTGCCGCGGCACCTGCAATTGCAACCCGCAATCTTTTGGCTGCGCCCTTCGTCTCAGACATGGAAACTTCCGGCCCATCCGATGTACCCCCCATTGGTAAACTTGATCTCTGGGTAGGCTGCGACCGCTCCCCACGGGACTCGGACCGACATGTTATTTGCCCCGCCGATTCGGATTCCACTGACCGGTGTACCGCCAATAATAGAAGTTCGAAGGAGGTGGATTGGGATAGACTCTGGTCTTCTTAAACGACCATGGAACCCAAGAAACAAAACTGTTTGAATACTGATCTCTCGCTACCGTGTACGTGATCATGGTGTCCGGAGTAGTCCCAATGATGGCAGGGCAACCACTCGCCGACCGCTCTATGGTTGTGCGTGATGGAACAGCAACATTGGTGTAGCAGGTGGCCAAGCGTTGCGCCTCAAGCACCTTCGCTGCATCTGCTTGTTGGCGTTCAGTTTGACCCTCGGCAACAGTCATGCGTCCGTCCGGATGGAGAATCAAGAAGGCTGTACCCGGAGGGATACTCGGGTCTACCCAGATGGAATTATTTTCCAAGATTGAGGCTGGGAGAGATTCCAATAGATCATCCTAAACCTGGGGATTGGCGAGCGCTAGCGGCGTGGCTGAGCGGTCCTCTATCTCGCTCTCTGCCCAAACGGGCTGAGGCGCAATCGCTGTCAGTAGGGCAGCCACTCCGACAGCTAGCAAAATTCTGGGGGATCGAACGGTCATCATCAACCTCACTCACGTTGAGGGAGACATTATCAGAGCAGTTCCACAATTGAGGCCTGATTTAGCCTCGATCTTTCATGACGGGCCGGTGTGGGGCTGGTCGGCGCCGGTGGCGTCGAAGTTGAGCTGATTCTTGCAGGTGGGTCAAACGCAACCGGTTCGTCCGCCTCGACGGCGGGAAGAAGAGCATCAACCTCGAGTTGGAGGCTAAGGCCCGCACGCTGGCCGGGTGGAAGGGCTACATCACGAACCTGCCCGACCCGACCGCGGAGATGGTGATCGGCGCCTATCACCAGCTCTGGCAGGTCGAGAAGTCGTTTGCGGATGTCCAAGTCGGACCTCCGGGCGAGGCCGATCTACCACCACAAGCGCGACTCGATCGAGGCGTAGCTGACCATCGTGTTCGCCGCCCTGGCCGTCGCCCGATGGCTCGAAACATCGACCGGCGTGAGCATCAAGCAACTTGTGAAGACGCTGCGGCGCTACCGGACCAGCGACATCCAGGCAGACGACCAGACCGTCACCGCCGAAGACCCCCTACCCGACAACGTCACCCAACTCTTGGATCGGATCCACCAGCGCCGATAGCCCGCTCGACGGCCCCGAACGATGGGCACTAAATGAGCCAAGTCAGGCCTGGCAGGGTCGCAGAGCTGGCAGTAGGTGGCTGGCGACACGACAGTTGAGACCCTTCAAGAGAGCTCTCATCACCCGAAGGGGCGGTTCAGGCGGCTAAGGATTCTTCGGAAACCAGTTCCGGCCATCCCGGTGTTCGCGAAGCTCTTCTCGCAGACCTTGACGTTTTGTCGGTGAGGGGTCGTATAGTTACTTCTCCGAACGCTTGTGCGATTAGTTCGGGGAAGCTCTGGTTGCACAAGCGCTCGGAAATGGGGCCGCCCAGGCCCGGCGTAGCTTCGACCCCTGCGCCGAGCCTGGGCTTCCCGGGTCGATTCAACTTTTCAGTGTCCGCGATCCCCGGGAGGTAGCCATGCGCGCTTACGACGAACCCATCCACGTCCTGTTCCGAGAGGAGCCGCGCCAGTTCATCTGGCGCGACCGGCTGCTGCTGGTCAAGGAGGTGCAGGGACGCTGGAGCCGCGCCATGCCCTGGTGGCTGGGGCAGCAGGCGCGGGCGGCACGCGGGGAGGAGGTCGCCTCAACCCAGGGTGACCTGGTACGCGAGCGGGAGGTGTGGCGCGTCGAAGCGGGCAACGGTGCTCACCGGGGCGTGTACGAGCTGGCCCGCACCGTCGATGCCGAGGACTGGGTGCTGCAGGCGGTGCTTGACTGATGATCGACCTCATTCTGACCAGGGCCCGGGTGCTCGCGTACGAGGCGGACCTGATCGATTCTCCCGCCGAGAGGTACCTCACGGCGTACAGGGCGGCCGAGCAGGTGGCGTTGTCGGTGGTGTCCGGGCTGCCGGGGCCGAGCTCCCGGCAGACGGTGTGGCCGCTGCTGGCACGCGTAGCCCCGAGTTCACAGAGTGGGCGGGTTTCTTTCTCGCGATCGGCCCCCGGGCGCTCGCTGTGCAGGCCGGTGCTACCGCTCAGGTGACGGAACGGGATGCGGCGGACCTGGTGCGCGACGCGCAGCAGTTCCTGACGCTGGTGTATGCGTGGCTCCGTCGACAGGCGAGGGCCGTTTCGGAGGCGTCGTGATGGACCCGTTCATCCATTTGCGGGTCGCCTCCGGATACTCCTTCCAGTACGGAGCAGCGCACCCGGGCTCGCTCGTCGGCGAGGCGGCACGGCTCGGTCTGGACGCGCTTGCCCTCACCGACAGGGGAGGTCTCTACGGTGCGGTGAGGTTCGCCAAGGCCTGCCTCCGGGCAGGGGTGGCGCCCATCGTCGGGGCGGACCTGGCGGTGCGTCCCGACGGGTGGAGCGCCCCACGCCGTCCCGCTGCTGCGCGCGGTGGGCAGCTCCGCGACGAGCGGTTGCCGAGGGTGACGGTGCTGGCCACCTCCCGTTCCGGGTGGGGCACGCTGTGCGAACTGGTCACATCGGCGCAGCTCTCGGGCGACCGGTCCGATCCGGTGGCGACCCTGGAGATGATCGCCCGCCACTGCGCTGGACGCGACGTGGTGGTGCTGCTCGGGGCTGATTCCGAGGCGGGAGAGCTCGTGGCGGCGGGGCTCCCCGAGCCCGCCGCGCGGGTGGTTGGCGACTGGCGCGAGGAGCTGGGCGAGGGGCTTGTCCTGTCCGCCACGAACCACCAGACGGGCGGTCGGGCAGTGGGGTCGGCGCACCAGGCCGGAGGGATGATCGGGCTGGCCGATCGCCTAGGGGTGCCGGTGGTGCTCACCAACATGGTGCGGATGGCGCGCCGGAGCCAGGCCGCCACCCTCGATGTGCTCGACGCGGCGCGCCGGCTAGTGCCGCTCGACGTGCGAAACATCGACCGCCGCAACGCCGAGGGCTACCTCAAGGACACCGATTCGATGAGGGCGGTGGCGGAGGAGGCCGCCCGCCTGGGTGGAAGGGACGACGCGACGACGCTGCTGGCAGCGACCCGCGAACTCGGCCTGCGGTGCCGGCTCGATCCCGTGGGCGACGTGGGGCTGGGGGAGATCCGGCTACCCGAGTTCGAGACGCTCGGCACCACCGAGGCCGAAGCCGCCTCTGTGCTGCGGGCCCGCTGCGAGGCGGGGTTGGTCCAGCGGTACGGCGCGCCCACCCGGGAGGCGGCCGACCGCCTCGACGACGAGCTCGCCGTGATCGGTCGGCTCGGCTTCGAGTCCTATTTTCTGACCGTGGCAGATGTCGTCGGCATGATCCGCGACGACCTGCAGATTCGCTGCGCCGCCCGCGGGTCGGGGGCCGGCAGCCTGGTCAACTACGCGCTCGGCGTCTCAGGGGTCGATCCTCTGCGCTACGGGCTCATCATGGAGCGTTTCCTGTCCCCCCTGCGGCAGGCGTTGCCGGACATCGACCTCGATGTCGAGTCCGCACGCCGCACGGAGGTCTACGACAAGATCCTCGAGACATTCGGCGGTCAGCGGGTGGCCTGCGTCGCCATGATCGAGACCTACCGGGTACGCCACGCCGTGCGCGACGTCGGCGCGGCGCTCAGCCTGCCCCCCGTCGAGATCGACGCCATGGCCAAGGCCTTCCCGCACATCCGCGCCAGGGATGCGCGCGCCGCACTGCGGGATCTGCCGGAGTTGCGCGCCGCAGGGCTGGGCGAGGAGCGGCTCGATGTGTTGTTCGGCCTCGTCGAGTCGCTCGACGGCCTTCCCCGGCACATCGCGCTCCACCCGTGCGGAGTGATCCTCAGCGACTCGTCGCTCCGGCAACGCACGCCGCTGGAGGCGAGCTACGGCGGCTATCCCATGAGCCAGTTCGACAAGGACGACGTGGAGGACCTCGGCCTGCTCAAGCTCGATGTGCTCGGTATCCGCATGCAGTCGGCCATGGCGCACGCGTTGGTGGAGATCGAACGCACCGACGCGACCGGCCCGGCGCCGGCGATCGACGAGTTGGCCCCGTTCGACGACGAGCGCGTTTACGACATGATCGCCCACCGCGCGACGCTCGGGTGCTTCCAGCTCGAGTCGCCCGGGCAGCGCGAGCTGGTCGGGAAGTTCGGCCCGGAGACGTTCGACGACATCATCATCGACATCTCGCTGTTTCGACCGGGACCGGTGAAGTCAGACATGGTCACCCCGTTCCTCGAGGCGAGACAGGGGTGGCAGGCCCCCGACTACCCGCATCCGAGCCTCATCCCGGCGCTCGAACAGACCTACGGGGTGGTGGTCTTCCACGAGCAGGTCATCCAGATCATCTCGATCGCCACCGGGTGCACCCTCGCCCAGGGCGACGAGGCGCGTCGAGCGCTCGGCGACGCGGAGGGCCAGGCGCAGGTGCGCGACTGGTTCGTGCCGTTGGCGAGACAGCGGGGGTATTCGGAGCCGATCATCGAGCAGCTCTGGGACATCCTGGTCTCGTTCGCCTCCTTCGGGTTCTGCAAGGCGCACGCGGCAGCCTTCGCGTTGCCGACGTACCAGTCGGCGTGGCTGAAGAGGCACTACCCGGCCCACTTCCTCGCCGGCATCCTCACCCACGATCCCGGCATGTACCCGAAGCGGTTGCTGCTGGAAGAGGCCCGCCGGATGAACCTCGCGGTGCTGGGCCTCGATGTGAACCGCAGCACCGGTCAGTACCGGGCCGAACGGCTGGACTCCGTGGAGGAGGGGATGCGGCTGCCGGAGCATCTCGGAGCGGAGCACCCGGTCAGTGAAGGGCTGCCGCAGGTGGAGGGGTGGGGGATCCGGTTGTCGCTGGCCGACGTCAAGGGCATCTCGGAGCAGGAGATCGAGCGGATCGTCGCCTGCCAGCCGTACTCGTCCCTCAGCGATTTCTGGAACCGGGCACGCGTGGCCGAGCCGGTGGTGGAGCGGCTCATCCTGGCTGGCGCGTTCGACCGCCTCTACCGGATCGGCCGCCACGCCGCCGTCCAGCGGAGGGGACAGATCACGCGCCGCGACCTGCTGCTTGCGCTCGCCGACCTGCACCGTCAGCGCCGCGCCGACGAGCGGGCGGTGGCGAGGGCGCGCGGGCGGAGGCCTGAGGTGTTCAGCGACGACCCGAGCGAGTTGGCGCGCGCCCAGCGGCAGAAGCCCGGACACGTACCCCAGGCCGTGCAGGGCGCGCTCGATTTCGGGATGGACGACGGCGAGCCGACGGCCGACGTCGTGGCCACGGGACTCCCTGAGATGGACGACGACCAGCGGTTGAAGGCCGAATTGGAGATCCTCGGCCTCGACGCCAGCCAGCACATCATGGGCCGCTACCTGCCGCTGTTGAGGGCGCTGGGCGCCACCAGCTCCCGCACTCTGCTCAACCACCGCAACCAGGCCGACGTGCTGGTGGCGGGGGTCAAGGTGGCCACACAGACGCCGCCGATCCGGTCGGGCAGGCGGGTCATCTTCCTCACCCTCGACGACTCCACCGGGCCGGTGGACGCGACCTTCTTCGAGGACGTGCAGGGGCACTACGCGTCCACGATGTTCTCCTCATGGCTGCTGCTGGTGCGCGGCCGGGTGCGGCGGACCGGACCCCGGGGGATCTCGATCCGGGCGGTCGGAGCCTGGGATCTGGGGTCCCTGTACGAGACCTGGCGCGCCGCGCTCAACGCCGGCTCCACCGAGGCGGAAGCCATCGCCGCGGTCGTCGCGGTGCTGGATGACGTCCCCGAGGGATACAGCCTGGTGGGGGAGTGGGTGGCCCCGGAATCGGCCCCGCCGCTGCCGTCCGACGGCGACGAGCCGCCTCCCGACCCGCAGCAGCACACCCGCGCCGGCGGGATGGGTCGGCGCCGGGTGCTGGTGCACCCCACCGGGTTCAAGCAGTCGCCGTACTCCGATATCAAGCCGGCCGGCACAGGAGCGGCGGAGGCCCCACGCAAGCTGTGGCACTCCAGCCCGGGAAGTTCAGGAAGGTGACATGAGGGTTATCGCACACGTCGATATGGACGCGTTCTACGCCTCTGTGGAGATGGCGCGTCACCCGGAGTTGCGGGAGGTGCCGATGTTCGTGGGCGGTTCCACGCGCGGCGTGGTGCTCTCCGCAAACTACCCGGCGCGCGCCTACGGGATCTCGGCGGGCATGCCGTCCAGCCGCGCCCGTCGGCTCTGCCCCCAGGTGGCGGTCGTCCACCCCGACTTCGACCACTACGGCGCGGTGTCGGCCGGGGTCTCGGAGATCTTCGACACGCTCACCGACAGGGTGGAGATGACGTCGATCGACGAGGCGTTCATCGACCTCACCACGGCGTTGCGGCGGCTGGGCGGGAACCCGCTGCGGGTGGCCCAGGAACTCCGCGCCCAGGTGATGGACGAGCAGGGCATCGCCTGCTCGGTCGGGCTGGGGCCGAGCAAGTTCATCGCCAAGCTGGCGTCGAAACAAGCCAAACCCGACGGGCTGGTGCAGGTGGCGCCGCAGGACGTGATCGGGTTTCTGCATCCCCTGCCCGTCGAGGCGATCTGGGGCGTGGGGGAGGCCACAGCCGAGAAGCTGCACCGGCTGGGGCTGAACTGCGTGCGGGACCTCGCCAACACTCCGCGGGGGACCCTGCAGCGCGCGCTGGGCGACGGCCAGGGAGCGCTACTGTTCGACCTCGCCTGGGGGCGCGACGACCGGTCCGTGCTGGCCCGCGAGCCGGCCGAGCACAGCGTCGGCTCGCAGGAGACCTTCGGCCGTGACACCGACGACGAGGCGATCGTGGCCACCGAGATCCTCCGCATGGCCGACCGCACCGCAGCCCGCATGCGGGCCCAGCAGATGGTCGGGAAGGTGGTGACACTCTCGGTGCGGTTCGCCGACTTCACGACGATCACGCGCACCGGCACCCTCGGCGCCTTCACCGACCGGACCAACGACATCTACTGTGAAGCGATGCGGCTGTTCCGCAAACTCAACCTGCAGCGCGCCCGGATCCGACGGGTGGGGGTGCGGGTGGAGAAGTTGGTTGCCAAGGCCAGTACCTACCAGCAGCCTGCGCTGGACGAGCCCGTGCACGGCTGGGACGAGGCGGAGGCGGCGATCGATAAGGCGGTGCTGCGCTTCGGGCCCCAGGCTGTACAGCGTGCGCGGCTCACCAGGCGGCCGTACCTCGCATCCGCGTGAGGCGCGGCAGGGTCAGAGGTCGCCCTGCTGGCGTCGGCGCCAGCGCTCCTCAAGCTTGTCCATGAAGTCCTGGCTGGTCTGGGCAGGTCCGCCCGACGGCGCAGTGAACCGGGGCCGCGCGGGCTGGTCGGAGTCGTCGCCGACGCGCTGCCAGGAGTTGATCCCGACGAGGGCCCCCACCAGCATCAGCACAAACCCCGCGATGCTGATCGCAGGATGGATCTGGACGCCCACCAGCAGGACGACGACACCCGCGATGAACCCGAGCCCGGCGAGCGTGGCGCGTCGCCGGTGCACCCGGATGGATGACGAACCGCTCAACGTGTCGTGGAGCTTCGGGTCGTCCGCCATGAGCGACGCCTCGAGCTGCTCCAGCAGCTTGCGTTCCTGCTCCGAAAGCGCCATTGGATCTCCCTCGTCGGCCTTGACTGCCATTCTAGGCGGCTAGTCAACTGCCCGGGCGAGCCGGTCGCCGTCGCCGGAACAGCGACGGCGGAACCAGGACCGCACGCCACTGCCGCCACCGGTCGGTGGTCTCCGCCAGACCGGAGCGCACGGCGCGGACATGGCTGGCAACGTCGTCGGCCGGTGCCCCGGCGCGCGCGAAACGGCTCCTCTCCACGGTGTGGGCGAGCGACATCAGTGACGACGCCGCTGATGCGGGCAGCCCGTCGGACGCCGCCTCAGCGGCAGGGACGGGCGAACCGTGAGGCCAGGACCGTCCGTGGTCGACGAACAGATCCTCCACCTCGCGCCACGCCGCGTCTGCAGCCGCACCCGGATCCTGACCGCCTCGCAGGCGCCACGAGCGCAGACCGATCCGTACCAGCGCCGGCAGCCCAAGGAGCACCAGCCCGCCCAGCGTCCAGAGCAGCGCGGGCACCCACCCGGGCACTGAGGACCCCGGATCGCTCTGTGGCGTGGCGGGGGCCGACGGGGACGCGGTGGGGCTCGGCGACGGTTCGGCGGGCTCTGACGGCTCGGCGGGTGCCGAGGGGTCGGGGGAGGGCTCGGCCGGTGCCTGGTCCGCCGGGTCGGTGTAGTCACCGGGCCCCTCAAAGGCGGGCGTGGGCTCGAACGGCACCCATCCCAGGGGTTCGAGGAACAGTTCCGGCCAGGCGTGGGCGTCGTGGGAGGTCACTTCGTACGACCCGTCCTCGAGCTGTTGGCCCGGCGTGAAGCCGACCGCCATGCGTGCGGGGATGCCCTCAATCCGCGCCATCGTGATCATGGCGGCGGCGAAGTGGATGCAGTACCCGGCGCGATCGGCGGTGAGGAAGGCGCTGATGGCGTCGGTGGAGGTGGTGCTCGGGGCGTCCAGCGTGTAGGCGAAGGCGTCCGAGCGGAGCCACGACTGGATGGCCAGCGCCTTCTCGCCGGCGGTGGTGGACGACGCGACCACCTGGGCGGTGAGCTCGGTGACGCCGGGGGTCAGGCCGTTCGGGATCGTCGTGTTCGTCGGATCGACGTCGGCCCCGGCCTCCGCCGCAGCGATCTGGTCGCGGCTGGCATTGACGACCGTGGAGACCACCGAATACTCCAGTCCCACGGTCTGTTGGCTGCGCTCTGGCCCGGACGCCACGACCGCCATGGTGTCGGGGTCGTAGGACCAGTTCCCGGCGGCGTCGATCGAGTCGACCGCGAACGGCACCGGGAGGTACTCCGACGGGACTTCGGCCATCTGCACCTCGACCTCGACCTCGTCGCCCGGGTAGCTGTAGGCGTTCTCCATCCCGAAGCGGGACAGGCGCATGGGCAGCAGCCGGGCGCCGCCGGTGGTGAGTTCCGGCAGCGCGACCGTGCGGAGATAGATGGGTTCGCCGTCGTCGGTGCGGTAGGTGAGCACGGGGCGGTCGCTGGGCCGGCGGAGATCCTCCTCCAGCCGGACCGTGGGGTCGCTGAGCTGGATGGGGCCGTCGTTGCCGGCCTCGGCCCAGGGCTGCTTCTCGCCCAGCGGCGCCAGCGGTGCCGCGGCGAGGGACACCCCGAGCGCGGCAGCTCCGATCGCAGCAGCGGCGACCATCCTGGAGAGGTGGTGCGCGGTGGCCCGCGACGCCCTCCCCACTGCGTCACCGTGGACGCCCGTGACGCTGGCCAGGACCATGAGGAATCCCGCCAGGGCGGGGACGACGTGGGGCCACGGGAGATCCTCCCGGATGACCAGCGCGGCGATGCCGAAGCTCAGCGCCAGCGGCGCTATCGCCCATGCGGGCTGCTCCAGCCCGTTGACGAGCAACTCCACCACCAGCACCAGCGTGGCGGTGAGGAGCAGGATCAGCCAGGCCAGGCCGGGTTGCGGCTCCAGGGGCGGAACGCCGGTACGGATCGCCGCAGTGCCAGCCAAGGTCAGGTCACGAAGGGCCGCGGCGGGTTCCGGCCCCTCGGCGAGGCTGAGACCGCGCCAGGCGACGACCCCGGCGACGCCGACGAACTGGGCCAGCAGGGTCAACGCCCGCGGACTCCGCAGCGCCGCGAGCGCCAGCCCCACGACGGCCGACACCCCGAGCGGAAGAATCGCCTCGTAGAGGAAGGTGTGGTCCTGGAGCATCGTCCGCAGCGGCAACAGCCCCAGCCAGACCGCCACGGCGATGACGACGCTAGTGAGAGGGTGATAGGAGAACCTCACCGTGACACCCTCTCCCAGACCAGCGGGACGGTCTCGCCCGGCCGGTAGCGCTCGACGGTCCAGCCGTGGCCCAGCAACAGTCGGCAGGCCTTGTCGTGCTCCGGGTGAGGGGCGCCGCCCCAGGCGTCGGCGTCAGGGACGAGCGCGATGAGCTTGCGTGCCCTGGCACTCGCGGCGACGAGTGCCGCGGCATCGGACGGCTTGAGCAGTCCGGTGACGGCGATGACCGCCGCCGACGATCCCATCGCCTCCGGGTCGGCGACTGCCTCTCCGAGCCAGTCGATGTCCGATGCGGTCAGATCCGTCAGGGACTCGATCATGGCCCGCTTGGCGGACTCACCGACGGCGCGTCCGGATTGGTGGACGACGCCGGATGGCGAGAGGATCGCAACCCGATGTCTGCCCTCGGTCAGAAGCGCGGCCACCGACGCGACGGCCGAGACCGCCCACTCCAGGCTTCCGCGCGGGCCGTCGCCGAAGTGGGCCGCGGTGCGGGTGTCGACGATCAGCGTGCTGGACGGGTCCCACGGATGCTCCTCCAGCCGGACCATGAGGTCGTCCTGCTTGGCGGACAGCTTCCAGTGGACCCGGCGCATGTCGTCGCCGTGTCTGTGTTCGCGGACCAGGACGTCGTCCTGACCGGCCGGCCCCAGCCGCTGGGGGTGGCGTCACCCGCCGAGCCCATCCCAGCGGCTCCCGACAGCTTTCCCAGCGGCCACACCTTCGGCGTCACCCGGAGCACTGATTCGTCGCCCTTCGCGGTGAAGGTCCGGGCGGCCAGTGCGAACGGGTCGGTTGCGGTGCCGCGCAACGGGCCGAGGTGGAACCGGCCCCGCCGGGTGGCCTCGACGGTGTAGCCGACGGCCTGCCTCCAGCGTCCGAAGCCGCGCGCGATGAGGAAGCTCGCGCCCCCGCCGAGGGGTTCCGGCGCGGCGTCGGCGAACCTCAGGGCGCTGGACTGGGCCGGCGACTGGTTCGCCACGCGAAGCACCACCCGCGTGGTGGTGCCTACCGGGATCTGAGACGGATCGACGCTGCGCTCGTACCGCACGCGAGGGCGTGCGAGCACGAGGTAGACCACTGACAGCAGCGGCAGCGCCACCAAGGCCACCGTCAGCCACAGCAGGTCGAGCTCACCGATGTAGGCGGCGGCGGCGGAGGCCAGTGCGCCGAGCAGTACCAGCGCGACCCCGCGGCCGGTGAGCCGTGTGCCGTTGCGGACCAATGTCAGGCCCGGGCGGGAGTGGGGACGGAGGCAACGATGGACCGCACGATGTCGTCGGGGTCTCTCCTAGCCACCTGCGCCTCTACGGTGGTGAGCACCCGGTGGGCGAGCACCTCCACCGCGAGTGCGGAGACGTCCTCAGGGATGACGTAGTCCCGCCCGGCCAGCGCAGCCTGGACGCGGGCGGCGCGCATGAGGTGCAGCGAGGCCCGAGGGCTTGCCCCGAGCCGGAGGTCGTCGTGGGTGCGGGTCTTGTCGACGATCGTCACGATGTAGTCGTTGATGACCGGGGCCACGTAGACCGCCCGGATCGCCTCGACGGCTGCGGCCACGGCCAAGGCATCAGTAACGGGCGTGACGGTGTCCAGCTGGTCTCCCCCCGCGTGGTGGGTGAGCATGGCGATCTCGGAGGTTCGGGCGGGGTACCCCATGGTGATCCGGGCCATGAAGCGGTCCCGCTGCGCCTCGGGGAGGGGATAGGTGCCCTCCATTTCGATGGGGTTCTGCGTCGCGATGACCATGAACGGCTTGCTGAGGGCGTACGTCTTGCCGTCTGCGGAGACCTGACCCTCGGCCATGGACTCCAGCAGGGCCGACTGGGTCTTCGGTGATGCCCGGTTGATCTCGTCGCCCAGCACGATGTGGGCGAAGATCCCGCCCGGCTTGAACTCGAACTCCCGGGTGGACTGATTGAACACCGACACTCCCGTCACGTCGCTCGGCAGCAGGTCCGGCGTGAACTGGATGCGCTTGACGTCGCCGTGGATGGCGCGGCCCAGGGACTTCGCGAGCACCGTCTTCCCGACGCCGGGGACATCCTCGATGAGGAGGTGGCCCCCGGCCAGGAGGACCGTGACGGCGGTGCGGATCTGCTGAGGCTTGCCTTCGATGACGCGTGCCATCTCCGCTGAGATGCGGTTGGCAAGTTCCGCGACTTCACGCAGCGTGACTGAGGACTCGTTCACCAGAGGCTCCTTTGGGTGGGTGGTCGGCGATGCGGCCGGGACCAGCCTAGTTGCAGGGGGAAGCGAGCCGGGAACACGCCGCAAAGTGGTGCCCCAGTGGAGGGAAGTGGGGTACTGTGGGGCGCAGTGGAGCGAAGTGGTGGCTCGAGGGAGGAAAGGGGGTGCCCGACAGTGTTTCTGGGGACGTATACGCCGAAGCTGGACGAGAAGGGCCGACTCATCCTTCCCGCGCGCTTCCGTGACGATCTCGAGGAGGGGCTTGTGGTCACCCGCACCCAGGAGCGGGCGCTCGCCGTCTACCCCAAGGCCACGTTCGAGGCGCTGCTGCGCCCCGTGCTCAACGCTCCCAGCACCCTCAAGCAGGTCCGCGACTATCAGCGCATGCTGACGGCCGGGGCCAGCTTTGAAATCCCAGACCGGCAGGGCCGCGTGACGATCCCCCCGTTGCTGCGCACCTACGCCGGACTGGACCGAGACGTCGTCGTGATCGGTGCGGGGGACCGCGCCGAGATCTGGGACGCCTCGACCTGGCTCACCTACTCCGACGCCAACGAAGACGGATTCGCGGAGATGGACAGCGCAGTCACAGCCCTGTTGGGCGATCAATAGCGGCCTCGTCCGGTGGCTCCCGGCCGGCGCCCTGACTTCACTTCCCCGATGTCAGGTCCCCCGGAAGGGAACCTCCAGACGAGGACCACACACAACACCAGAAGGGTCGAAACCATCGCAACGCAGGGCTTTGCCGACGTCCACGATCCGGTCATGCGCGACCGGATCGTCGAACTGTTGCGCCCCGCGCTGACAGCGCCGGGCGCCGTGTACGTCGACGGCACGCTCGGGTTGGCCGGTCACGCCATCGCCATCCTTGAGGCCTGCCCTTCCGCCCGCCTGATCGGGATCGACCGCGATCCGGATGCCCACGAGGTGGCTCGCGAGCGGCTGGGGCACCTGGCCGACCGGGCCACCCTCGTGCAGGCGGTCTACGACGAACTGCCCGAAGTCCTGGAGGACCTGGGCGTCGACACGGTGGACGCCATCCTCCTCGACCTCGGCCTCTCGTCGCTGCAGATCGACCGGACCGACCGCGGGTTCGCCTACCGGGTCGACTCGCCACTGGACATGAGGATGAACCAGGGGGAGGGTCAGACCGCCGCCGACGTGCTCAACACCTATTCTTCTCGCGACCTTTCCAGGATCCTCCGCCGCTACGGCGAGGAGAGGTTCGCCGACCGCATCGCGCGCGCCGTCGTCGCGGCACGGGAGGCCGAACCGTTCCGCACGTCCGCCCGGTTGGTGGAGACCATCTCCGCGGCGATTCCGGCGGCCGCGCGCCACACGGGCGGCCACCCTGCCAAGCGCACCTTCCAGGCTCTGCGGATCGAGGTGAACCGGGAACTGGCTGCGCTTGAGGCTGCACTCCCAGCGGCAGTGGGGGCACTCGCGGTCGGTGGCCGCATGGCCGTCCTCAGCTACCACTCGCTGGAGGATCGGCTGGTCAAGCGCACGTTTGCCGAACGGGCCACCGACCGCGGGCCCCGGGACATGCCCGTGGTGCCCGATCACCTGCGGGCCGAGCTGGCGCTGCTCACGCGAGGCGCCGAGCGCCCGGATCAACACGAAATCGACACCAACCCCCGGGCCGCGTCCGCGCGGCTGCGGGTCGCCCAACGAGTGAAGGAGGCCGCATGAGCGCCCAGCAGATCGCCCAGGATGTCCAGCCACGCCCGCGGCTGCGGGTGGTGCCCGCAGCTCCGACCGCCGCCGTCTCCACCCTCGGGTTCGTCGGCATCGTGTTGTCGCTCCTGGCGGCGGGGCTGGCGCTCGTGATGATCGTGACGACCTCCGTCGGGGCTCAGTCGAAGGAACTTGCGTCGCTGCGCACCACCTCTACCCAACTCGGGTACCGCGCAGCGGCGCTCGAATCCAACCTCCAGCGCGCGTCGAGCGCCAACGCGCTGGCGCTGCGCGCCACGGAGCTGGGCATGGTGCCCAACCCGTACCCCGCCTTCGTCAATCTCGCCGACGGGACCGTCACCGGGGAACCCACCAAGGCCACCGGTGATGAGATGCCGTTCCTCAGGGGCATCGCCCCCTCCCCGGCGGAGCCGACGGTGCCCATCATCACCCCGGCCCCGGAGCCGCCCCCGGCCGTGGCTGATCCGGCTCTCGTCGCGGCGGGCTCCACGGAGGAGCAGCCGTGACGGGGCAGCGGCGGCCGGCGCCCGGCGCGAAGAAGCGCCCCACGACTGCCTCCCGCGGGACGAACCCGGCGAAGAAGCCTCGCCCGGCTGTCCGGCCGACCGGCCGACCGGCCGGGCGACCGGCCGGCAAGGCCAAGCCGGCACCACGGCGGTACCGCAAGTCGGTTCGGCTCCCCGTCGGTCGCCAGTCCGTGCGCATCCGTGTCTTCATGGTGGTGGTGGCGATGCTGCTCGGCGGCGCCGGTCTCCGGGCTGTCCAACTGCAGGCGCTCGATTCGCAGGCCTTCGCGGCCGAGGCCGCTGCCAAGATGCAGTCGACGCGCGAGCTGCCCGCCACGCGGGGCAGCATCACCGACCGCAACGGCGTGGTGATGGCCGCCACCGAACCGGCCATGATCATCTCCATCGATCCCGACATGGTGCGCACCAACGGCGCCGACAAGCGCTACGCGATGAGCGCGAAGAAGCAGGAGGAGGCGGCCGCGGCACCGGACGCCGTGGCGGAGATCCTCGTCAAGCATCTCGGCGGCAAGAAGCAGACGTACCTCGACCTCATCGCCACGCCTGACTCGCGCTACGAGATCGTTGAGCGCAAGGTGCCGGCCGACGTCTACACCGCGATCCAGGCCGACATGAAGCTGGGCATCGACCAAGACCGCAGGCGTCCGTGGTTCGGCGTGTTCGCCGACCCCGACCCGATTCGCGTGTACCCGAACCGCAGCGTCGCATCCAACGTGCTGGGGTTCATGAACGCCGAGGGCGAGGGCGCCGGCGGCCTCGAGTACTCGCTTGAGGAGGGCCTCCGCGGCACTCCCGGGCAGACCACCTACGACCGCTCCACCTACGGCAGGATCCCCCTGGGCACCAACGTGATGACCCCGGCGGTGGACGGCAACAGCTACACCCTCACGATCGACTCCGACATGCAGTGGATGGCCGAGCAGGCGCTCGCCGATGGCGTCCGGGAAGCCGGGGCCAAGACCGGCAAGCTCGTCATGATGAACACCAAGACGGGTGAGCTTCTGGCGCTGGCCAACTACCCGAGCTACGACTCCACCAACCCCGGCGCGGCCGAGGAGGAGGACAGGGGCAACCGGGCGGTGACCGAGGTCTACGAGCCGGGCTCGGTCCAGAAGGTGCTGACGATGGCAGCGCTGGCCGACTCCGGCCTCGTGACCCCGGCGACCAAGGTCGTCGTGCCGCCGAGGATCGCGTCCGGCGGAGGATATGTGCGCGATTCGTTCGACCACGGCACCATCAACCTGACGGCGCGGGGGATTGTCGCCCAGTCCTCCAACATCGGCACGATCCAGCTTGCGAGGCAACTGCCGAAGGCCGAACTCTCCCGATACCTCCAGGAGTTCGGGCTCGGCACCAAGCCGGGGACCGGCCTGCCCGGTGAGTCGACGGGGGTGGTGCCCGGCGCCGACATGGCCGACTACACCCGCGATCAGATCGCGTTCGGGCAGGGACTTTCCGTCAACGCAATCCAGATGGCTGCCGCGGTCTCGGCAGCGGTCAACGGTGGCGTCTACCACCAGCCGAGGCTGATCCGGTCCGCGACAACCTCGGACGGTACGCCGATCGAACTGCCGACGCCCGAATCGCGGCGTGTCATCTCCGAGGATGCGTCGTCGATGGTGGTCGAGATGATGGAGTCGGTCATCACGCTGAATGACTCGCGCGCCATCCCGGGGTACCGGACCATCGGCAAGTCCGGCACCGCGCAGCGGTTCGACCCCGCGTGCAAGTGCTACAACGGCTTCACAGCGTCGTTCGTCGGGGCGGCCCCCGCAGAGGACCCCCAGATCGTGGTGTACGTCGTGCTGGATCAGCCGACCAACGGCAACCTGGGCAGCCGCCTCGCTCTGCCCGTGGTCAACAACGTCTTGTCGCTGGCCCTGCCCCGGTTCCACGTTGCGCCCTCCACCGCCGAAGCGCCGGAGCTACCGCTAACGTTCGACTGATGGACAGCCCGCTTCGCCCCGCCGATCCGCCAGCAGCCCCACTCTCGGTGCTGGGGGCGGGCCTGGGACTCATGGGCGACACGACGGCCGACGTGTCGCTCACCGGCATCACGCTCGATTCCCGCGCCGTCCAACCGGGGTGGTTGTACGTGGCACTCCCCGGCACGAGGGCCCACGGTGCCCAGTTCGCACGCAGCGCGGTCGAATCCGGCGCCGGAGCAATCCTCACCGACGACGAGGGCCTGGCGCTCCTGCGGCGGGAGGACGTGCCGGTCGTCGCGGCCGCGGACGTACGGCGGGTCATGGCCGTCATGGCCGCGCGACTCTTCGGCGAGCCGGCTCGAGGGATGACCATGCTCGGGGTGACCGGAACGAACGGCAAGACGACGACCGTGGCGTTGCTGCAGGCCGGGCTCGCGGCCGCCGGGGTTCTCTGTGGCACCATCGGCACGATTGGATTCAGGCTCGGGGACGCGGAGATCCCATCGACCCGCTCCACCGTGACCACCCCCGAGTCGCCAGACCTGCAGGCGCTACTGGCGGTCATGTCGGCCCGGGGTGCTGAAGCGGTCGCGCTCGAGGTCAGCTCCCACGCCCTCGCGCTCGGCCGGGTGGAGGCGATCGAGTTCGACGTCGTCGGGTTCCTCAACCTCGGCCGCGACCACCTCGACTTCCATCGCGACGTCGACGACTACTTCGAAGCGAAAGCCGCGCTGTTCGAGCCGGGCCGGTCCAAGGTCAGCGTGATCTGGGTGGACGACCCACGCGGGAAAGAACTCGCTGACAGGGTGGCGGGTCACGGAGCCAGTCGCCTGGTGACAGTCGGCACCGCCGCCGGGGTGGACTACCGGCTCGAGTGCTACCGACCGGTGGATCCGCTGGGAGGCACCGCCACCGTGACCCGCGACGGTGAAACGCTGGACCTCACCTTGTCGCTGCCGGGGGAGTACAACATGATCGACGCCGCCGTCAGCCTCGCCATGCTCGAGGCGGCCGGCACTCCGACGGACGCCGCACTCCGAGGACTCAGGGCGGCCCAGGTCCCCGGCCGGATGCAGCGCGTGCCGCTCGACGGGCCCGCCCCCATGGTCGTCGTCGACTTCGCGCACACCCCCCAGGCCGTGTCAGCGGCGGTCGAGTCGTTGGCTGTGCTCGGACCCGTGATCACCGTGCTCGGGTGCGGGGGAGACCGGGATGCCGACAAGCGCCCCCACATGGGGGCGGCGGCGGCCCGGGCGAGCGCGCTCACGATCGTCACCGACGACAACCCCCGGAGCGAGCCTCCGGAGGACATCCGTGCGCAGACGCTCGCGGGAGCGCGTGCAGCGGGCGGCGACGTTGTGGAGGTGCCTGGACGACGCGCCGCGATCGAAGAGGCCCTCCGGAGGGCCGCCCCCGGTACGGTGGTGGCCATCCTCGGCAAGGGACACGAGCGGGGACAGATCCTGGCCGACCGCACGGTCGACTTCGATGACGCACAGGAGGCGACGCACGCGTGGCGCCGTCTGACGGAGGAAGGGACGCAGGATGCGGCCACGCTTGATGAGTGAACTCGTCGATCTGATGCAGCCGGCTCCGGTCGAGTTGTTCGGTGAGGACGCGACTGTCGGCCCGGACGTCGTGATCGACAACCGCGAGGCCACGGAGGGCTGCCTGTTCGTCGCGATCCCGGGGGAGAGGGTCGACGGCCACGCGTTCGCGGGCGCGGCCGTGGAGGCCGGCGCGCGGGGGATCATCGGCATGTACTCAACCGAGGCCGACGTGCCGCACCTCCTCGCGGAGGATTCCGTGACGGCCCTGAGCTGGCTCGCGCGCGGGCTCGTCCGCGAAGCCAGGGCCCGCGGCATGATCAGCATCGGGGTCACCGGCAGTTCGGGCAAGACCAGCACGAAGGACCTCATGGCGCAGGTGTTCGAGGCCGCCGGCCCCACCGTGGCACCCGTCGGATCGCAGAACAACGAGGTAGGCGTCCCCCTGACCGCCTGCCGGATCGACGACGAGACGGCCTACCTCGTCTCCGAGATGGGGGCCCGGGGGATCGGGCACATCTCCTGGCTCACCTCCCTGGTGGGCCTCGACGTCGGCGTGTGCCTCAACGTCGGCAGGGCCCACGTCGGCGAGTTCGGGGGGGTCGAGGCGACCGCGAAGGCGAAGTCGGAGATCGTCGCAGATCTCAGCAGTGAGGGCTGGGCGGTGCTGAACGCCAACGACCCGGCCGTCGCCGCCATGCGCGAGAGGACCAGCGCCCGGGTTGCCTGGTTCGGCGAAGGGGACCTGCCTCCCGGTGATCTCCGCGTCTCCGCCCGTGACGTCACACTCAACGGGCTCAGCCAGGCGAGCTTCGAGCTGGTGGTCTCCGACGACGACGGCGACCGGACGGCAAGAGTGGAGCTCTCGGTCATCGGCCGGCACCAGGTCATGAACGCCCTCGCCGCTGCAGCGGCCGCCGTCGCCGTCGGGCTGGATGTCGAGTCGGTCGCGTCGTCGCTGTCCGGGGCGACGCAGCGGTCCAGCTGGCGCATGGAACTCCTGCAGCGCCACGACGGGGTGCTGGTACTCAACGACGCCTACAACGCCAACCCGGACTCGATGGAGGTGGGCCTCCGGACCGCCGTCGAGTTGGGGCTCAGCACCAGGGCGGAACACCCTTCGGGTCGGGTGATCGCGGTCCTCGGCGACATGCTGGAGCTCGGTCCCCTGACCGAGGAGAGCCACGTGGAGCTGGGACGGCTCGCGGCCGACATGGGTGTGGCCGAGGTGATCGCGGTCGGCGAGAACGCGAGCAGCATCGTGGCCGGAGCGACCGCGGAGGGGCTCGCCGCGCGGGTCTCGGATCGCGACTCCATCGCATCGTCGCTTAACCTTTCCCCCGGCGATGTGGTCCTCATCAAGGGATCGCGAGGCGTCGGGCTGGAAACCGTCGCTGCTGAACTGGTTGCCCTGGACGGAGACGACTCATGATCATGATCCTGCTCGCGGGCGGGCTGTCACTGCTGTTCGCAATGCTGGCCACGCCCCTGCTGATCAACTTCCTCACCCGGCGACAGTACGGCCAGTTCATCCGCGAGGACGGTCCGACCGCCCACTACGTCAAGCGTGGGACGCCGACCATGGGTGGTCTGGTCATCGTCGGAGCCGCCGTGCTCGCCTACTTCGTCGCGCACCTGCTTCGCTGGCAGGCACCGTCCCTGTCGGCGTTGCTGGTGCTCGGCCTGGCCATCGGCATGGGCACGCTCGGCTTCCTCGACGACTGGGCGAAGATCTCGAAGGAGCGCAGCCTGGGGCTCACCCCCCGAGGCAAGCTCATCGGCCAGTTCCTCATCGGCGCCGCCTTCGCCCTGCTGGCGCTGAACTTCCCCAACGACCGCGGGCTCACCCCAGCGTCCCCGGCCGTCAGCTTCCTCCGCGACATCAACTGGTTGCACCTGCCGCTGTTCCTCGCGGTGCTGTTCATCGTCTTCCTCATCATGTCCTGGTCCAACGCCGTCAACCTCACCGACGGGCTCGACGGGCTCGCGGCCGGCAGCGCCACCCTCGTGTTCGCCGCCTACACTCTCGTGAGCATCTGGCAGTTCAACCAGTGGTGCTCCCGCGCCTCGACTGCCGGCCCCCGCTGCTACGTGGTGCGTGATCCGCACGATCTGGCGGTCGTCGCCATCGCGTTCGCCGGAGCGTGTTTCGGCTTCCTGTGGTGGAACGCGAAGCCCGCGAAGATCTTCATGGGGGACACGGGATCCATGGCCATCGGAGCGACGCTGGCCGGTCTCTCCGTGCTCACCCGCACCGAGCTGCTGCTCGTGGTTCTCGGCCTCCTCTTCGTCATCGAGGTCGGCTCGGTGGCGCTGCAGGTGGGCTACTTCAAGGCCACCAAGGGCAAGCGGATCTTCAAGATGTCGCCGATCCATCACCACTTCGAACTCCTCGGCTGGCAGGAAGTGACCGTGGTGATCCGGTTCTGGATCATCTGCGGGCTCTGCGTGGCCCTTGGCGTCGGCATCTTCTACGCGGAATGGGTGGTCGGCCAGTGACCGGGGAGTGGATCCGCAGCGCGAACAGACTGTCGGACTGGAGCCGTGCGCAGGTCGTCGTGGCGGGGCTGGGGGTCTCCGGATTCGCCGCTGCCGACGGGCTGATGTCGCTGGGCGCCAAGGTCACGGTCCTCGACGAATCGGAGTCACACGCCGACAAGGCGACCCTGCTGGAGACCCTTGACGTCACTGTTCGGCTCGGCAGGGGAGCGACGGCGGAGCTCCCGCCCGGTACCGACCTCGTGGTCACCTCGCCCGGCTGGCGGCCCAGCGCGCCGCTGCTCAAGCAGGCGGCCGCCGCCGGAGTGCCGGTGTGGGGGGAGACCGAACTCGCGTGGCGGATGATGCAGCCGGACCGTTCCATCCCGTGGCTGGCGGTGACCGGAACCAACGGCAAGACCACCACCACCCAGATGCTGGAGTCGATGCTGATCGCTGACGGGCGGAAGGCAGCCGCGGTCGGAAACATCGGCCGGCCCATCATTGAGGCCATCCTCGACGACGTCGACTACGACGTGTTCGCCGTCGAGCTGTCGAGCTTCCAGCTGCACTGGATGAACAACGTCAACCTGCACTCGGCCGTCGTGCTCAACGTGCACGCCGACCACCTCGAGTGGTACGCCGGGGACGACGGGATGCAGCGCTACACCGACGACAAGGCGAAGATCTACCAGGGCGTCACCCATTCGTGCGTCTACAACGTCGATGAGCCCGTCACCGAGCGCATGGTGGAGGACGCCGAGGTGGTCGAGGGGGCACGGGCGATCGGGTTCACGCTGGGAACCCCGGCCATCTCCATGCTGGGGATCGTCGACGACCTCATCGTCGATCGCGCCTTCGTCGAGCAGCGCCGTGACTCCGCCCTCGAACTGGCGAAGATCTCCGATGTGCAGCCGTTCGCCCCGCACAACGTCGCCAACGCGCTCGCCGCCGCCGCCCTGGCGCGGAGCTACGGGGTCCGGGCCCCCTCCGTTGCCGCCGGCCTCCAACGCCTGCAGCTGGCCGGCCACCGGATCCAGAAGGTCGCCGAGAGCGGTGGGGTGGCCTGGGTGGACGACTCCAAGGCCACCAACCCCCACGCGGCGAACTCGGCCATGCAGGCCTTCGACTCGTTCGTCTGGATCGCTGGGGGTCAGGCAAAGGGGACGACCTTCGACGAGCTCATCTCCTCGCACCGGAGCAAGATGCGCGGCGCCGTGGTCATCGGAGTCGATCGGCACCTCATCGCCGAGACGCTTGCCCGACACGCGCCCGACCTCCCTGTCCGCGTGCTGGACAGCACCGACACTGGGGTGATGGACGAGGTGGTCGCCCTGGCTGGGGCCATGGCCCGACCGGGCGATACGGTGCTGCTCTCCCCGGGCTGCGCCAGCCTCGACATGTTCGACAGTTACTCGGACCGGGGCGACGCGTTCGCCCAGGCCGTCGCCCGGTATCTCAACTAGACGAAAGGTGGTGCTCGATG
The DNA here is from genome assembly GCF_001997295.1 of Tessaracoccus flavus. Lineage (NCBI taxonomy): Bacteria > Bacillati > Actinomycetota > Actinomycetes > Propionibacteriales > Propionibacteriaceae > Tessaracoccus > Tessaracoccus flavus. The sequence goes on from NZ_CP019605.1 coordinate 901,135, forward strand.
GCGACCGACGCAGCTTCCCCGGCTCGGCCCATCACCGTCTGGTCCCAGGTCAAGACGCTCGCAGCGTCGCCGATGGCGCCGTACTACTTCATCGCCGGTAGCGTCACGATCCTTGTCGTGATCGGCTCCCTGATGGTGTTGAGCGCCTCGTCGGTGCTGGCGCAGGCCACTCAGGACGGTCCCTACTACTTCGCCATCCGGCAACTCCAGTTCCTGGGCGCCGGCCTCGTCTTCGCCATCGCGCTGAGCCGCACGCCGCCGGCGCTGCTCCGACGGATCGGCTGGCTCGTCTGGGCGCTGGCGGTCGTTCTGCTCATCCTGGTGCAGACCCCGCTCGGCGTCACCGTCAACGGCAACACCAACTGGCTGGAGATCGGCCCGGTGCAGTTCCAGCCGTCGGAGTTCGCGAAGCTCGCTCTGATCGTGTGGTGCGGCACCGTCTTCCACCTCAAGCGGGGGCGCCTGCACGAACCGGCGCAACTGGCGGTTCCCCTCGTCCCCCTCGGCGGACTCATCCTCGCGCTCGTCCTTGCCGGCCGGGATCTCGGCACCGGGCTGATCGTCGGCCTCATCATGGTGCTGATCCTCTGGTTCATCGGCACCTCCCTGCGCGTCCTCATCCCCATGGGGGCCGCCGCGCTGGGTCTGGTCGTGCTGCTGGTCTACGGCTCCGGCAACCGGATGAGCAGGATCAGCGTCTTCCTCGACCCGCAGTCCAACACCGACCTGTCCTCGCAGCCTATGGCCGCGCTCTATGCGCTCGCCTCAGGCGGCTGGTGGGGGCTCGGCCTGGGAGCGGGCAAGCAGAAGTGGGGTGGGCTGAAGGACGGCGCTCACACCGACTTCATCTTCGCCGTGATCGGCGAGGAACTGGGCCTCTTCGGGGTCCTCCTCGTCGTGGGGCTGTTCGCACTCCTCGGCTGGGCCGGACTCGAGGTGGCCATGCGGTCGGACAAGATGTTCAATCGCGTCGTCGCCGCGGGCATCACGGGGTGGTTCCTGGTCCAGGCGATCATCAACATCTTCGTCGTCCTCCACCTCCTCCCGGTGCTCGGCGTGCCGTTGCCCTTCATCTCGTACGGCGGCTCGGCGCTCATGGCGGGGCTCATGGCCACCGGCGTGCTCATGGCGCTGGCCCGAGACACCCCGTCGGCCCGCGCCTATCTCGCCACGAGGGCACCCAGGGCGGCGCGGCCGCGGATGACCAGCGTGATGGCTGCTACCAAGGAAGACTGATGACCAGTGTCGTACTCGCCGGCGGTGGAACCGCCGGCCACACCTCCCCGCTCATCGCCACCGCCAAGGCGATCCTCGCCAGGCGCCCGGATGCGTCCATCCTCTGCATCGGGACGGCAAAGGGACTCGAGACGAGGGTCATCCCCGAGGCCGGCCTGGAGTTGCGCCTCATCACCCCGGCCCCGCTCCCGCGCTCGGTCAACCTGGACCTGGTCAAGCTTCCGTACACGCTGACGCGGTCGACGCGGGAGGCCCGACGCCTACTCAGGGAGGCGAAGGCGGACGTGCTCGTGGGGTTCGGGGGGTATGTGTCGATTCCCGCGTACCTGGCTGCGCGGATGTCGGGCGTGCCTGTCGTCGTGCACGAGGCGAACAAGCTCGTGGGGGTGGCCAACAAGGTCGGGGCGCGGTGGGCCCATTTCGTCGGCACCACGTTCGAGGAGACGACCCTGCCGGGGGCGCGGTTGATCGGTATGCCCATCAGTGCGTCGATCACCCATCCGAAGCTCGGTGCGGCGCAGGCCCGCGAGTCCTTCGGGCTGGACCCGGAGCGTTCCACTCTGCTCGTGAGCGGCGGGTCGCAGGGAGCGCGCAGCATCAATGAGGCCGTGGCGGGCGCCCGCGAGGCCATCCTTACCGCGGGTATCCAGATCCTTCATGTGCTCGGCCCCAAGAACTTCGGATCCGAGCACGTCGTCGTGGAGCACGACAATGGCGCCCGGTACCGACCCGTCGCGTTCGTCGACGACATGGCTGTGGCCTACGCCGCCGCTGACCTCATGCTGGGCCGGGCGGGGGCGGGCACGGTCATGGAGACCGCAGTGTCGGGCCTTCCGGTGATCTTCGTGCCGTGGCCCTACGGTAACGGCGAGCAGGCACGCAACGCGGCGGGCCTTGTCGCAGCGGGTGCCGGCGTGATGGTTGAAGATGGGGAGCTGACGGCGGATAAGCTTGAGCGGCTGGTGGTCGACCTGTGTGCCGATCCCGACCGTCTCGCGGCGATGTCCCAGGCAGCCCGCGGGATGTATCCCTCCGACGCGGCGGAAACCCTCGCCGAGGCCGTCCTCGCGGCGGCTGCCAAGGAAAGGCTCTCGTAGATGCTCCTCAACCCCATCGACGTCATCCCAGCGGACCAGGTCGGGCCCGTGCACTTCATCGCCGCCGGGGGCTCTGGCATGAGTGGGGTCGCCCGTCTCTACGCCCAGCTCGGCGTCAAGACCTCAGGTTCGGATCAATCGGATTCGACCGCGCTCCAGGGCCTGGCCCGCGCCGGCGTCACGACCTACGTCGGCCACGCCCCGGAGCAGCTCGGGGACGCACAGACCGTTGTCATCTCGTCGGCGATCCGATCCGACAATGTCGAGCTGGTCGAGGCGAAGCGGCGCGGGCTGCGGATCTGGCATCGCTCCGCAGCGCTGGCGGCGCTGATGCTCGGCAAGCGGGGCGTGTCGGTGGCAGGCACCCACGGGAAGACCACGACGACGGCGATGACCGCCGTCATGCTCGCCGAGGCCGGGGCTCAGCCGAGCTACGTCATCGGAGGGCCGCTGTCCACCACGGGCGTGAGCTCCGAGCTGGGGACGGGCCCGGCGTTCGTCGTTGAGGCGGACGAGTCGGACGCATCCTTCCTGCAGTACCCCACGGAGATCGCAGTCATCACCAACGTCGAGGCCGACCACCTCGTCAACTGGGGCACACCCCAGGCCTACGCCGACGGCTTCCGCGCCTTCGCCACACGGCCCACCGTCCAACACGTCATCATCAATGTCGACGATCCCGGCTCGCGTCAGTTGGCCGAGGATCTCGTCGGTGAGGCGCGACACATCGTGCGGTACGGGGAAGCTCCAGACGCCGACGTCCGGATCACCGATGTGCGGCCCGAGGGCAACGGGGTCTCGGCCACCATCAGCTACGGCGATGACTCGGGTCGCATCGTGTTGCAGGTACCGGGCAACCACAACCTGGCCAACGCGTCGGCGGCCTACGCGGCGGGGAGACTGCTCGGGCTCACCCATGAGGCAGCCGTCGACGCCCTTGGACGGTTCGAGGGGACCCTGCGCCGGTTCCAGCTCATCACCGACACCGCGGGCATCCGGGTCTTCGACGACTACGCCCATCACCCCACCGAGATCCGCGCCGCGCTGACAGCGGCGCGCCGCGCCACTGAGGCGGGCAACGAGGCCACCGGGCTGTCGGGGCGGCTGATCGCCTGCTTCCAGCCGCACCTCTACAGCCGCACCGTCGACTTCGCCGACGAGTTCGGCGAGGTGATGACCCTGGCGGACATCGCCGTCATCAACGACGTCTGCGGCGCTCGCGAAGACCCCATCCCCGGCGTGACCGGTGAACTCGTCGTCGATGCGGCGAAGAAGCACGGGGCGGAGGAGGTGGTCTACGTGCAGGAGAAGTACGATCTGCCGGCCGCACTCAACGACATCGCCCAGCCCGGCGATCTGATCATCACGCTCGGCTGCGGCGACGTCACGATCGTCGGCCCTCTCCTGGCCGACATCCTCAAGGAACGCCCCGACGCGGAAGCCCGGTGAGTGAACCCCTGACGCCTGGCAGATTCGTCCAGGCGCTGCAGTCCAAGCGACGCGCGGCCAAGCGGCGCACCCTCATCCTGTGGGGCGGCGTCGCGGTGCTCGTGGTGGGCGCCGCAGTGGGCACCTGGCTGCTGTTCTTCTCACCCGTCTTCGCGGCCCAGCAGGTCTCTACGAGCGGCCTCGAACTGCTCACGGAGGAACAGGTGGCTCAGGCGGCCGCCGTACCTGTCGGTGAGCCCCTGTTGCGGATCTCGACGCAATCCGCCGAGGAACGGGTCCGAGAGCTGGCTCCCGTCGACGAGGTGGACGTGGTGCGTCGGTTCCCGGATGCGATCGAGATCATCGTGACGGAGCGTCGGATGCAATACCAGCGCGAACGCGGCGGCCAGTTCGAGTGGATCGACGAGGACGGCGTGGTGTTCCACAGCACCGCCGAGCCTTCGTCGGGGGCACTGCTCGCCCGCAGCGATACCGAGGAACAGAGGTTGCTCGCCGATATCGCCACGGTGGCGCGCCACGTGCCGGGGGAGATTCGTCCGGAGGTGGAGGCGATCCAGGCCGACGCGGTGGACCAGATCTCGCTGCTGCTGCCCGAGGGCCGGACGGTGGTGTGGGGGAGCGCCGAGGAATCTGAGCTGAAGGCGCAGGTGCTCGAGGCGCTCCTGGAGATCGACGCGACCGTCTTCGATGTCTCCGCGCCACGGCATCCGACGACCCGCTGACGAAACCCTGAAGTACCACTTGAGGTGAATCGGAGACGATTCGGCCGCGCCGTTGGACGGGCGGCGACCGCCTCTCCTAGCCTTGCGGACATGGCTAGCGCATCTCAGAACTACCTCGCAGTGATCAAGGTTGTCGGTGTCGGCGGCGGCGGCGTCAACGCCATCAACCGCATGATCGAGGCCGGGCTCCGCGGCGTGGAGTTCATCGCCGTGAACACCGACGCGCAGGCTCTGCTGATGAGCGACGCCGACGTCAAGCTCGACATCGGCCGCGAACTCACCCGCGGTCTCGGCGCCGGGGCCGACCCGGCCAAGGGCCGCCAGGCAGCGGAGGACCACTCCGATGACATCGAGGAGGCGCTCAAGGGCGCCGACATGGTGTTCGTGACGGCCGGCGAAGGTGGCGGCACCGGCACCGGTGCCGCTCCGATCGTGGCGAAGATCGCCCGTTCGATCGGGGCACTCACCATCGGCGTCGTCACGAGGCCGTTCTCCTTCGAAGGCAGGCGTCGCGCTACACAGGCCGAGACAGGCATCGAGTCGTTGCGCGAGGAAGTCGACACGCTGATCGTCATCCCCAATGACAAGCTGCTGCAGATGACCGACCACCAGGTGGCGATCCTCGACGCGTTCAAGCAGGCCGACCAGGTGCTCATGCAGGGCGTCTCCGGCATCACCGACCTCATCACGACCCCAGGCCTCATCAACCTCGACTTCGCCGACGTGAAGTCGATCATGAGCCAGGCCGGCTCGGCCCTCATGGGCATCGGCTCCGCCCGCGGTGAAGACCGTGCTCGGGCTGCAGCTGAGATGGCCATTTCCTCCCCGCTGCTGGAAGCCAGCATCGACGGCGCGCACGGGGTCCTGCTCTCGATCGCAGGCGGCTCCGACCTCGGTCTGTTCGAAGTGTCCGCCGCGGCTCAGCTCATCGAGGAAGCAGCCCACGACGAGGCCAACATCATCTTCGGTACGGTCATCGACGACGCGCTCGGCGACGAGGTCCGCGTCACCGTCATCGCCGCCGGCTTCGACGGAGGACAGCCGCTCAAGCGCCAGAGCCGCCCCGCGGAGCGTCCCCAGCCCCAGCAGAGCCGGCCGGCTCCGCAGCAGGCCCAGCCCCAGCAGCCCCGTCAACAGGCCCAGCCGGCGGCCCCACAGGCCAACCCGATGCCCGGCCAGCGCCCGGCTCAGCCGGCGCCCGTGGCCCCGCAGTACGACGACGACGACCTGGACGTCCCCGACTTCATGAAGTGATGCCGACTCGCCGGTGCGTCGTCGCATCCGCGGTTGCCGCGGCGCGCTAGCCTTGCATAGCGAACAAGGAGGCATAAGTGGGCGTTCGGAAGCTTGCCGCATGGATGGGACTCGTCGAGGACGGTCGCTACCAGGATGAGGATCAGTATGACGCTGACGCCGATTTCGCCGACGACGAGGAACTGGAGCCGGCTCCGGCCGTCGCTCCCGTCTCGCCTCTGCCGACGCGACGCCCTGCGCCCGCCGCCCCGGTCGTGAAGGAGGTGGCCGACTTGAGTCGGATCGTCAGCGTTCGCCCCCGTTCGTACAACGAAGCGCGCGTCATCGGGGAGAACTTCCGCGATGGCATCCCCGTCATCATGAACCTGTCCGACATGGAGGACGGCGAGGACAAGCGCCTCGTCGACTTCGCCGCAGGTCTCATCTTCGGGCTCAAGGGCAACATCGAGCGCGTCTCCAGCAAGGTCTTCCTCCTCTGCCCCCAGAATCTGGTGGTGGGACCCGAGGACAAGGAGCGCATCGCCTCGGGCGGCTTCTTCAACCAGAGCTGATCGCCTGTGGTCGCATATCTCCTGTGGTGGCTGCTGAACATCTACATCTGGCTGCTGCTCGCCCGCGTGATCCTGTCCTGGGTGCCGATGTTCGCACCCAGCTGGACCCCGAAGGGTCCGATCCTGGTGATCGTGGAGTTCGTCTACTCCCTCACCGACCCACCGGTGAAGGCGCTGCGTCGCGTCATCAAGCCGGTGCGCATGGGCAACGCTCAACTCGACCTCAGCGTCCTGGTGCTCTTCGTCCTTCTCCAGGTCCTACAGTCGATGCTGCGCTTCCTCCCGTTCTGACGCGCTAGGCTAGCGTCCAGGAATTGGCCGCGAGGCCGCTTGAACCTAGAAGTACTTGGAGCAAACATGAGCTTGACTCTGGACGAGGTGCGCGCGATCCGTTTTCGCATGGCGCGCCGCGGCGAGACCGGCTACTCGGTCGGCGATGTCGACACCTTCATCGACAAGGTCGAGCTGACCTTCGCCGAGCACGAGCAGGAGCGTGACCGTCTGCGCCGTGAGGTCGAATCCGTCCAGCAGGGCGGGGGAGACGCCGGAGACGGCTCCGAGCACCAGGCTGAGTTGTCGGAGAAGGATCGTGAGATCGAAGCACTGCGCGCTCAGATCGAGCGCCTGTCGTCGTCGGAGTCCGGCGACGACGAGGCTTTCGCCCCGCAGGTCGACGATCAGCGGGTGCGGGAGCTGGAGGCGGAGAACGAGCGGCTGAGGGCCCAGCTCGAGCAGGTCCGCGCCGAGTTCGACCGTTCCCGTTCCGAGAAGGTCACCGCTGTCGGCGGCACCGAGCACCTCACCGTGACCACGAGTGAGGAGGCCGCCCCGGCGGTCACCCGGCTCCTCCAGATGGCGACCGATCAGGCCACCACGCTCGTCAATGAGGCTCAGACCGAGGCGCAGCGCAAGATCGAGGAAGCCGAGGCCCGCGCCAACGAGATCAAGACCGACGCCCGTACGAAGGCCGAGCGCGTCGAGTCGGAGGCCCGGGTCAACGCCGAGGCCATGACCAACGACGCCACTGCTCGCGCCACGGATCTCGACCGCCAGACCGAGGAACGCCGTCGGGAGCTCTTCGCGGAGCTCGAACACGAGCAGGGGGTGCTGACCGGCAAGGTCGACGCGCTCCGCTCGTTCGAGCGTTCCTACCGCGAGAACATCACCGGATCCCTGCAGCGGCTCCTGGCCGCCGTCAAGGAGGACCAGCCCGAACCCCACGACGTGCCGGAGTTGGCCCAGCGTCATTCCGATACCCCGCGCCTCGACGCCCTCGCCGAGGGGGATCAGCACTAGTCACCGCACGTGGTCCACAGGCCGACGCCCTTTGTGGGTGTCGGCCTGTGTTGCTTGCCGGGAGGTGGTAGCCTTCCGCAACCAGTCCCGATCAGGAGGATCCATGCCGACGTCGAAGAAAGCCACCGCCCCCGAGGCGGTTGCGCTCCCCGTGCTCGAGGGGGAAGAGCCGTGGACGGCCGAGGAGGTCGCAGAGCAGCGCGCCGAGCTCAAGGATGAACTCGAGCGGTTGGAACGGCGCATCGCGCAGACCGAGGCGGAGCTGGCGGCCATCCTCCGCGGCGGGACCGACGGAGCCGGCCGGGATCCCGCCGACGTCGGCTCCAGCAACTTCGAGCGCGACCAGGAACTGTCCCTGGCCCAGAACGTGCGTGACATGGCAGAGCAGCTGCGCCTAGCCATCCACTTGTTCGACAAGGGCGAATACGGCCTCTGCGAGTCCTGCGGACAGCCGATCGGCAAGGGCCGACTTCAGGTCTTCCCGCGAGCGACGATGTGTGTGGCGTGCAAGCAGCGCGAGGAACGACGCTGAGCGTTCGTCATCGGGGCGTCGGTCTCATCGCGTTCGGGATCGGGGTGTTCGGGCTCGGGCTTGACCAGACGGTGAAGAAGATCTCGCTCGCCCAGCTCGAGCCGGGGGAGCCGATCAATCTCGTCGGTGACCTGTTCCGGCTCAACCTGATCTGGAATCCGGGGGCGGCATTCGGCATGGGCGCCGACGCCACGATCTTCTTCACGATCTTCGCCATCATCGCGACCGTCGCCTGCCTGGTCGTCGGGCTGCCCCGGATCACGCGGCTGTGGCACGCCATCGCGCTCGGCATGCTGCTCGCGGGCATCACGGGGAACCTTGTGGATCGCTTCACGCAGCCGCCCTCACCGCTGCGCGGTCACGTCGTCGACATGTTCCAGCTCAAGTACTTCGCCATCTTCAACGTTGCTGACGTGTTCATCACCGCCGCCGCGGCTCTCATCCTGCTGGGGAGCTTCTTCCCGGACGAGGCGGCCGACGAGCCGGCTGAGGAGAGGGCGCCGGCATGAGCGTCTTCCTCATTCCGGAGGCGTTGGCGGGGGAGCGGGTCGACGCGGCAGCGGCACGGGTCACCGGGCACAGCCGTTCCCGCATCGAGAGCCTCATCGACGGCGGCAACCTCCTGCTGGCGGGCGCCGTCATCACGAAAGGCTCCCAGCGTGTTCGCGGCGGCGAACTGTTGGAGTTGACCGAGGCCTTGACCCCGTCGCCCGTGCGACTCGATCCCCGGCTTGCGGACGGCGTGCTGATCGTCCACGAGGACGCCGACATCGTCGTCGTGGACAAACCGGTCGGCGTCGTCGCCCACCCGAGCCTCGGGTTCGAGGGGCCGTCGGTGGTGGAGCATCTCGCCGCTGCGGGGGTGGCTGTCTCCACCTCCGGTGCGCCGGAGCGGCAGGGGATCGTGCAGCGCCTAGACGTCGGGACCAGCGGCCTCATGGTGGTTGCCAAGTCTGAGGCGGCCTACAGCGTCCTCAAGCAGGCTTTCCGCGATCGCACAGTGGACAAGACGTACCACGCGTTGGTGCAGGGCCACCCGGACCCGTTCGAGGGGACGATCGAAGCGCCGATCGCCAGGCATCCCGGCGCGGACTGGAAGATGGCCATCGTCGAAGGTGGCAGGCACAGCGTCACCCACTACGAGACGATCGAGGCGCACCGGGCGGCCACCTTGCTGCGCATCCACCTCGAAACCGGCCGCACGCACCAGATCCGGGTGCACATGGCAGCGCTGGGGCATCCCTGCGTGGGAGACCCGTTGTACGGGGCCGACCCCACGCTGTCGGCCAGGCTGGGCCTCGACCGCCAGTGGCTCCACGCTGTGGAACTTGGATTCACCCACCCAGGTACTGGGGAGTATGTCAGCTTCCGTTCCCAGTACCCGGACGATCTCGACCGTGCGCTTCAGATCGTCCGCGCCGGCTGAATCTGGGAGCAATCGGAGAACCAACGGTGCGTCCGGGGAGCCCGTCAGGTAGGGTTGCCCCGTGCGTAGAGCAAAGATCGTTTGTACCCTCGGCCCATCTGCCGAGACCGTTGACCGCCTGATTGAGTTGCTGAACGCGGGGATGAATGTTGCCCGCCTCAACATGAGCCATGGCGACTACAACGAGCATGGAACCCGCCTGAAGAACGTCCGCGCGGCGGCCGAAGCCGTCGGCAAGACCGTCGGCGTGTTCGCCGACCTGCAGGGCCCCAAGATTCGCCTCGGCCGTTTCGCCGACGACAAGAAGGTGCAGTTGGAGGTGGGGGACACGTTCACCATCACCACCGATGACATCCTCGGCGACGACCACCGTTGCTCGACAACCTACAAGGGCCTCCCCGGCGACGTGAACGTCGGAGACCACATCCTCATCGATGACGGCAAGGTCGGCCTCAAGGCCGTCGAGGTGACCGACACCGACGTGGTGTGCGAGGTCACCGTCCCCGGGCCGGTGTCCAACAACAAGGGCATCAACCTCCCCGGCGTCGCCGTGTCCGTCCCGGCGCTCAGCGACAAGGATGAGCGCGACCTCCGGTGGGCCCTCCACCAGGACGTCGACATGATCGCCCTGTCCTTCGTGCGTTCGGGTGACGACATCCGTCGTGTCCACGAGATCATGGATGAGGAGGGTCGTCACCTCCCCGTCATCGCCAAGCTGGAGAAGCCGCAGGCCATCGCGAATCTGCAGGAGATCATCGACTCCTTCGACGCGTTCATGGTCGCCCGCGGAGACCTGGGCGTCGAGCTGCCGCTCGAAGAGGTCCCCCTCGTGCAGAAGCGGATCATCCGCGCCGCCCGGAAGTGGGCCAAGCCGGTCATCGTCGCCACCCAGATGCTGGAGTCGATGATCACCAACCCGCGGCCGACCCGCGCCGAAGCCTCCGACGTCGCTAACGCCATCCTTGACGGCGCCGACGCTGTGATGCTTTCCGGCGAGACGTCCGTCGGCGACTTCCCAGTGGAGACGGTGTCGACGATGGCACGCATCGTCGAGAAGACCGAGCGCGAGGGCCACGCCGAGATCCACATCATCGACTGGGACCCGCACACCACCGGCGGCATCCTGGCGAAGGCGGCCGCGGAGGTTGCCGAGCGCATCGGCGCGAGGTACCTCGTCGCGTTCACCAAGTCGGGCGACACCGGCCGTCGACTCTCGCGTCTGCGCTCGCCGATCCCGATGCTGGTGTTCTCGCCCGAGCGCGCCACCCGCCAGACGATGACCCTGTCGTGGGGTGTTGATACGCACATCACGCCTGAGTTCACCAACCAGGAAGAGGTCGTTGAAGCCGTCGACAAGCACCTGCGTGACCGCGGAATGATCGAGGTCGGTGAGCGAATCGTCATGCTCTCCGGCTCGCCGATGGGTATCCCGGGCAAGACCAACAACCTGCGCGTCCACAAGGTGAAGGAGCTCGGCGAGAGCTGACCCGCCGACCCTTCGGGACGCCTCAGCGCGACAGAAGGCCCCCCTCGTGATCGAGGGGGGCCTTCTTGTGTCGTGCCCGGGAGGGGAGTCGAACCCCTACGGCCTTGCGGCCAGACGGGTTTGAGCCGTCCGCGTATACCATTCCGCCACCCGGGCCGGGCGCGACCTATATTCTTGCACAAGGCGGCGGCTGCCCGTGAGTGGGCATGTCGTCGCCCACGCGAGTAGGATGCACGCAGGTTTGTCTGCGGTCCGCCAATGGCCGTGCCCCTAGTTAGAAATGCCTGAAACACCATGAAGAAGAAGCCCACTGTGATCGTCGCCGAGGACGAGGCGCTGATCCGTCTCGACCTGGTTGAACTCCTCACCGAGGAGGGCTATGAGGTGGTCGGGGAGGCCGCGGACGGCGAAGAAGCCGTCAAGCTCGCCCGCGAACTGGAGCCCAACCTCGTCATCATGGACGTGAAGATGCCCAAGATGGATGGCATCACGGCGGCGGAGATCATCGCGGAGGAGCGGATCGCCCCGATCGTCATGCTGACCGCCTTCAGCCAGCGCGAGCTGGTGGAGCGGGCGCGCGACGCGGGGGCCATGGCCTACGTGGTGAAGCCGTTCGGCGCGTCGGACGTGATCCCGGCCATCGAGATCGCCATGGGTCGGTTCCAGGAGATCAAGGCGATCGAGGACGAGCTCAACTCGCTCGAGGATCGACTCGAGTCGAGGAAGATCATCGATCAGGCCAAGGGCATCCTGCAGGCCGACCTCGGGTTCACCGAACCCGAGGCCTTCCGGTGGATCCAGAAGACGGCCATGGATCTGCGCAAGTCCATGCGCGACGTCGCCGAGGGCGTCATCAGCCACAAGAAGAAGTAGCTGCCGGCAACCGGACTCACGCTGTTGGCGTGGTACCGGGCAGCGCGGTCATGTGGCAGGTGAGTCGGCCGGTCGCGGTCGTCCTGCCTTCGTCGTCGACGATCTCGACCGCATAGACGACGATCGTCCGGCCGAGGTGCACAGCCGTCGCGGTCCCCGTCACCCGGCCGCTGCGAACGCCGCGGACATGGGTGACGTTGAGGTCGACCCCCACCCCCGCGCGGTCGGGGTAGCCGTAGGCGAGTGCGCCCATGCTGCCGAGGGTCTCGACCAGTACCCCGCTGGCCCCGCCGTGCAGGAGACCGAACGGCTGTTGGTTGCCCTCGACGGGGATGGAGCCGACCACGCGCTCGGCGCTGAGCTCGGTGAGGTCGAGGCCCATCTTGGTGTCCAGGGGGGAGGCGACCGCAAGGGCCCAGTCGGGGATGCTGTTCATGGCGGCACTCTGCCATAGGCAGACCCACAGACGGGAGACCTGACCCCCCATCGTGGTGGGCGGTAGGCTCGGCGACGTGACTCAATCGCGAAAGCTGCTCCTCATCGACGGCCACTCGGTGGCGTACCGGGCATTCTTTGCACTGCCCGTCGACAACTTCGCGACGTCGACGGGTCAGCACACCAACGCAGTGTTCGGTTTCACCTCGATGCTCATCAACGTGCTGCGCGACGAGCAGCCGACGCACCTGGCGGTGGCCTTCGACGTCTCCCGTCAGTCCTTCCGCACCACGGAGTATCCGGAGTACAAGGCCACCCGGTCTGCCTCTCCGACCGAGTTCAAGGGCCAGGTGACGCTCGTCAAGGACGTGCTGGACGCCATGAGCATCGTCCATCTGGAGAAGGACGGCTACGAGGCCGATGACCTCATCGCGACGCTGTCGACGCAGGCGGTTGCGGAGGGCTTCGAGGTGTTCATCGTCACCGGCGATCGGGACGCGATGCAGTTGGTCAACGACCACGTGACCGTGTTGTACCCGCGCAAGGGTGTCTCGGACCTGGCGCGGATGACCCCGCAAACCGTTGCTGAGAAGTACCTTGTGGAGCCCTCCCGCTACCCGGAGCTGGCGGCGCTCGTCGGGGAGAGCAGCGACAACCTTCCAGGCGTACCTGGGGTGGGCCCGAAGACGGCCGCGAAATGGCTCGATCAGTTCGACGGGCTCGACAATCTCGTCGCCCGCGCCGAGCAGGTGCCTGGCAAGGCCGGCGAATCGTTCCGCACCCATCTCGCCGACGTGGTGAGGAACCGCCGGCTCAACGCACTCCTGCGTGATCTCGCCCTCGACATCAGCATCGACGACACGGCACGGCGCGAGTGGGACCGGGAGCGGGTCCACGAGCTGTTCGACGCGCTGGAGTTCCGGGTGCTGAGGGAGCGTCTCCTGGAGCTCGGCCCCGCCGAGCCGGTGACGGTGGAGAGCTTCACCGTCGAGGGGGCCCGCCTCCAGGAGGGGCAGGTGCGTGGCTGGTTGGCGGAGCACGCCGTCGGGCGCACCGCCGTCCACTTCGCGGGCACCTGGGGGAGCGGCACCGGCGATCTGACTGCCCTCGCGCTGGCAGCCGCCGACGGCGCGGGCGCCTACCTCGACACGGCCGAGCTCACCCCCGAGGACGATGCCGCCGTCGCCGAATGGCTCGCCGATCCCGAGCACCCCAAGGCGGTGCATGGGGCAAAGGGCCCCACGCTGGCCTGCTGGGCGAGGGGATGGCAATTGGACGGGGTGGCGCAGGATACGTTGCTCGCCTCCTACCTCCTTCGCCCGGACCAGCGCACCTACGATCTGGCCGACCTCGTGCTGCGCCACCTCCAGCGGGAGCTCAGCACCCAGGAGAGCTCCCCCGGTGACGCGCAACTGGCGTTCGACTTCACCGAGGACGACGCGGAGGCCGTCGACACGGCCCTGCTCCATGCGCGCGCCGTGTTCGACCTCGCGGAGGTGTTGGACCGCGAGCTGGACGAACGCAACGGGACTGAGCTGATGCGCTCCGTGGAGCTGCCGCTGCAGACGACCCTAGCGACAATGGAGAAGCTGGGCATCGCCGTCGAGGCGGGGAGGTTGCAGTCGCTGCGCGACGACTTCGACACGAGCGTGGCGTCGGCCCAGCAGGCGGCGTTCGACGTCCTGGGCCACGAGGTCAACCTCGGGTCACCCAAGCAACTCCAGGGCGTGCTGTTCGACGAGCTGGGGATGCCGAAGACCAGGCGCACGAAGTCGGGCTACACGACCGACGCGGAGGCACTCGAGTCGCTTTACGAGAAGACGCAGCACCCGTTCCTCGGTCACCTGTTGGCACACCGCGATGCGATCCGACTGCGCCAGACGGTGGACGGTCTCCTCGCCGCGGTCGGGGACGACGGCCGCATCCACACCAGTTACATGCAGACGATCGCGGCCACCGGTCGGCTGAGCTCGACCGATCCCAACTTGCAGAACATCCCCATCCGCACGGCGGTCGGGCGGCGGATCAGGTCTGCGTTCGTCCCGGGTCCGGAGTTCGAATCGCTGATGTCGGCGGACTACTCGCAGATCGAGATGAGGCTCATGGCGCACGCCAGCGGGGACGAGGGGCTCATCGAGGCGTTCGGGTCAGGCCGGGACTTCCACAACGAGATGGCGTCCAAGGTCTTCCGGGTCGAACCCGAGGACGTCACCGGGGAGATGCGGGCCAAGATCAAGGCCATGAACTACGGCCTCGCCTACGGTCTGAGCGCCTTTGGGCTGTCCAACCAGCTGAAGATCTCCGTCGGTGAGGCCCGCGAACTGATGGACGACTACTTCTCCCGGGTCGGGGGCGTGAAGGCGTACCTCGAGGGGATCGTGGAGCAGGCCCGCAAGGACGGCTACACCGAAACAATGCTCGGCCGACGCCGCTATTTGCCCGACCTCACCAGCAGCAACCGCCAGCGGCGTGAGATGGCCGAGCGTGCCGCGCTCAATTCGCCGATCCAGGGCTCCGCTGCCGACGTCATCAAGGTGGCCATGATCAACGTGGGACGCGCGCTCCGGGCAGAGGGTCTGCAGAGTCGGATGCTCCTTCAGGTGCACGACGAGCTCGTGTTCGAAGTGGCGCCGGGCGAGCAGGAGGCTCTCACCGAATTGGCTCAACGGGAGATGGCCGGCGCCTTCTCGCTTCGCGTGCCCCTTGAGGTCTCGATCGGGGTCGGCGACTCGTGGGAGTCGGCCGCCCACTGACGTTCTCCTACCCCTGCCTCATTCGGCGGCCCCGGGCGTCCGGAAAAAGGGATGTATCACAGCCCAGGCCCCTGTCTCCTGACCCGTGAAGCCGAACGGTTTCCGACCATCCAGGGATGGTCGCGTTCTCCGAAGGAGGAGGAAATCATGCCCGATGTATCAAAGGCACAGATGGAGGTGCTCGAGAAGCTGCGCAGTAGTGGCGCGGTTGATTTCGAGAAGATCGGTGGCGCGGTCACCGAACTGGCACCGAAGCTGTTCGACCCGGGGACCGTCGCAGACGACTACATCGCCACCGGCTACTCCAGCGTGATCCACGTCTGGAAGACCGGAATGGCGCTGGAGGAGCTGGGCCGGCCCGCGGAGCTGCAGGAGATGGCGGATCGTGCCACCAAGCTGGCAGAAGACGTCCAGCGCGTCGCGGGTCCGGGCAGGATTCGCTGACGATGTCGGTCAACTCAATCAGAGGGCGGCAGCGGGAGGAGCAACGTCTCGCTGCCGTCCTCGGCCACGCTGAAGCGACGTTGGACGCGCTGGAGTTGGATACAGGGAAGCACTCGCACGAAGACTTCTTCACCCGGACCAAGCTCGCGGCGGAGACCTCTCTGCTGCTGCTGGCCACGCACCGGGCGCAGCTGGGGCCGGGGATGGACGAGAGGGTGCGGCGCATCGGCTCGCGGCTGACGGCGGCCGCCCGCTCCATCGAACTGCTCACGTGGGTGCAGCTGCGGCCCCACATCCTCCCGGAACTGTCCGTACCCCACCTCGTTCTGAGCGCGGTCGGGCTCCCTGATGAAGACTTCGCCGCGGCCCTGGCCCATGCCGCGCAGACCACGTCCGTAGCGCCGACGGAGCGGTTGCCCTGGAAGCAGATCGAGCGATGCTGGCAGCATGATCTCGGCGCTCCGGCGTGCCTGCCTCCGCTGGCGGCGCGGCTGGAAGCCACCGCCCTGGCAGCCCGTCAGGACGCCCTGTTCGCCACGCGTGAAGAGGTGTACTCGTTCACTCACGCGCTCATCTACCACACGGATTTCGGGCACCGGCAACCGGGCCTGCCGCGTCCCGCGGGTGACCTCGTCGAGGATGCCGGATCGGCGCTCGCGCGCTGCCTGGACGACGACGATTTCGACCTGGCCGCCGAGGTGCTGTTCACGTGGCCGTACCTGCGCCAGTCGTGGGACGCGACGTCGGTCTTCGGCCTCCGGCTGCTGCGCGACGTGGACGACGAGGTGGGTTTCCTGCCCTCGATGACACTCAGCCAGGAGCGGTTCCGGGAGCTCGACGGCGACGCGGCCCGCCGCTACTTCTACGCCGAGTCCTACCACACCGTCTTCGTCCTGGGCCTGCTGACGGCGGCCACCCTGTCGCCTGGCATCGAGACGTGCCCGGGATCCGTGGCAGCGCCGGAACTGGCGCACGTGGCTGAGCAGGTGCTCGACCTCATGCCCGCGGCCGAGCACCACAGGCAATGGGAGCAGGTGGCGCGCGATCTGCCCTCCGTCGAACGCGGAGCGCTGGTCCCGATGCTCGGAGACATCGCCGTTCGACGAGCGGTCAGGCAGAGCGATTTCAGACGTGTGCGCGAGATCGTCGAGACCGTGCTCGACTCCGGAGCGACGGCCGGTACGGCCACCATCCAGGGGGCGGAACTGGTGCTGCGGCTCGGCAGCTCGCCGGCGACACGGGCAGCGGCCACGACCCCTAGGGGGTGATGGGGTTGCCGTAGAAGAAGATGCGGGAGTCCCAGATCTCGGTGCGGCGGTCGAAGTCCCAGCAGATGATGATCGCCAGCTGATGCCTGCCTTCGAAGTCGACCATGACGTCGGAGTTCGGGTCGTAGTCGTCGATCCAGATCTTCTTCGCCTCAGCAAACTCGTAGCAGAGCACCTGGCCGCCGGGCCCGTACAGCTTGATGAGGTCGCCCGGCTTCAGCTGCGAAGTGCCGCCGGCGTACAGATCGTTCCCGACCGCCCCACCGTTGCGGTACGTGTGGATGGACAAGACGGCCTTGCCGCGATCGCTCCCCGGGCGAGGTCCCTGGTTCCACCAGGAGGCGGTGTCGGACTCGTTCTTCGGGGGAGCGGCGATGTTGCCTTCGTTGTCGAGCCCGAGCGACAGCACCCTGGCCTTCGCGCCCACCGCCTCGATCGCGTAGCGCTCAGGGACGAACCCGTCCGAGACGGCGGTGCACTCCGCCAGCCCGGGGTCGTCGGGATTCGATGGCTTGGCCGGGGCCGCGGGCGCAACGGTTGACGCTGGGGCGCCCGCCCCCACCGTGCTGGCCGCGGGCGCCGGGGAGGCGGGGACTGTGGAGCTGGGCGACGCGACGACCGACGGGGAGGCCGACGCGGGGGCGGGGGAGGTACCGGAGTCGGAGGGTGTCGGGATCCCCTCGCTCGGGGAGGCGCTCACGGAGACGGTGGCCGGCGACGTCGGCGGCTGAATCTGCGTTGTGTCGCTGCCCCCGCCACGGGTCAACGCGAACACGAGAGCCGCAGTCACCAGCAGGATGGCGACTATGATGGCAGCAGTCTTCTGGCTGCTGGGGGCCTCGGCTCTGGCCGGCCTGGCTGGTGGGGGGATCTCGGTCACCCGACAAGCCTAACCCGCGAGCGCAATAGGGCGCGACTAGGGTTTGACCCGCGATCGACTTCGCAGGTAGTCTGGGCGGGCACTGTGGCCTGCAATCCCTCAGACAGAGCAGGGAGAGGCGCGTTACGACAGGGCTGCGGTGCAGCACAAGTCCACCACCTTCGGAGCCCTACTACATGACCTCCTCCACTGAGGCATCGGCTGTCGCAGTCGATGACATTGGCACCCGCGACGACTTCCTCGCGGCGATCGACGCCACCATCATTTCTTTCAACGACGGAGACATCGTTTCCGGCACCGTCGTCAAGGTCGACCGGGACGAAGTCCTGCTCGACATCGGTTACAAGACCGAAGGCGTCATCCCGTCCAAGGAACTCTCCATCAAGCACGACGTGGACCCGTTCGACGTGGTCCAGGTCGGTGACGTGATCGAGGCCCTCGTCCAGCAGAAGGAGGACAAGGAGGGTCGCCTCATCCTGTCCAAGAAGCGTGCTCAGTACGAGCGCGCCTGGGGCACGATCGAGAAGATCAAGGAGGAGGACGGCGTCGTCACCGGTTCGGTCATCGAGGTGGTCAAGGGTGGCCTCATCGTCGACATCGGCCTGCGTGGCTTCCTCCCCGCGTCGCTCGTGGAGATGCGTCGGGTCCGCGACCTCCAGCCGTACGTCGGCATGGAGCTCGAGGCCAAGATCATCGAACTCGACAAGAACCGCAACAACGTGGTCCTGTCGCGCCGCGCGTACCTCGAGCAGACTCAGTCCGAGGTCCGCCAGACCTTCCTCACCCAGCTGCAGAAGGGCCAGATCCGCAAGGGTGTCGTGTCCTCGATCGTCAACTTCGGCGCTTTCGTCGACCTTGGCGGCGTCGACGGCCTCGTGCACGTGTCGGAACTCAGCTGGAAGCACATCGACCACCCCAACGAGGTTGTCGAGGTCGGTACCCCCGTCACCGTCGAGGTGCTCGAGGTCGACATGGACCGCGAGCGCGTGTCCCTGTCGCTGAAGGCCACCCAGGAAGATCCGTGGCAGACGTTCGCTCGCCTGCACCAGATCGGCCAGATTGTGCCCGGCAAGGTCACCAAGCTCGTCCCGTTCGGCGCGTTCGTTCGCGTCGGTGAGGGCATTGAGGGCCTGGTCCACGTGTCCGAGCTGGCCGAGCGCCACGTCGAGATCCCCGAGCAGGTCGTGGCTGTCGGTGACGACCGCATGGTCAAGGTCATCGACATCGACCTCGAGCGTCGTCGCGTGTCGCTGTCGCTCAAGCAGGCCAACGAGGGTATCGACGTCGCCGCAGACGACTTCGATCCGCTGCTCTACGGCATGCAGGCGTCCTACGACGATCAGGGCAACTACATCTACCCCGAAGGCTTCGACCCGGAGACCAACGACTGGAAGGAAGGCTTCGAGGAGCAGCGCGCTGCTTGGGAAGCCCAGTACGCCCAGGCGCACGCTCTGTGGGAGCAGCACAAGAAGCAGGTGGAGTCGGCCGAGAGCGCAGACCGCGAGGCAGCCGTCGAGGCTGGCACCGGTTACGTGACCGAGACCTCCACCGAGGGTTCGCTGGCCACCGACGAGTCGCTGCAGGCGCTGCGCGAGCGGCTGGCCGGTAGCTGACCGACCGGTCCTGAACAGTAGAAGAGGCCGCCCCTCCAGGAGGGGCGGCCTCTTCTGCGTTGAACCTCAGACGCCCTTGCGGCCCGTCACCAGGTTGTAGATGAGGATGGCAAGCGCCACCAGCAGCAGGATGTGGATGAAGCCGCCGGCGATGTCGGCGATGAGGCCGATCACCCAGAGAGCGACGATCACCACGAGGACGATCCAGAGAATGCGGGCCATGGGTGCTCCTTTGTTGGTCGTGTGGTCCCGAGGGGAGAGCCGTCGGCCCTTCCCGCATTCACCCTAGTCGCGCGTACCATTTGAAGCATGGCAAGAATCGCGCTGACCGGAGGAATTGCTTCCGGGAAGTCCATGGTGTCCGACGACCTGGCGCGGCGGGGGGCCGTCATCATCGACTCCGACGTACTGGCGCGGGAGGTGGTGGAGCCGGGGACCGAAGGTCTGCACCGCATCGTGGAACGCTTCGGCAGCGAGGTGCTGAACGCTGACGGTTCGCTCGATCGGGCCAAACTGGGAAACCTGATCTTCTCCGACGAGCGCAGCCGTGAGGACCTCAACGCGATCGTGCACCCACTGGTCCGCGCACGGGCCCGGGAACTGGAGAGCGCCGCGCCGCCCGACGCCCTCGTCGTCCACGTCATCCCGTTGCTCGTCGAAACCGGGCTGGACAGGGAATTCGACCGCGTCATCGTGGTCGATGCCCCGGCCGAGACCCAGGCCCGGCGGCTCATGAGACGAAACAACCTCGGGAATCAGGACGCCATGGCCAGGATCAACGCGCAGGCCTCGCGTAGACAGCGCCTTTCGGTGGCGGACTGGGTGGTGGACAACAGCTCGGATCAGGCCTCCACCGTCCAGCAGATTGACCGGATCTGGGCCGACCTGACAGCCGTCAGCTGACGGTGCCCTCCCACGGGGGGCAGGCACACACCAGGTTGCGGTCGCCGAAGGCGTTGTCGACGCGGCCGACGGGCGGCCAGTACTTGTCCACCCGGAAGGCGCCGGCGGGGAAGCACCCCTGCTCGCGCGAGTAGGGTCGATCCCATTCGGCCAGGAGGTCCTCGACCGTGTGGGGCGCCCGTCTGAGCGGTGACTCGTCGGCGGACACCCTTCCCTCCACCACATCATCGGCTTCGCGGGCGATGTCGAGCATCGCCGCGACGAAGCGGTCCAGCTCCGCGAGAGTCTCGGACTCCGTCGGTTCCACCATCAGCGTGCCCGCTACGGGCCAGGACATGGTGGGCGCGTGGAAGCCGTGGTCGACGAGCCGCTTGGCGATGTCATCGACGGTCACGCCGTGAGCTGCGAATCCACGTGGGTCGACGATGCACTCGTGCGCGACGCGGTTGTTGGCCCCCCGGTACAGGATGGGGTAGGCCCCCTCGAGCCGCGAAGCGAGGTAGTTCGCGCTGAGGATGGCCACCCGCGTGGCCTGGGTGAGGCCGTCGCCGCCCATCAGCCGCATGTAGGCCCAGGAGATGAGCAGGATGGAGGCCGAACCGAACATCGCCCCCGACACCGCTCCAGGTTCTCCGCTCGTCGGGTCGCTCGGCAGGTGGGCCCGCAGATGGTCCTTCACACCGATGGGCCCCATGCCCGGACCTCCGCCCCCGTGGGGGATGGCGAAGGTCTTGTGAAGGTTGACGTGGCTGACGTCGCCGCCCAGGTCGCCCGGTCGGACGAGGCCGACCATGGCGTTGAGGTTGGCGCCGTCGATGTACACCTGTCCGCCGTACTCGTGGGTGATGTCGCAGACGCGGCGCACGGTGTCCTCGAAGACGCCGTGCGTGGAGGGGTAGGTGATCATGATCGCGGCCAGGCGATCTCCGGCCTCCCGCGCCTTCGCGGCGAAGTCCTCCAGATCGATGTTGCCGTGGTCGTCCGCCTTGACCGCCACGACGCGCATCCCGGCCATCGCAGCGGAGGCCGGGTTCGTCCCGTGAGCGGAGGTGGGGATGAGACAGACGTCGCGATCCTCGCCACGGGCGCGGTGGTATGCGGCGATCGTCAGGAGCCCGGCGTACTCTCCCTGGGCTCCACTGTTGGGCTGCATGGAGAAGGCGTCGTAGCCGGTGATCTCGCACAGCTTGGCTGACAGATCCTCGATGACCTCCCGGTACCCAGTGGCCTGCTCCTGCGGCGCGTAGGGGTGGAGCTCCGCGAACTCCGGCCAGGTGATCGGCATCATCTCCACTGCCGCATTGAGTTTCATCGTGCACGAGCCCAGCGGGATCATCGCGCGGTCGAGGGCGAGATCCCGGTCCGACAAGCGGCGCATGTAGCGCATCATCTCCGACTCGGCCCGGTTCATGTGGAACACGGGGTGCGTCAGGTACTCGCTCTCGCGTAGGATCTCCGGCGCGAGCGCAGGCGTGGCGCTGAGCTCCGGCTGCTCGGGCACCCCGAAGGCGTCCAGGACGCGGGCCACCACGTCGAGCGTGGTTGTCTCGTCGACGGAGATGCCGACCTTGTCGCGGCCGACCTTGCGCAGGTTGATGCCACGATGCTCTGCTGCGGCGAGGATGCCGGCCTGGCCCAGGCCCACCTCGACGGTGATGGTGTCGAAGAATTGGGCAGGCTCCACGGCGGCCCCGTGGGCACGCAGCCGCTGGGCGAGGGTCGCCGCGGTCAGGTGGACCCGCTGCGCGATGGCCCGGAGCCCCTCCGGGCCGTGGAAGACGGCGTAGAACGACGCCATCACCGCCAGCAGCGCCTGAGCGGTGCAGACGTTGGAGGTGGCCTTCTCCCGGCGGATGTGCTGCTCGCGCGCCTGCAGGGCCAGGCGATAGGCGCGGTTGCCGGAGGCGTCCTTCGAGACGCCAACGAGCCTGCCCGGCATCAGGCGCTTGAGCGAGTCCCGACAGGACAGGTAGGCGGCGTGGGGGCCGCCGTATCCCATGGGCACTCCGAACCGTTGCGCGGAACCCACAGCGATGTCGGCGCCCATCGCCCCCGGCTCCTTGATGAGGCACAGTGCCAGCAGGTCGGCGTCGACGATGGCCAGCGCCCCCGCCTCATGGAGCGCTGCGCACTGGTCGGTGAAGTCGCGCACATGTCCGTCGGTGCCCGGGTAGGCGACGATGGCGGCGAAGACATCCTCTGCCACGAGGTCCTCCACCGGACCGGACACGACCTCGATGCCCAACGGCAGCGCCCTGGTGGCGAGCACCGCGAGGACCTGCGGATGTAGATCGTCAGCGGCGAAGAACCTCTTCTTCTTCCCCTTGCCGGCGTTATAGGCCATGGTCATGGCCTCGGCGGCCGCAGTGGCTTCGTCCAGGAGGGAGGCGCCGGCGATCTCAAGCCCGGTGAGGTCGCTCACCATGGTCTGGAAGTTGAGGAGCGCTTCCAGGCGCCCTTGGGCGATCTCCGGCTGGTAGGGGGTGTAGGCCGTGTACCAGGCGGGGTTCTCGAGGATGTTGCGCTGGACGGCTGGAGGGGTCACCGTGCCGTAATAGCCCTGGCCGATGAGCGAGGTGCGCACGTGGTTCCTGGCGGCGACCCGACGCAGCTCGGAAAGCATCCCCGCCTCGGTGAGGGGCGGCCAGCTCAGGGGCTGATCCTGACGGAAGTCCGCTGGAATCGTCTGGTCGATGAGCTCGTCCAACGACGAGACGCCGACGGCGTCCAGCATCCGCGCCATCTCGGCGGGACTGGGGCCGATGTGGCGGCGGTTGGCGAAGTCGTCGGGATCGTACGCGGTGGCCTGCCAGGTGCCCATGTCAACCGATCAGCGCCTGGTACGCGGCTTCGTCGAGGAGAGAGTCGAGGGCGCCAGGGTCGGCTGGGCGGATGCGGAAGAACCAGGAGCCGGTCGGATCCTCGTTCACCTTCTCGGGGGACTCCGCGAGCTCGTCGTTGACGGCGGTCACGACTCCGTCGAACGGTGCAGCGATGCCGGAGGCGGCCTTCGTGGATTCGATGACCGCAGCTTCATCGCCCGTCGTCAGCTCGGCGCCCACCTCGGGGAGCTCGATGAACACGATGTCGCCCAGTTCCTCCGTGGCGTGTGCCGTGATGCCAACCGCGACGTCGTCCCCGGAGTCGTCGAGCCATTCGTGGTCTGCGGTGTACCTGATCATGCCGATGTCCTAGCGCTTGTACTGGTGGGGGATAAAGGGAAGGTCAGTGACGCTGAGCGGGAGCCGTTTACCCCGAACCTCTGCGTAGACGGTGCCCGCAGTGCCTCGCGGGAGCATGGCCATCGCGATCGGGCCGCCGACAGAGGGGCCGAAGCCGCCTGAGGTGACCACAGCGATCTGTTCGTCCGACTCTGCCGAGGCGAAGAGCGGAGCCCTGTCGCGCACCGGAGCCCGGCCTTCGGCTCGCAGCCCGACCCGTTCGCGTGGCGTACCGGTGTCGAGGAGCGGCAGGATGACATCGGCGCCGGGGAAGCCTCCAGCCCTGGAGCCCCCACTACGACGCACCTTCGGGATGGCGAAGGCCAGGCCCGCCTCGACCGGGTTGATGTCTTCGGTGAGGTCGTGTCCGTAGAGCGGCATGCCCGCCTCGAGGCGCAGCGAGTCACGCGCGCCCAGCCCTGCGGGGGCGACGCCGTCGATATCGAGGAGTCGGCGGGCGAACTCCTCGGCCCGTTCGTTGGGCAGCGAGATCTCGAAGCCATCCTCGCCCGTGTAGCCGGATCGCGAGACCCAGACCTCGGTGCCGTCCCAGCTGAGCTTCACCGAGTCCATGAAGACGAGCCCCGTGGCCTCGGGGATCAGCTGTGTCAGGGCGCCCCCGGCCCGCGGGCCCTGAAGAGCGAGGAGTGACCGATCCGCAACGTGCTCCACCTCGACTTCTCCGAGACTGCGGAGATGCGCCAGGTCGTGCTCGGTGCGGGCGGCGTTCACGACCAGGAAGAAGTGCGTGGAGTGGTTGGCGATCATGAGGTCGTCCAGGACTCCGCCGTCGGCTGAGGTGAACAAGCCGTAGCGCTGGCGCCACGGGGCCAAACCGACGATGCTCGCCGGGATCAGCGTCTCCAGGGCGGTAGCGGCGTCGGCCACCTGTCCGGACGTGGGACGCACCAGCACCTGGCCCATGTGGCTCACGTCGAAGAGCGAAGCGGCGGTGCGCGTGTGGTGATGCTCTGCGATTCCACCCGAGAACTGCACGGGCAGCTCCCAGCCGGCGAAGTCGACGAGCTTACCGCCGAGTTCCTGGTGTAGCGCGTGGAGCGCCGTCGTCTGCATTGACACCCTTCCGGTTCCCGGGGCCGGGGATCAGCCGGGCGTCGGCCTCCTCGGGTTCTCCCGCGACGACGCCAGCCTAGCAATCTCGCTACCGTGTGGGGGTGCAGCCCCGGAACACGCGATCAGTCCTCGCTCTCGTCCTCAGCAACGTGCTGGGAGGGGTGGGAGTCGCCTCCGGAATCGCGGTGGGGGCGCTGCTCGTCGCGAGCATGAGTTCAGAGGCCTTCGCCGGTGTCGGACAGGCACTGGGGGTGCTGGGGGCGGGGCTGCTGGCCGTCCCCCTCGCGGCCCTGGCGACGCGTCGGGGCCGTCGCGCCGCGCTCTCGCTCGGCTACGCCATCGCCGTCCTCGGTGCTGCTGGCCAACGTTGATTCCGGAGACGTCAGGGTGACCCTTCAGGGAGCCACGGACGCTCTGATGAGCTACGGCGGAGCGTCGGCGGCGCTGCTGTCGGGTGTGGTGCTCGCGGCAGTGGGTTTTGGTTGGCTGGCGGTCATCTCCGCTCTGCTCATCGCCCCGGCGGGGTTCGTGGGCTGAGTTGCGTGGCGCTCACGTCGTCGTCAGTGATCGGTCACTTCGAGGCCTCGATCATCGCCCGCAACTCCTTCTTCAGGTCGGCGATCTCGTCGCGGTGCCGGGCGGCAACCTCGAATTGCAGGTCCGCCGCAGCCTGATGCATCTGACTGGTGAGGTCCTCGATGAGGGTGGTCAGCTCGTCCACGGGGAGCTTCGACGTGTCGAGGCCACGCTTCCGGCCGGGCTTGGCGGAGCTGAGCAGCTGGTCGGTATCGGCGTCCTCCCGGGCGAGCATCTCGGTGACGTCGGCGATGCGCTTGCGCAGCGGCTGTGGATCGATGCCGTGCTCGGTGTTGTAGGCCACCTGGATGACGCGGCGCCGGTTGGTCTCGTCGATGGCGGCCTCCATCGACGGCGTGATCTTGTCGGCGTACATGTGCACCTGTCCGGCCACGTTTCGGGCCGCACGCCCGATGGTCTGGATGAGGGACCGCTCGGAGCGGAGGAACCCCTCCTTGTCTGCGTCGAGGATCGCGACGAGTGACACCTCCGGGAGGTCCAGGCCCTCGCGCAGCAGGTTGATGCCGACGAGGACGTCGTACTCGCCCAGCCGCAGTTCCCGAAGCAGCTCGATTCGTCTGATGGTGTCGATGTCCGAGTGGAGGTAGCGGGCCCGGATGCCGTTGTCCATGAGGTAGTCGGTCAGGTCCTCGGCCATCTTCTTGGTCAGCGTCGTGACCAGGACGCGCTCGTTGCGCTCCACCCGGAGCTTCACCTCGCCCATCAGGTCGTCGATCTGGCCACGTGTCGGCTTCAGCACCACCTCGGGGTCCACCAGACCCGTCGGGCGGATGATCTGCTGGACGAAGCCATCGCTTCGCTCGAGCTCGTAAGGCCCCGGGGTGGCGGAGAGGTAGACGGTCTGCCCGATCCGGGTCACGAACTCGTCGAACTTCAGCGGCCGGTTGTCCATCGCGCTGGGGAGCCGGAATCCGTGCTCGACCAGCGTGCGCTTGCGGGACGCGTCGCCCTCATACATGCCCCCGATCTGCGGGATCGTGACGTGGGACTCGTCCACGATGAGAACGAAGTCTTCCGGGAAGTAGTCCAGCAGACAGCTGGGGGCGGTCCCGGGAGCACGGCCGTCGATGTGGGCCGAGTAGTTCTCGATGCCCGAGCAGGTGCCGATCTGACGCATCATCTCGATGTCGTAGCTGGTCCGCATCCGCAGGCGCTGCGCCTCCAACAACTTCCCTTCCGCTTCGAACTGCTCCAGCCTGCCCGCGAGTTCCGTCTCGATGCGGCCGATCGCGCGGTCCATCCGGTCGGCCCCGGCCGAGTAGTGGGTGGCGGGGAAGATGTAGCTCTCCGACTCTTCACGGATCACGTTGCCAGTGAGGGGATGCATCGTGGCGATGCGCTCGATCTCGTCGCCGAAGAACTCCACGCGCAGGGCGTTCTCCTCGTAGACGGGGAACACCTCGAGCGTGTCGCCCTTCACGCGGAACGTCCCGCGGCCGCCCCCGATGTCGTTGCGTGCGTACTGGATGTCCACCAGCCGCCGCAGTAGCCGATCGCGGTCGAACTCCTCTCCGACGCGCAAGGTCACCCGCTGCTGCAGGTACTCCTCCGGGGTGCCGAGTCCGTAGATGGCCGACACGGTGGCCACGACGATCACGTCGCGCCGGGTGAGGAGGGAGCTCGTCGCAGCGTGCCGCATCCGCTCGACCTCCTCGTTGAGTGAGGAGTCCTTCTCGATGTAGGTGTCGGTCTGGGGGAGGTAGGCCTCGGGCTGGTAGTAGTCGTAGTAGGACACGAAGTATTCGATGGCGTTGTTGGGCAGCAGGTCGCGCAGTTCATTGGCGAACTGCGCGGCAAGGGTCTTGTTCGGCTGCATGACCAGCATGGGCCGCTGCAGGCGCTCGGCGAGCCAGGCGACCGTTGCCGTCTTGCCGGTGCCCGTCGCCCCCAGCAGCACCACGTTCTGCTCCCCGGCGTTGATGCGCTTCTCCAGTTCGGCGATGGCACGCGGCTGGTCGCCAGAGGGCTTGAACTCCGAGATCACCTGGAGCGGCGCCACCTGGCGCTGAAGTTCCTCAACTGGTCGCATGACAGCAAGGGTAGTCGGGCGCCCAGACAACTTCCGGGCCTGAGCCCGTCGCCCGCTACGAGCGGATGAGGGTGGGGGACTCGATGCCCCGCGCCAGCCAGGCCAGCAGATCAGCGGCTGGGCCGCGGATCTCGGCCACAGAATCACCCTGACGTCCGACGGTGCCCTCGTAGCCTTCGTCGGCCACCAGTCGGTGCGCCGGGAAGTCCTCCCTGTCCCCGATGTGGACCACCTGAAACGCCAGGAGGGACAGGGCGATCTCGGGACTCAGGTCCCGGGGGCCGAAGTGGCTCTCCATATCCATGTGGTGCAGGACCACCTCGCCCAGGCGCGCGAGCGGGATGTGCCTGGCCGAGAGATGGTAGCCCGCACGCAGCGTCACCAGGCGGTCGTCACCCTCCAGCGCCCCCAGCTCCGCCTGGAGGGCGCTGGCGCTCGTGTCGAGCTTGATCTGCAGCTCGAGCCCGCTGTCGAGACTGCCGAGTTCGAGCGCGCGGTGCCTGGCGGCCTCAGACTCGTACATCCGTCGGGGGGTGCCCGCGTGGAGTCCCTGGATGGCGCGCACCATCCCGAGCGCTCCCTCGACGAGGTGCGTGGCCACGTGGCTGCGGGTCCAACCGATCAGCGCCGTCGGGTGTGCCCAGTCGTCGTCGGAGTAGGAAATCGTCGTGCCTAGCAGCAGCGATGTGTGCTCGCGGACAGCCTCAACCACTTCGCCGAAGGGGGCGCGGTTGATGGGCATGGGACCAACGTAGCAAAGACGTACCATTGCGGGCGTGAATGATCGTCTCGTCGTGCGGGGAGCCCGCGTCCACAACCTCAAGAACGTGTCGCTCGATCTCCCGCGGGATTCGCTGATCGTCTTCACGGGGTTGAGCGGCTCCGGCAAGTCGTCGCTCGCGTTCGACACCATCTTCGCCGAGGGCCAACGTCGCTACGTCGAGTCCCTGAGCGCCTACGCCCGCATGTTCCTCGGTCAGATGGACAAGCCCGACGTCGACTTCATCGAGGGTCTCTCGCCCGCGGTCTCCATCGACCAGAAGTCGACGAGCCGCAACCCCAGGTCGACCGTCGGCACCATCACGGAGGTCTACGACTACCTCCGGCTCCTCTACGCCCGGATCGGCGTCCCGCACTGTGAGGTCTGTGGCGCGGTCATCGGCCGCCAGACACCCCAGCAGATCGTCGACCGGCTCCTGGGGCTCGAGGAAGGTACGCGCTTCCAGATCCTCGCGCCGCTGGTGCGGGGCCGCAAGGGTGAGCACGCCGAGCTCTTCCGGCAACTCGTGGGGGACGGCTACAGCAGGGTGCGGATCGACGGCGAGACGTTCCCGCTCACCGAACTGCCCGAGATCGACAAGAAGCGCAAGCACGACGTGGACGTCGTCGTGGACCGCGCGGTTGTGCGTCCGACGGCGAAGCAGCGCATCACCGAATCCATCGAGACCGCGCTCGGCCTCGCCGGTGGTGTCGTCACGATCGACTTCGTCGACCTTCCCGTCGATGATCCCGAGCGAGAGAAGCGGTACTCCGAGAAGCTCGGGTGCCCCAACGAACACGACGTCAGCATCGACGAGCTGGAGCCCCGGCAGTTCTCCTTCAACGGCCCCTGGGGGGCGTGTCCCGACTGTTCCGGGTTGGGCACGCTGCTCGATCCCGACCCGGAGCTCATCATCCCGAACGAGGATCTGTCACTCGGTGAGGGTGCGATCGCCCCCTGGAGCTCGGCCACGATCCGCTCCCACTACGAGCACGTCCTCCGGTCGCTGGGTGAGGAGCACGGGTTCTCCATGGACACCCCGTGGTCGGATCTGACGGCCGCCTCGCGGAAGCTCATCCTGGGCGGGGTGAAGGGCAACGTCGTGGTGAGTTACCGTAACCGCTTCGGACGGGTGCGCTCGTTCTCGCAGAAGTACGAGGGCATCATCCCCTTCGTCCGCCGTCGCTATGACGAAGCGGAGACCGACGCCGCCCGCGACCGGTGGGGCGGCTACATGCGCGAGATCAACTGCGCCACCTGTGGGGGCGCCCGCCTGAAGCCGTCGAGCCTGGCGGTCACCGTCGCCGGCCGCAACATTGCGGAGATCGCCGAGATGTCCATCGGCGAGGTGGCAGGCTTCCTCGGCGGTCTGGAGCTGACACCGCGGGAGGCCACGATCGCGGCGAGGCTGGTCAAGGAGATCAACGCCCGGCTGCGCTTCCTCCTCGACGTCGGCCTCGACTACCTCACGCTGTCGCGGGCCGCGGGCACCCTGTCGGGCGGGGAGGCCCAGCGCATCCGTCTCGCGACCCAGATCGGGTCCGGTCTCGTGGGCGTCCTCTATGTGCTGGACGAGCCAAGCATCGGGCTGCATCAGCGCGACAACCTCCGCCTCATCGAAACGCTCCACCGGCTACGCGACCTGGGCAACACACTGATCGTCGTCGAGCATGACGAAGACACGATCCGGGCGTCCGACTGGGCGGTCGACATCGGGCCGGGGGCCGGCGAGGGGGGAGGCGAGGTCGTCGTCTCCGGCACCGTGCAGGAGATGCTCGATCATCCCAACTCGAAGACGGGTGCCTACCTCTCCGGCCGTCTTGCCATCCCGGTCCCCGCGGTGCGCCGGCCGGGCAACGGCAAGAAGATCGTCGTCAGGGGGGCCCGCGAACACAACCTCCGTGGGATCGACGTCGAGTTCAAGCTAGGCCAGTTCATCGCGGTGACGGGGGTATCCGGGTCCGGCAAGTCGTCGCTCGTCAACTCGATCCTCTACACCGCGGCGGCCAAGGCCATCTACAACTCCAAAGCCGTCCCGGGTCGGCACAAGTCCCTGGAAGGGCTGGAGCATCTGGACAAGGTGATCCAGGTGGATCAGTCTCCGATCGGCCGGACCCCGCGCTCGAACCCGGCCACGTACACCGGGGTCTTCGACAAGATCCGCAACCTCTTCGCCAAGACGCCCGAGGCCAAGGTGCGCGGCTACCTGCCGGGCCGGTTCTCCTTCAACGTCAAGGGCGGGCGGTGTGAGCACTGCATGGGTGACGGCACCATCAAGATCGAGATGAACTTCCTGCCCGACGTGTACGTGCCGTGCGAGGTCTGCCACGGGGCCCGGTACAACCGCGAGACCCTCGAGGTCCACTACAAGGGCAAGACCATCGCCGAGGTGCTGGACATGCCGATCAGCGAGGCGGTGGAGTTCTTTGAATCCATCCAGTCGATCGCGCGGTATCTCAAGACGCTGACCGAGGTGGGGCTGGGCTACGTGCGGCTTGGCCAGCCCGCCACGACGCTCTCCGGTGGCGAGGCCCAGCGGGTGAAGCTGGCAGCGGAACTGCAGAAGCGCTCGACGGGCCGCACGCTGTACGTGCTCGACGAGCCGACCACAGGCCTCCACTTCGAGGACATCGGCCGGCTGCTCGGCGTGCTCCAGCGGCTCGTGGATGCGGGCAACACGGTCGTCACGATCGAACACAACCTCGATGTGATCAAGTCGGCCGACTGGATCATCGACATGGGGCCCGACGGCGGCTCACGTGGCGGCACTGTCGTCGCGACCGGCACGCCCGAACAGGTCGCTGCCAACGAGTCGTCTGCGACGGGCCGGTTCCTCGCGCCGCTTCTGTGAGGGTGGCCTCTCCCTGCCCGACGCTTACTCGGCTGGGGTGTAGGACCAGTCGCGGGGGCGCTGGACGAACCGGTTCCACAGGAAGGACCCGACGCCGAGGGTGACCGTGGCAGCGGCGAGGAAGTAGACCGAGGGGTGGACGGGGCCGTCGTAGCCGCGGGCGGCACGCACCAGGTCCTCGCCGCGGAACACCTCGAAGTACAGGTCCGGCGTGCAGGCGATCTCGTAGGTCCCCGCCTCGGCCGTGAAGCGGAAGGCGGGGCGCTTGGTGATCGACTCGTCGCGCGTCACCACCACCAGGCCGCCGTCGTCCTCGGTGACCGTGCACTCTGTCAGCGGCCCCCGCATGCTGGTGATGCCGTAGGCGGCCGAGGGCTCCGTCAGGACCAGGGGACCCCCGACAGAGGAGTGGTAAATGTGCTCCGGACGGGAGTGCTCATTGAAGTTGGCCACGACCGCGAAGTGCGTGTACACGGCAGCACCGAGCATCAGGAGACCCGCGATGACCGTGACCACGGCGCCCAGCACCCCGAGGAGGCGCGCGGCGCGTCGGCGGGCCCGGGGGCGGCTCGGAGCGGTCATCCTCCCAGCGTAGTCCCGCCTATCATCTAAGCCATGGCCGACCCGAAGAGTTACCGTCCCCGGCCGGGCTCGATCCCGACCGACCCCGGCGTGTACCGATTCTTCGATGCCTTCGGCAACGTCATCTACGTTGGCAAGGCCAAGAACCTCCGCCAGCGTCTGAACTCCTACTTCGCGGATCCGGCGGCGCTCCACTTCCGGACGCAGACGATGGTGCGAACGGCCGCCAAGGTCGAGTGGACCGTTGTCGCCAACGAGCTCGAGGCACTCCAGCTCGAGTACACGTGGATCCAGCAGTTCGATCCCCGGTTCAACGTCAAGTACCGCGACGACAAGTCCTACCCCTGGCTCGCAGTCTCGATGAGCGAGGAGTACCCCCGGGTGTGGGTGGGTCGTGGCGCGAAGAAGCGCGGCACGCGTTACTTCGGACCGTTCGGCCAGGCCTGGGCGATCCGCGAGACGGTCGACCTGCTGCTGCGGGTCTTTCCGATGCGCTCATGCACCCAGGGGGTCTTCAACCGGGCACGGTCATCCGGACGCGCCTGTCTTCTGGGTGACATCGGGAAGTGTTCTGCGCCGTGTGTCGGGCGGGTCAGCGCCGATGAGCACAGGGCGATCGCCGAGGACTTCTGCGCCTTCATGGGCGGCAGCACGGGCGGCATCATCGGCCGCATCGAACGCGACATGTACCAGGCGTCGGCTGATCTGAACTTCGAGCGAGCCGCCGTGTTGCGCGACTCGCTCGGCGCGCTGAAGCGGGTCCAGGAGAAGAACTCGGTGGTGCTGTCCGACGGCGTCAGGGCCGACGTCGTGGGCTTCGCCGACGACGGCCAGCAGGTGGCCGTGCAGGTCTTCCACGTCGTGGACGGACGCATTCTGGGGGAGCGCGGCTGGATCGCGGACCGGGCGGACGACCGGCCGCTGACGGAGCTCCTGGAGGCCTTCCTCGAGCAGCTCTACACCGACGATCTCGAGATCCCCCCACACGTGCTCACCTCCGTCGAGGCGGAACCCACCCTGATCGACCATCTCACGGCGCGGCGGGGCACCAACGTCAGCATCCGGGTCCCACTGCGCGGCGAGAAGCGAGCGCTCCTCGACACGGCCGTCAAGAACGCCCAGATGGCCCTGGAGCAGGCCAAGCTTCGGCGCGCCTCGGACCTCACCACGCGCAATCGGGCACTCGACGAGATCGCCGAGGCGCTCGGGCTGGACGAACCCCCGCTGCGCATCGAGTGCTACGACATCTCCCACACCATGGGATCTGAAGTCGTGGGATCGATGGTCGTCTTCGAAGACGGTCTGCCCCGAAAGAGCGAGTACCGACGGTTCATCATCAAGAGCTTCGAGGGATCCAACGACGTCGCAGGCATCGCCGAGGTACTCGGCCGGCGGGTCCGCAGGCTCGTCGACGACCGCGCCTCGGACATCAAGGTGGATCCGACCACCGGCGAGGCGGCCCGGTTCTCGTACGCACCCGGCCTCATCGTCGTCGACGGTGGCCTCCCGCAGGTCAACGCCGCCGCGGCCGTGCTTCGCGAGGCGGGGCTGCACGAAGAGATCGCGCTGTGCGGTCTGGCGAAGCGGCTCGAAGAGGTGTGGGTGCCGGGCGAGGAGTACCCCATCATCCTGCCCCGCGCGTCCGAGGGCCTCTACCTTCTGCAGCGCCTCCGCGACGAGGCACACCGCTTCGCCATCACGCACCATCGTTCCCGGCGGGCGAAGCAGGTGGTGGAATCCGTGCTCGATGACGTTCCCGGTCTCGGGCAGCTGCGGCGAAAGGCTCTCCTCACCTACTTCGGCAGCCTCCGGAAGTTGCGGCAGGCGAGCGTGGAGGAGATCGCGCAGGTCCCGGGATTCGGACCCACGCTGGCCACCTCGGTGAAGGCCGCCGTCGCCGAGAGCGGAGGCGAGGCCATCAACCTCAGCACGGGTGAAGTGACCGAGCTGTGAAACCAGATTTGAACACTGTTCAAAGGGGGTGTTAGATGGGGCCTGTCGATTCACCCGAAGGAGCACCGATGAGCGTTGATACCGCTGCCCCCGCCCGCACCCTCGCCCCCGCGGACCTCGCCTACGTCGCCGTGTTCGCGGCACTCATCGCCGCGCTGGCGCTGGTGCCAAGCTTCCTGCTGGCCGGCGTCCCGTTCTCGTTCGCCGTCATCGGTGTGGCGCTGGCGGGCCTTGCGCTGGGTCCCTGGCGCGGGGCCGCAGCGGTGGGGCTGTACGTCGCCGCCGGGGCTGCCGGCCTGCCCATCTTCTCCGGCGGGCGCGCGGGACTCGGGACCCTCTTCGGGCCGACCGGTGGCTACATCCTGAGCTTCACGCTCGCAGCGCTCGTCATCGGTGCCTTCGCGCGGCTCGCGGTGCGCCGCGGGATCACCTCGAGGTCGCTGGTCTGGATGCTTGCGGGCTGCGTCGTCGCCAGGTTGGCGCTCATTCTTCCGCTCGGCGTCGCAGGGCTCCATCTCTGGGGAGGCATGGGGATCCGAGAGGCGCTGCTGGTGGATCTGCCCTTCATTCCCCTCGACCTCATCAAGTTCGTCGTCGCGGCCCTGCTAGCGGTCTCGGTGCACAAGGCCTTCCCCAGGTTGCTCGGCAGATGATCAGCTTGCGTGCGGTCAGCGTCGTCGTCCCTGCCGGGGGCCGGGGCGAACGTGACCGTGCGCTGCTCACTGACGTCACCCTGGATCTTCCGGAACACCGGATAGCCGTCATCGGCGCCAACGGGTCCGGCAAGTCGACGCTTCTGCGCCTGCTCAATGGCCTCCGTGCGCCCACCTCCGGAACGGTGAGCGTCGACGGGCTCAGCACGGTCGAGCAGGCGAGCCTGGTGCGTCGCCGGGTGGGCTTCGTGTTCACCGACCCACTGGCCCAGCTGCTCATGTCGACCCCCATCGAGGACATTGAGCTCAGCCTGCGGGGCACCGTCAGGAACCGGGCCGAGCGCGCCCGCCGCGCGCAGGCGCTCCTGGACGAACGCGGGCTCGGTCACCTCGCGCACCAGAGCATCTACGACCTCAGTGGCGGCGAGCGCCAACTCGTCGCGCTGACCAGTGTGCTCGCCGTCGACCCCGCCGTGCTGGTCGCGGACGAGCCGACCACCCTGCTGGACCTGCGCAACAAGCGGGCTTTGCGCCAGGTCTTCGCGGGTCTCGCCCAGCAGATCATCTACTCGACGCATGATCTCGACGTGGCCGCCGACGCCGACCGGGTCCTCGTGGTCCACGACGGTCGGATCGTCGCCGACGGCGCCCCCGACGAAGCGATTGCACAGTACGAGTCGGTGCTGGCGTGAACGTCCACGATTCCCTGCTCGGCCTCTACGAGCCGGGTCCGGGTTGGCTCTTCCGGCTCCGGGTCGGGTGGAAGTATCTCGTTGTGCTGGCGTTGACACTGCCGCCGCTGATCGCCGGAACGCCGTGGGTGAGCCTGTCGGCGGTGCTGGTGACGCTGGCCCTGTTGTGGTCCTCGGGAATCACGCCTCCGCGCGCAGTGCGGGTGGGCCTGCCCATCTGGCTGATGCTCGCCGCGCTCGTGGCCTACCACCTCGTCTCATTCGATCCGTCGGCAGCCGCGACCCATCCGGTGAACATCCTCAACGCCGTGCTCGCCGCCCGGATCCTCACTCTCACCACGTCGACCCCTGCGCTCATGGACGCACTGGCGTCGGGACTACGGCCGCTCAGCTGGGTCCGTGTGGATCCCCAGCAGGTGGCCCTCGCCGTGGCACTCATGATCCGATCCATTCCGTTCCTCGTCGGGTCGGTCGGGGATGCCCGCGATGCGGCACGGGCCCGCGGACTGGATCGCAATCCGGCGCTGCTGCTGACGCCGGTCGTCCTCGGGGCGGTCAGCTACGCGCAGCGCACGGGCGAGGCGCTCCATGCGCGTGGGCTGCCCGCTGGAGATGAGGCCCACTAGGCTGGCCGCATGACCGATGCTGCGCCCCTGGAGTTCGCCCTCATCACCGGACTGTCCGGCGCCGGGCGACGCACGGCCGCCCACACGATGGAGGATCTGGGCTGGTACGTGGTGGACAACCTCCCTCCGGAGATGCTCCCGTCCCTCGCCGAGATCCTCCGCGGCTTCGGCGTGCGACGGCTGGCGGTGGTCGCGGACGTCCGCTCGCGCGAGCAGTTCGAGCGGCTGCCCGCTGCCATCGAGCAGCTGAAGTCGGATGGAGCCGTCGTCACGTCGCTGTTCCTCGAAGCCACCGACGACGTCATCGTGCAGCGGCAGGAGTCGAACCGACGGCCGCTCCCGCTCCAGGGCGGAGATCGCCTCATCGAGGGCATCGAGCGCGAGCGGCGCCTGCTCGCTGATCTCCGTGCCGACGCTGACATCGTCGTGGACACTAGCTACATCTCGGCCCGACAACTGGCGCAGCGCGTCGCCAACCACTTCGGGGACGAGGCCACCGACAAGCTGAAGGTGGCCATCATCTCCTTCGGCTTCAAGAACGGCGTGCCGATCGACGCGGACATGGTGTTCGACGTGCGCTTCCTGCCGAACCCCTTCTGGATCCCGGAGCTGCGCCCCAAGTCCGGGCTGTCCAAGGACGTGGCCCAGTACGTGCTCAAGCACGACGCCGCCAAGCGTTTCCAGGACCACATGGTCGAGCTCATCGAGACGGTCAGCCCTGGCTACCTCAAGGAGGGTAAGCGCCACGTGACGGTCGCCATCGGATGCACCGGCGGAAAGCACCGTTCGACGTCGATGGGGGAGGAGCTTTCCGAGAGGCTCCGCGCCAAGGGATTCCCGACGACCGTCCTCCACCGGGATCTGGGGAAGGAATGATGGCCAGTCGCCTGCCACGCGTCGTGGCCCTGGGTGGGGGCCACGGGCTGGCCGCGTCCCTCACCGCCCTGCGTCGGATCACGGACCGGTTGACCGCAGTCGTGACGGTGGCCGACGACGGCGGATCCTCCGGGCGCCTGCGGCGTGAGTTCGGATGCCTACCTCCGGGGGACCTGCGGATGGCGCTCGCTGCGCTGTGCTCGGACGATCATGAGGGTCGCACCTGGGCCGACGTCCTCCAGGCGCGCTTCCGCGGCGACGGCCCGCTCGCCGGGCACGCCATCGGCAACCTCCTCATCGCGGGACTGTGGCAGCACTTCGACGATGAGGTCGAGGGTCTGGACATGGTGGGCAGCCTCCTGCGCACCCGGGGTCGGGTCCTGCCGATGAGCTCGGTGCCGCTCGAGATCGAAGCCGACGTCCTGGGGCTCGACCCGCTGGAACCCGACGAGGTGTGCACCTTGAGCGGCCAGGCCACGGTCGCGACGTCGCGGGCGACAGTCCAGGCCGTCCGACTCGTGCCCGAGCGGCCGCCGGCACGGCCGGAGGCGGTGTCGGCCATCCGCGAGGCCGACTCGATCGTGCTCGGGCCGGGATCGTGGTTCACGAGCGTCATCCCGCACCTGCTGGTACCCGACCTCGCGGCCGCGATCCTCGGTACCCGGGCACAGCGGGTCCTGGTGCTCAACATCGCCCCGGCGGAAGAAACAGATGGGTTCACCCCCTCACGTCACATCGAACTCCTCGCCGAACACGCGCCGGGGCTGCGCCTCGACGTGGTGATCGCGGACGAGCGCTTCGCGGCCAGCGATCCGCACCTGGAGAAATTCGTCACGTCGCTCGGCGGACGCGTCGTCACGGCCGACGTCGCGGCGCGGGATGGCTCGCCCACGCACGACCCCAACCGCCTCGCTGCGGTCCTCAGCGAGGTCATCGCCCGCTGACGCTTGCGCACCGCCGTGTGGCACACTGCCCCAATGGCCCTGACGCAGAAGGTGAAATCCGAGCTGGCGACCGTCGTAGCCCCGCACCCCTCGGTGCGGCGCGCGGAGGTGGCCGCCATGCTGCGCTTCGCCGGTGGGCTGCACCTCGTCGGTGGACGCATCGTCATCGAGGCCGAACTCGACACGGGAGCCGCCGCCCGACGTCTGCGCACCTTCATCGCCGACCTGTATTCCGTGGACAGCGAGCTCATGGTCATCAACGGCTCGGGCGTTCGGCGCGGTCCGCGGTACACCCTCCGGGTGGTGCGTGACGGCGAGCAGCTGGCCCGGCTGAGTGGACTGGTCGACCAGAACCGCAGGCCGGTCCGAGGGCTGCCCCCTGCCGTGGTCGCCGGGTCCCCGGCCGACGCCGTCGCCGTCTGGCGTGGAGCTTTCCTGGCCCGCGGCTCCCTCACCGAGCCTGGGCGCTCCATGGCGCTCGAGGTGACCTGTCCCGGCTCCGAGGCCGCCCTGGCGCTCGTCGGAGCGGCGAGGCGCCTCGGCATCTCGGTGAAATCGCGCGAAGTGCGCGGAGTGGAGCGGGTGCTGATCCGCGACGGCGACTCGATCGCGGAGTTGCTCACCCAGATGGGCGCCGCGGAGACCCGCATCACGTGGGAGGAGCGGCGCAAGCGCCGCGAGGTGCGCGCCAACGTCAATCGCCTCGCCAACTTCGACGACGCCAACCTACGGCGCTCCGCCCGCGCGGCTGTCACGGCGAGCGCCCGGGTCGAGAGGGCCATGGAGATCCTGGGGGACCAAGTGCCCGAGCATCTCCGCGCAGCCGGTGAGCTCCGGCTCGAGCATCGCCAGGCCAGCCTGGAGGAGTTGGGGAAGCTGCACGAGCCGCCCCTGACCAAAGATGCGATCGCCGGGCGCATCCGCAGGCTCCTTGCTACCGCCGACAAGATGGCCGACGACGAGGGCGTGCCCAACACCGAGGCCAGTCTCCCTCCCGACCTCCGCGACGTCGACTGAGGCCCCAACAAATCCGACCCCCGATCTTGCCCGGGCCTGCCGAGTGGATAGGATGAAGGTGTCCGCATGCGCCTACTGGCGCAAGGTAGCTCGAAAGGGATCGAATTCCTCATGACCGTTAAGGTTGCAATCAACGGCTTCGGCCGCATCGGCCGCAATTACTTCCGCGCGCTCGTCGCGTCCGGCGCCGATCTCGAGGTCGTCGCCGTCAACGACCTGACCGACAACAAGACGCTTGCCCACCTGCTCAAGTACGACTCCATCCTGGGCCGTTTCGACGGGGAGATCACCTACGACGACGACGCCATCAAGATCGACGGCAAGGAGATCAAGGCGTTCGCCGAGAAGGACCCCGCCGCTCTTCCGTGGGCTGACCTCGGCGTCGACATCGTCGTCGAGTCCACCGGCTTCTTCACCGACGCCACCAAGGCGCAGGCCCACATCGACGCCGGCGCCAAGAAGGTGCTCATCTCGGCTCCCGCCAAGAACGAGGACATCACGATCGTGATGGGCGTCAACGACGACAAGTACGACCCGGCCGCCCACAACATCATCTCGAACGCCTCGTGCACCACGAACTGCCTCGCCCCCATGGCGAAGGCGCTCAACGACGGCATCGGCATCGTCAAGGGCCTGATGACCACGATCCACGCCTACACGCAGGATCAGAACCTCCAGGACGGCCCCCACAAGGACCTCCGTCGCTCGCGCGCCGCCGCCCTCAACATGGTCCCCACCACCACAGGTGCGGCCAAGGCCGTCTCCCTCGTGCTCCCCGAGCTCAAGGGCAAGCTCGACGGCTATGCGATGCGTGTGCCGACCCCGACCGGCTCCGCGACCGACCTCACCTTCGAGGCCTCCCGTGAAACCTCCGTCGAGGAGATCAACGAGATCATCAAGAACGCCGCTGACGGCAAGGTCCTCGTCTACACCGAGGACGAGATCGTGAGCAAGGACATCGAGACCGACCCGGCCTCCTGCATCTTCGACGCCAAGCTGACCAAGGTCATCGGCAACCAGGTCAAGGTGCTCGGCTGGTACGACAACGAGTGGGGCTACTCGAACCGCCTCGTTGACCTGACCGTCATGGTCGGCGAGAAGCTCTGAACCAACCACTAACGGTGGCTTGAGACAACGGCCCTGTGACCTGCCGAGCGCGGGTCGCAGGGCCGTTGTCGCCGCCGCTGACAACCCACCAAGAAAGGCCCTGCTGTGAAGGCACTCGAAGATCTGGGCGATCTCTCCGGCAAGCGGGTACTCATCCGCTGCGACTTCAACGTCCCCCTGGACTCCGACAAGAACATCACCGACGACGGCCGCATCAAGGCGGCCCTCCCGACCCTGAACGCGCTGCGTGACGCCGGCGCGCGGGTCGTCGTCATGGCCCACCTGGGCCGTCCCAAGGGTGAGGTCAACCCCAAGTACTCGCTCGCCCCTGTCGCCGCCCGCCTGGGTGAGCTGCTGGGTGCCGAGGTCAAGCTCGCCGACGACGTCGTGGGCGATTCCGCGAAGGCTGTTGTCGAGTCGCTCTCCGATGGAGACGTCGCGCTCCTGGAGAACGTGCGCTACGAGCCCGCGGAGGAATCCAAGGACGAGGCGGCGCGGCAGGAACTCGCCGACAAGTACGCCGCCTTCGGGGACATCTTCATCTCCGACGGCTTCGGCGTCGTGCACCGGAAGCAGGCGTCCGTCTACGACGTCGCCAAGAAGCTCCCGAACGCCGCCGGCAAGCTGGTGGCGAAGGAGGTCGGCATCCTCAAGCAGCTGACCGAGAGTCCCGAGCGTCCCTACGTGGTTGTGCTGGGCGGTGCAAAGGTGGCCGACAAGCTGGCCGTCATCGACAACTTACTCAAGGTCGCCGACACGCTCATCATCGGCGGCGGCATGGCGTTCACGTTCCTCAAGGCACAGGGCCACGAGATCGGTGCCTCTCTCCTCGACGAGACCAACCTGCAGACCTGCCTCGACTACGTCGAGCAGGCCAAGGCCGCGGGCAAGAAGCTGCTGCTGCCGGTCGACGTGCGTGTCGCTGAGGGCATGGACTTCGACGCGCGGACCGTCACGGGCGACGTCGACGTGGTTGCCGCGAGCGACATCCCCGCGGGCAAGCAGGGCCTCGACATCGGCCCGGAGACCGAGAAGCTGTACGCGGAGGCCATCAAGGGCGCCAAGACCGTGTTCTGGAACGGGCCCATGGGCGTGTTCGAGATCGAGGAGTTGTCCCACGGGACGGCCGCTGTCGCGCAGGCGCTCACCGAGGTGGACGGCCTGTCGGTCGTCGGCGGTGGAGATTCCGCCGCCGCCGTCCGAGCACTCGGCCACGCCGACGACGCCTTCGGCCACATTTCTACCGGCGGCGGCGCGTCGCTGGAGTTCCTGGAGGGCAAGGAACTGCCCGGACTTTCCGCACTGGAGGAGAACAACTCATGACCCGCAAGCCAATCATGGCCGGCAACTGGAAGATGAACGTCGATCACATCGAGGCCACCGGCCTGGTCGAGAAGCTTCATTACACGCTGGTCGACAAGGAATGGGACCCCAAGAAGTCCGACGCGGTGCTCTGCGTCCCCTTCACGGACCTGCGCACCGTCAAGACGCTCATCGACGGCGACCGTCTGCACTTCGGGCTCGGCGCGCAGAACGTCTCGCAGCACGACAACGGCGCCTACACCGGCGAGATCTCGACGGCCATGCTGAGCAAGCTCGGCGTGCAGTACGTCATCGTCGGCCACTCCGAGCGTCGCGAGTACTACGGCGAGACCGACGAGATCATCAACGCCAAGGCGAAGAAGGTCCTCGCCGCCGGCATGACGCCGATCATCTGCGTGGGGGAGGGGCTCGACATCCGCAAGGCAGGCGAGCACGTCGAGTACACGCTGAACCAGGTGCGCGGTACCCTGGCCGACCTGTCGGCCGAGCAGGTCGCGGGCCTGGTCATCGCCTACGAGCCCGTCTGGGCCATCGGCACCGGCGAGGTCGCCACACCCGATGACGCGCAGGAGGTGTGCGGGGCGATTCGTCGTGAGGTCGCCGCCCTGTACGACGAGCCGACGGCAGAGTCGGTGCGTATCCAGTACGGCGGCTCCGTCAAGTCCGGCAACGTCGCTCAGATCATGAGCCAGCCCGACATCGACGGCGCCCTGGTCGGCGGCGCGAGCCTCCAGCCCGACGAGTTCGCCGCGATCGTGCGGTTCTACCAGCTCTGAAATATCCGCTGATCGATGCCGAGTGCCGGCCGCCTTCTGGCGGCCGGCACTCGCGTCTTCGGAGGTGCAGCGACACCAGACGCCCCCGACGCTCGCGAGCACGCTACGCGGAGCGTTGGCGGTCCCGGCCGTACAGGCGCAGTGGTAGCACCGGTTCTGTGCCGTACGGGGTGACGACGTACCGATACCCCAAGGGGCTCTCCCAGAGCGCTCGGCCGAGATTATCAATCCTCACCATCCAGAGCCGAGCTGTCTTGGCGCGGTGGTTACCTCGGCCGAGCGGGATGAGGTTGCGCTGACTGGTCTGACCGGGGGTGCCGTCCGAGCGGTACGGCTGAACGTGATCCAGATCCAGCCCGCCCGTCCGGCGATGGGAGAAGGGGAAAGCCTCGTGCCGCCATCTCCGTAGCACTGCCCGCCTCATCGCGAGGCTGGGACGGTACTGATGCTCGCTGGGGACGCGGGGAAGGTCGATGACGGGGCGCAGTTGCACGGACTTGCCTCCGAGCAGCTCGGCGAGGGTGGTGGTGGCGATGACGGTGGCCTCGTCGATGCGGGCGACGGCATCGGCCCCGACGGCGTCGGCGTCGATGACCACCTCGATGCCCACCTTGGGCAGCAGCTTCTCGATGGGGATGGTGATGGTGCCGCAGGTGTGCCCGGTGCAGCTGCCGGGGAGGAGTCGGTCGGAGTCGCTGTGGCGGGGTTGGCGGTCGTCGGCCTCCTGCTCGATGGGTAGCGATGGTGACGGGTCAGACTCGGCCTGGGCACCACGCTGGATAAGTGCCAGGGCATAGGCCGGGCGCGACAGCACCCCGAACGCCTTGGCGCGGCGGATCGCCATCGGTGAGTCGTCGCCGTGGACGCTCTGCAGGAGCCCGGCGATCTGGGTGAGGGCGGCGTCGAACAGCTTCGCATCCACCACATCCACCGTGGCTTCGATGTAGCCGACCGCGGCATCACCGAGATTTCCCTTGCCGGTGGTGACGGTGACCTGCCGTTGCTGTAAAGCCTGGGCCTCTTCCTCGGCCCGGTGCGGGTCCACCTCGGCGATGAGCTCGGAGAGCTTGTTGAACGCACCCGTCCACGAGTATCGCTCCTGGATGGGCAGCCAGCGCTCGATGACGATCCGGGCGAGTTCGGGCGGAAGGCCCGAGACCGAGTACGACGCCTGGACGGCCCGGTCTGCTTCCACCAGTAGGCGAGACATCCGCTCATACAGCCCGGGCAGTTGCCACTTCAGGTGGACGGCTCCCTCGATCAAAATTGTGGCCTTGCGTCGGGAGATCCCCAGCAGCGCCGCGACCTCCGGCGCTGCGTACTCGGAGATCAGCGGGGCTCCGGGTCCGCCGAACGGGTGGACCTCCTCGATCAGCGCGTCAGAGACGAGCGCTCCGTGAGTTTCCTCGGCACCGCGGGGAAGGACGTACTGCTCTGCCAACTCCGCAAGCAGCACGGTCTGATCAGCCTGGGCGCGGCGCTCAGCCTAGATCCACCGATTCACCGCTGCTACGCGACCCCATGCAGGCACACCGGCATCGCCGATCACGCTCAAGGTACGCCCGGTAGCTCTTCGCGTGCATCGTCTTGCCGGTGCACCCACCTGGTGCCGCTCGCTGCGCGACCAATCGGTGGATCCAGGCTCAGCCAGGCGTGCCGCGAGCAACCGGTCCGCGATATCGCGAGCCTGAGCTATTCCCATAGGTGCACTCTACGTACGTGGTCCGACAAAACGGCGACAGAACGGGTCCGAGCCGGCAGAATCCGCCAGAAGTTCTCTCAACGCGTCCGGCGGGAAGGGTCAGCGTCGGCCGTCGCCGAACGGGTTCTTGTCCTCATCAGTCACGACATCAGCGCCGGTCGCCACCAGGTCGATCGCATGTGCGTCGGCCTGGCTGATGGACGACGCGCTGGCAGGCCTTCGAGCGAGCCAGCGGGCGAAGGCCGACAGTGCCAGGTTCACGGCCAGATAGATCACCAACACGATCGTGAACAGCGAGAAGGACACCGTGGTGGAGCCGTAGAAGTCACGGAGCTGCTGCGAAATCCGCAGGATCTCCGGGTAGGCGACGATGTAGGCCAGTGATGTGTCCTTGAGCAGCACCACGAGTTGGGCCACGATGATCGGCAGCATCTGCCGGAACGCCTGCGGAAACTCAATCAGCATCCGGGTCTTGAACGGCGTGAGGCCCAGCGACAGGCCCGCCTCGCGCTGTCCGCGGGGGAGAGCGGCGATACCCGAGCGGAGTGCCTCACCGATGATGGCACCGTTGTAGACGGCGAGCGCCCAGACGGCGGCCCAGTATCCGTTGGTCCTCATCACCAGCAGGATGAACAGCATCATGAGAAGGACGGGCATGCCACGGAAGAGTTCAAGAATGATCGCCACAGGAACGCGGATGACGACGCTGCGCGCGGTTCGACCGAAGGAGAACGCGACGCCGATGAGCACTGCGAGCACGGCGGCGAGCGCCGCCACCCGCAGA
This sequence comes from Tessaracoccus flavus, assembly GCF_001997295.1. Lineage (NCBI taxonomy): Bacteria > Bacillati > Actinomycetota > Actinomycetes > Propionibacteriales > Propionibacteriaceae > Tessaracoccus > Tessaracoccus flavus. The sequence continues at coordinate 944,920 of NZ_CP019605.1, forward strand.
GTGCCCATGAGCAGGCCGTCGATGAGGAGGCGCCGCCAGAACTGGACGTCGAGCGCGAACTCCCAGCGCTCCGGAGAGAAGACGCCCGTCAGGACCACGCCGTTGACAGTGGTGCGGGGGAGGGCGAGGGCCACGATCAGCCAGACGAAGGCGCCGACGATCACGGTGAAGGAGATGTAGGAGATCAGCCGGCTGCGCGCCCGCGTCTTGGGGCCGGGCGCGTCGTAGAGGACTGAGGCGCTCACCGGATCACCGCCACTTTCCGCTCCACCACGCCGGCCAACTGACCGAGCGGGATGGTGATGACAAGGTAGAGACAGGCGACGGCAACCAGGATGTTGATCACCTGGTCGCCGTGGGCGTTGGCGAGCACCTTCGACTCGGCGACCAGCTCGACCACGTAGAAACCAGCCGCCACGGAGGTGTTCTTGGTGAGGGCGATGATGACGTTGATGAGCGGCGCCACGACCATGCGGATGGCCTGGGGGAAGACGATGGAGGTGACAGTCTGGCCGAAGCTGAGCCCCAGGCTACGGGCGGCCTCGGCCTGCCCGATAGGCACACCGTTAATGCCTGATCGCAGCGCCTCGGCGATGAACGGCGACGTGTAGATACTGAGAGCGATCCCCGCGCCCAGCAGGTAATCGAAACGAATCTGCAGAGTGGGCAGAACGATCGCGAAGAAGAAGAACACCAACGTCAGCGGGGTGTTGCGGACGATCTCGGTGTAGAGGGTCGCAATCCACCGAAGGCTCGCCACAGGCGAGATGCGCAGCAACGCCACGAGGTTGCCAAGCACGATGGAGCCGAGCGCTCCCATGCCGAGGAGTTGGAGCGTAACACCGAACGCGCGCATCAGCGCCGGCCAGTTGTCGATGATTACCTGCACAGGGCTTGCCCTCCGGTGAGGCGTGGCACCGGGCGGTCAGCCCGGCGCCACGCGACTGGTCAGTAGCGGTCGACCGACGGCGGTTCCGGGGTCTCCAGCACGGTCCCGGCCGTCGATTCCCAGGCCGCCTCCCAGCGCCCGTCCTCGTAGGCGGCCTCGAGCGTGTCGTTGATGAAGTCGCGGAAGTCGTCGTCCCCCTTCTGCAGGCCGATGCCGTACGGCTCAGCGGTGAAGGTGCCGTCGACGACGGCGAACTCGTCACCGTTCTGCGACACGAGACCCGCGAGGATCACGTTGTCGGTGGTCAGCGCATCGGCCTGGCCACCCCGGATGGGCTCCAGGCAGTCCGAGTACTTGTCGACGGCGAGCACGTTGTCGGTGTACTCCCGAATGTTCTTCTCAGACGTTGAGCCGGTCACCGTGCAGACGGTCGCATCACCGATGCTCTCCGGATCGCTGGTGATGTTCAGCGGGTTCGACGCGGGAACGAGGAAGGACTGGCCCGCCTCGTAGTAGGGGCCGGCGAAGTCGATGACTTCCTTGCGGGTGTCGTTGATTGTGTAGGTGGCCACGACGATGTCCACCTGGCCGTTCTGAATGAACGGCTCGCGGTTCTGCGAGACCGTCTCCACGAATTCGATCTGGTCGGCGGACAGCCCAAGCTCCGACGCGATGAGCTTGGCGATCTCGACATCGAAACCTTCGGGGACGCCCGAGGCGCCGACGAGGCCGAACAGTGGCTGGTCGTACTTGGTCCCGACGGTGATCTTGCCGGCGTCCTTCAGCTTGGCCATCGTGCTGCCTTCGGGAAGGTGGCGTCGGTGTTGACCTCGGTGTCGTCGGTTTCGGTGGTGGTCGAGCTGTCGGTGCAGGCGGCCAGGCTCAGGCTGACGGCCGCTGCCATGGCGATCGCGCCGAATGTCTTCTTGATGTTCATGCTTCGTCCTTTGCTGGTGGTGGGGTGGGTGCTGCTGGATTCAGTGGAGGATCTTGGACAGGAAATCTTTGGCCCTTTCTGAGGTGGGGTTGGTGAAGAACTGGTCCGGCTCCGCCTCCTCGACGACGGCGCCATCGGACATGAAGATCACGCGGTCGGCGGCCTTCCGGGCGAAGCCCATCTCGTGGGTGACGACGATCATGGTCATGCCGGCCCTGGCGAGTTCGACCATGACGTCGAGGACTTCGTTGATCATTTCGGGGTCGAGGGCGGAGGTCGGCTCGTCGAGCAGGATCAGCTTCGGGTCCATGGCCAGTGACCGCGCGATGGCCACGCGCTGCTGCTGCCCTCCCGAGAGTTGGGCGGGCATCTTGTGGGCGTGGTCCTCGACTCCGACCCGGGTGAGCAGTTCCATGGCCCGCTTCTCCGCGTCGGCCTTCTTCATCCTGCGCACCTTGATGGGTGCGAGGGTGACATTGTCGAGGACTGTCTTGTGGGCGAAAAGGTTGAACGACTGGAACACCATTCCCACGTCGCTGCGGAGCTTGGCGAGTTGGGCACCCTCTTCCGGCAACTGCTGACCGTCGATGGTGATCGTCCCCGAGTCTATGGTCTCGAGCCGGTTGATGGCGCGGCAGAGGGTCGACTTGCCGGAACCCGACGGGCCGATGACGACGACGACCTCTCCCTCCGCGACGGTCGTGGTGATGTCCTTGAGGACGTGGTGCGTCCCGAAGTACTTGTTCACCATGTCGATCTCGACGAGCGGTCGGGTGTCGTTCATTTCCGCAGGCTAGCCCCATCGGGTGGCAGTGGGGCGTGAGTTGGGAGTTGATTAACCGAACCGTTACATCCTCAATGATCGGCGAGGGCGCCGGATGTGGAGAAACACGTGCCGTCGGTTAGTATCTACCGCGTGATTGTCCCCCTCGTTTCCTGGCCCGTGACGACGCTTTCGATCATTGTTGTGATCCTCAGCATCCTCCTGGCGGCCACCGTCCTCCTCCACAAAGGCCGTGGCGGCGGAATGTCCGATCTGTTCGGCGGCGGTATGTCGACCTCCATGGGTGGAGCCTCGACCGCTGAGCGACGACTTGACCGGATCACGGTCGTGTTGGCGCTCATCTGGCTGCTGACGATCGTCGGGCTGCTGGTGCTGTACCGCATCGGCGCCTGAGCGCGGCACAAACACACTCACCCCTCTTTCAAGGAGAATCTCAACGTGGCAGGTGGCAACGCCATTCGAGGCAGCCGTGTCGGCGCCGGTCCCATGGGCGAGGCAGAGCGCGGAGACTCCGCGCCCCGCACTCGCGTGTCCTACTTCTGCGCAGGCGGGCATGTGACGCGTCCCGCGTTCGCCGTCGACGCACCGATCCCCGAGTCCTGGGACTGCCCTCGCTGCGGTCTCCCCGCCAACACGGATGAGGAGAACCCCCCGCCGCCGCCGAAGATCACGCCTTACAAGACGCATCTGGCCTACGTGAAGGAGCGCCGCACCGACGCCGAAGCGGAGCAGATCCTAGAGGAGGCGGTCACCGCCCTGCGCGCCCGCCGCGCCAGCGGCGAAGTGATCTACTGAACCAGTAGAGAAGGCCCCGGTCCCCGAGGACCGGGGCCTTGTGCGTTGTCTCGTCGCCGACCGACCTCGGCCAACGACAACGGTCACGAAACGCCAACCGACATCCAGGGGTACGTGATCAGAACGAGCAGGAGTGTTGCGGGGGGAGGTCGGCCGCAGCCGCCTCGTCGAGGAACCAGACGGTGGCGCCCTCGGCCTGGATGTGCGCCGCGGGGAGCGACAGGTCGCCGTCGAGGGTCCGTGCCACGGCGTTGGCCTTCACGTCGCCCGTCGCCATCACCCAGATCTCGGCGGAGTTGTTGAGCGCCGGGATGGTGAGAGAAATGCGCTCGGCTGGAGGTTTGGGGCTGTCCTCCACGCCGATGACCTTGCGGTTTGTCGGATCGAAGCTCGGATGGTTCGGGAAGATCGACGCGACGTGGCCGTCTGGCCCGATGCCCAGCAGGGTGAGGTCGAAGTGCGTCTCTCCGAGTTCCGACTCGTACTCAGCAGCAGCCTCGTGGGAGTCCTTGCGCCCGTCCTGGGCGGCCATCATGTGCGTGTCGGCCGACCTGATGGAGATGGTTCGCGCGAGCCGGGTCACGGCTTGCTGCGAGTTCCGGTCGGGGTCGGTCGCCGGCACGAAGCGCTCGTCGCCCCACCACAGCTGGAGCCTCGTGGAGTCGAGCTCGGAGTGCTCCGCCAGCTCAGCAAAGCGCTCATACATGTCGTTGGCCGCATTACCCCCGGTCAGGCAGAGATGGACGACGGGTTGGCGCTGCTGGAGCTGCAGGACGCGCTTGAGGAGTTGCGCTGCAACCGCCTCGCTCACTTCCGCGGCGTCCGACAGCCTGACCACCCGCGTGTGCACTAGCGACCCTCCGCCTCGGCCGCCACTCGCCTGGTGGCCGCCTCGAAAATGTCATCGGCATCCATCCGCTGCAGTTCCTCGGTGAGGAGGTCGGTGAGCGGTCGACGGCGCAGTGCCACCGTCCGCTGCGGCTGGCCCGGAACCTGGTAGAGGGCCGTACCGTCGTGGATGCGGTTGATCGTGATCGGGCCGTCAGGGGTGTCGAGGATCACCTCGTTGACACCCGGCTGTTCCCCGTCCACGCGACGTATCTCGACGCCCAGACGGTCCTCGAGCCAGGCGGCGAGCAGGGTGGCAGGGGCGTTGTCCGGCGCTGAACGCACCATGCCCCCCGTGACCGTGGCCTGCGACTGATCCAGCGCTGCGGCGAGCAGCGCCCGCCACCTCGTCAGGCGTGTCCAGGTGAGGTCGGTATCCCCTGGAGCATGGTTCCCCGCGCGGCGCGTCAGCGCCTCTCGAGGGTCCGACTCTCCCGCGGCATCGGTGATCCGGCGGTCGGCCAGCGACCCGATGGGGTCGTCCGCAAGATTGTCGGGCGCGTGGTTCGGCCACCACACGATCGTGGGGGAGTCAGGCAGGAGGAGAGGCAGGCAGATCGCGTCCCCGTGGTGCTGCAGCTCGCCGTGGAGCCGCAGCACGACCAGGTCGCCGGGCAGTCCCTCGCCCACCTCGATCTTGGCATCCAGCCTCGGTTCTTCGGCGTCGACGTAGGTGACGACGATGACCCGCGACGGGTGAGCCGTGGCGGAGGCCTTGGCTGCCTCCAGCACCTCATCGAAGTGGAAGTCGTTGGTGACGATGAGCAGGGTCAATACGAGCCCGCTGGCTGAACCGACGGTGCGGCGGGCCTTGATGAGCGCGGAGGCGATCTCGCGGGAGGACGTGTCTGAGAGGTCGAGAATCATCGGTAACTCCTTACGGCCTGCGCCAGACGAAGCCGTCACGCGCGAGCATGTCGTGGGCGCTCTGCGGGCCCCAGGTCCCTGACTCGTACTGTTCCGGCTCCTCGTCGAGGGAGGCCCAGTACTCGATGACGGGGTCGAGGATCTTCCAGCTCAATTCGACCTCCTCCTGCTGCGGGAACAGCGGGGGATCGCCGAGGAGGACGTCGAGGATCAGCCGCTCGTAGGCCTCCGGCGAGGACTCGGTGAAGGAGCCGCCGTAGCCGAAGTCCATCGAGACCTCACGGATCTCCATCTGCGTGCCCGGCACCTTGGCGCCGAAGCGGAGGGTGACCCCTTCGTCGGGCTGGATGCGCATGACCAGAGCATTCGTGCCGAGCTCCTCTGTGTCGGTGGCGGTGAACGGCAGGTGCGGAGGACGCTTGAAGCTGAGCGCCACCTCGGTCACCCGCCTCGGCATGCGCTTGGCCGTCCGCAGATAGAACGGAACCCCGGCCCAGCGGCGGTTGTCGATGTCGACCCGGATCGCGGCGAACGTCTCGGTGTGTGAGTCGTCGGGTACGCCGTTCTCCTCGAGGTAGCCGATGACCTCCTTGCCCCCCTGCCACCCGGCGGCGTACTGACCGCGCGCGGTGTAGAGGTCGTAGCGCTCCGGCACTTTGGCGGCCGCGAGCACCTTCTTCTTCTCCGTGCGGAGCTGGGCCGCCTCGAACGAGGTGGGTTCCTCCATGGCGGCGAGCGCCAGCAGTTGGAGGAGGTGGTTCTGCATGACGTCGCGCGCGATGCCGATGCCGTCGAAGTAGCCGGCGCGGCCACCGATGCCGATGTCCTCGGCCATCGTGATCTCGACGTGGCTGACGTAGTGGTTGTTCCAGATCGGCTCGAACAGCTGGTTCGCGAAGCGGAGCGCCAGGATGTTCTGGACGGTCTCCTTACCGAGGTAGTGGTCGATGCGGAACACCTCGTGCGGCTCGAACAGGGAGCTGACGACAGCGTCGAGTTCCTTGGCCGACTCGAGGTCGTGGCCGAAGGGCTTCTCGATGACGACGCGGTTCCAGTTGTTCTCCGTGCGTTCGGCCATGCCGTGCTTGCGCAACTGCGAGGTCACCGTCTCGAAGCCCGACGGGGGGATCGAGAGGTAGAAGGCATGATTGCCGCCGGTGCCGCGGGCCTCGTCCAGCTCCTGAATCGTCTCGCGTAGCCGCTCGAAGGCGGCGTCGTCGTCGAAGGAGCCCGGGACGAAGCGGATGCCCTCCAGGAGCTGCTCCCACACTTCCTCGCGGAACGGTGTCCTCGAGTTCTCCTTGACGGCGTCGTGCACGACTTCGGCGAAGTCCTGGTTGGCCCAGTCGCGCCGGGCGAATCCCACGAGCCCGAAGCCAGGCGGCAGCATGCCGCGGTTAGCGAGATCGTAGACCGCCGGCATGAGCTTCTTGCGGCTGAGGTCGCCCGTGACGCCGAAGATCACCAGGACGCACGGGCCGGCGATGCGCGGCAGGCGGCGATCCTGCGGATCGCGCAGAGGGTTAACGTAGGTGTTCATCCCGGCCCACATTACCGTTCACCCGCACCTGCCCGACCGCTCTGTATCAGTCCGGACCTGGGCCTGACGCGGGTCTGGACTCAACCGAACCAGCCGAGCATCACGCAACCCACGGTGAACACCACCAGGGCGAGGAACATCAGGATGGTGAGGATCGCACTCTCGGCTTCGCTGGGCTGCTCGTGTTCGGCCTGGTAGCGCTCGACGTCGAACTCCTGAGGGGTTTCGGTGGTCATGTGAGGCCTCCTAGTCGGGAGAAGTCGGAGATCAGCGCCGCGGTGAGGATGACGAAGACCACGGCCATGAAGAATGTGTAGAGCCACCGGTGGGGATGGTCCGCAGACCAGAACCGTTTGAGGCTCACGATGCCGTTGATGACGGCGTAGACGCACAGCGCGATCCCGATCGGAGCCGCGACCCAGCCCGCCAGGCTGGCCATCGGCACGAGGACCGGCACGAGCAGATAGGTGATCAGGCAGCGGACCCCGGAGACCGCGACGGAGGCGCGGAAGGCACGGTGGGCACCCTCGGCCTTCCGCGGCGCCGTCGCATCGACGCCGAGCATGCCCCGCATCGCACGGTCGGCTGCGCCGTCGGACCGGAAGGTGGTCTGTGAACCGGTGATGGCCGTCGCCCGAGCTGCGGAACTCACGGTGCCTCCACGTCCTGTGGGGTGGACACCCGGACACCCTTGTAGTGCCGCCATAGCCGTACTCCGCCCACTACCGCGAGCAGCACCCCCATCCCTCCGACGACGACACCGATGAACAGGCCGAGGTAGAGGGGGTCCAGGGGAACCTCGCCTTCCGGACGTTGCGACATCACCCCGACGAGGAAGCCGAACAGCGGGGACAGGGCCGCGATGCACACCCCGAGGGTGAGCATCCAGAAGCCCGGTGCGGTCGGCACCAGCCGCACGGGGCGGCCGGGTGTTGTGTCAAGAGACGTGTCGCTCATCGTGATTCACCTTCCAGGGGCCGGTCGACGACCTTCAGGCCGTGTGTCTGTGGGGGTGCGCTGCTGGGATCATCGTCCCCGGCAAAGCGCTGCACGGCCTGCACGATGGGGCCGACGATGTCCATCGGGAGAGGAAAGACCACCGTCGAGTTCTGGTCGGCGCCGAGCTCGAGCAACGTCTGCAGGTAGCGCAGCTGGAGTGAGGCCGGGGCCTCACTGAGCGTCAGCGCGGCGTCGCGCAGTTCCTTGGAGGCCTGCAGTTCGCCGCGCGCGCTGATCACCTTCGCGCGCCTCTCGCGTTCCGCCTCGGCCTCGCGGGCCATGGCGCGCTGCATCATCTCGGGGATCTCCACGTCCTTGATCTCGACGACGCTGGCCTCGACACCCCACTCCTGCGTCTGCCTGGCAATGGACTGGGCGAGGTCCTCGTTGAGGTCGGCACGGTGGGCCAGCAGCGTGTCGAGATCCGCGCGTCCGACCACTGAACGCAGCGTGGTCTGCGCGAACTGCGAGGTGGCGATGGCGTGGTTCTCCACCGACATCACGGCCTGCACCGGGTCCGTGACCCGGAACATGACCACCGCGTTGACGCGGGCGGTCACGTTGTCTCGGGTGATGACCTCCTGCGGGGGGATGGTCAGCGTGACCGTGCGCAGATCGATGCGGATCAGCTTGTCGAGGAACGGGAGCATGAACACAAGCCCCGGACCCAGAGCTCCACGGAGCCGGCCGAGGCGGAACGCCACCACACGCTCGTACTCACGCACGACGCGGATCGAGGCGAACGCGAACGCCGCGAGGAGGAGGACCGCGAGAATCCCCATGATGATCTCAGTTGGCATGATCGATTCTCCTGTCCGACGCGTAGCTGGTGCGTGCGCGGGTGATGGCCGCGGCGGCGGCCTGGCGGTCTTCCATGGTCTGGTCGAGCGTGCGCACCACTGCGCCGAGGGGATCGGCAGGGGTGCGACGCAGATGTGCCCACAGGGGCAGGGCCCCCAGCGCGATGAGGAATGCCGTCGCCAGCGCCAACACCTGGCTGGTCCAGCTCGTGACCATGAGAGCGGTGAGGGCCGGCCACAGCACGGCAAGGACGGTGACCGAACAGGCGATTCCACGGTGGAACCGGGCGGACTCCGAGGCGGGCCACGGATCGACGTGGCGCTTCATCTCGCGCCCGTCGTCGGAGGCCGTGCAGGTGTCCTTGACCGGACAGGAGTTGCACACCAGCGGGAGCCCCCGGTAGCGCATCACCCGGTTGTCCGGGTCGAAGGACTTCGGGTAGAGCCACTGGTCCTCGGGGCAGAGCCAGGCGTCGTGGTTCTCGTGGTAGACGAAACCACCTGCGCGATCCTCCTCGATCCGGGTCTGGGCACGCTTGGCCAACTGGTCAATGCCGTACGCGACGAGCAGCAGCAGCACGCCGTAACCGGCGCCGAGCCACGCCATCATCTCGATGTCCGTCATGGGCGATCAGGGTCCTCGGGAGCCCGCCTGTCGGACGCGTAGCGGCTGCGGGGCAGCTCGGGCGCGGCCGCCGGCGCGGCGGTGAGGCCGGTGCGGTCCTCCCGGGCCTCGTCCGACTCGATGACGAAGAGGGTCTCGGGTTCCATCGCCGTGACGGTTGCGGGGATCGCGTGCCGGACCCCGAGCCAGGCGAGCCAGACGAACGGCAGGATGCCGCCTACGAGGAAGACCACGTCGCCGGGCATGCGGAGCCATTCGAGGATGACGTTGCCGGGCTGCGCGATGTAGCCGAGCGTGCGGGCCTCGAAGTAGCCCTCGTTGACGGAGTGCCACAGCTGGAGGACGCCCAGCGGCAGCAGCGTGGCGAAGACCATCCAGGCCAGTCCGATGTTGAGGCACCAGAACGAGAGCTTCGCCATGTTGTCCGACCACTTCTCGGGCTTGATGATGTAGCGCAGAGCGAAGAGCGCCAGCCCGACGGCGAGCATGCCGTAGACGCCCATCATCGAGCCGTGCGCATGGTTCGCGGTCAGCGCGGTGCCGATCTGGTAGTAGGAGACGATCGGCAGGTTGATGAGGAAACCGAAGACGCCTGCTCCCACGAAGTTCCAGAACCCGACGGCGACCAGGAACATGACTGACCAGCGGTGGGGGAAGGGGGCGCTGCTGCGCGACTCCTGCTTGGAGCCCAGCTGGAGGAACGTCCACGCCTCAACCGTGAGGAAGGTCAGCGGGATCACCTCCAGTGCCGAGAAGAACGCGCCAAGGGCCATGTGCTCGACGGGCGTGCCGGAGAAGTAGAGGTGGTGCATCGTGCCGATGACACCGCCCGCCGAGTAGAGGATGACGTCGAGGAAGATGAGCTGGATGGCGATCTTGCGTCGGACGACCCCCAGCATGACGAAGATGTACGCGACCATGACCGTGGTGAAGAGCTCCAGGAAGTCCTCGACCCAGAGGTGCACCACCCAGAACCGCCAGAACTCGGCGACGGTGAGGTGAGTGTCGTTGGTGGCGAGCAGCCCGACGGCGTAGAAGGCGGGAATCGCGAGCCCTGCGTAGAAGAACAGCCAGGGCATGTTGAACTTCGACTCGCTGCGCAGCCGCGACCGGATCGCCCGGTAGATGATGAGGATCCACAGGAAGAGCCCGATCACGAGCAGGATCTGCCAGAACCTCGGCAGATCGAGGTACTCCCACTGCTGGTCGAAGAAGATCGATCCGGCCGCCCAGTCGGGGCCGAAGGTGCTGATCGCCGTGCCGGCGAGCATCCCGACAACGACGACGGTCAACGCGCCGAGGAGACCGTAGGTCAGCCAGTGCTGCCGCTTGGGTTCCCGGCCGGAGATGATCGGCGCAAGGAAGATCGCCGCGGCCAGGAAGGCGGCCGCCGTCCAGAGGAGCGACAGTTGGAGATGCCAGGTGCGGGCCAGGTTGAAGGGCAGGACCTGAGCCAGATCGATCCCGAAGAAGCTGGAGAGCTCGGCGCGGTAGTGCTCCACCGCCGCGCCCAGCGTCGACTGCACGAGGAAGAGTAGCGAGACGACGAGGAAGAACCAGGCGGTGGCCTTCTGAGCCTTTGTGATCCCGACCTTGCCTGGCTGCAGGAACGACAGGCTGGGTGTCTCGCTGCTCTGCCAGCCGATCTTTTTGCTCCAGCGGCCGTAGACGGCGAAGAGAGCGCCGAGGCCCGCCAACAGCGCGATGAGCGACATCGCGGACCAGACGAGGATGTCGGCGGTGGGCCTGTTGTCGACACGCGGCTCAGGCGGCCAGTTGTTCGAGTAGGAGTAATCGTGTCCGGGCCGCTCCGCCGCGCTCGCCCACGCTGTCCAGCTGAAGAAGGCGGTGAGTTCGTGGATCTGGTCGGGGTCGGTGATCTTGGAGGGCAGCAAGCCGTGCTCGGTCGTGTCGACGCCGAAGAATTCCGCGTAGTACTGCTTGATCTCGTTGAAGGCGCTGACCTGTTCGGGGGTGTATTCGAGCACGCCACTCGATTCGTCGTAGCGGTTCTCCCTCATGTGCTCCACGGTCTCCGCGGCGGCGTCCTGCACGTTCTGAGCACGCAGTTGCTCCGTGACGTGCTCGCTCGCCAGACGGAGGTATTCAGCGGTGTAGTCAGGGCCCAGGTAGGCGCCGTGGCCCATGATCGAGCCGTACTGCTGGAGCCCCCGACGCAGGAAGATCTCCTGACCCGCGCTGATGTCATCCTCGGTGAAGACCACGTCGCCGGTGTCTGCGGCGACGACCTGCTGGGGGAGTGGCATCCCGTCGCTGTAGGTGCGGTAGGCGAGGAAGCCCATCACGAAGAATCCGAAGATGAAGACCAGCGCCACGCCCTGGACCCATCCTTTGGAGATGGCCAGCTCGGCCTTCGACGGGTTGAGGTCGGGGTTGTCCTTGACGAGACTCACGTGTCCACCACCTGGTTGTCTGTTTGGCCTCGGTGCCATGTTTCGGGGAACACTAGCGAGCTCACAGGATTTTGACAATCGAATCGTAAAAATTGTCCGCTTGAGTGGAGGATCGGGTGACTAGGGTCAACGCTGACGTGTCGGCGCCGAGTCTAACCAACCGACGGCTCGACCGCTGCAGCTTTGGGGACGCCGCGCGCTCGCGGGTAGACTCCACGCGAACGGTCGTACCGGGAGAGGGGTGTTCAGTGGCTGTGCAGAGCGCCGCAGCGTCCGCGGAGGTACGCCTCGTTGACGTGATCAAGGCCTACGTGGCACTGACCAAGCCCCGCATCATCGAACTCCTGCTGGTGACCACCGCCCCGGCCATGTTCCTGGCGGCCGGGGGACTCCCGCCGTGGGAGTTGATCCTGTTCACCATGGTGGGAGGGCTGTTCGCCGCCGCGTCCGCGAACACGTTCAACTGCGTCCTCGACGCCGACATCGACGAGGTCATGCGCCGGACCCGCCGACGCCCCATGCCCCGCCACCAGGTGTCTTCGCGGAACGCGACGATCTTCGGGTTCGTGCTCGGCATCATCGCGACACTGATCCTCGGCCTGGGCACCAACTGGCTCTCCGCCTTCCTCGCCATGACCGCGAACGCGTTCTACGTCTTCGTTTACACCATGTTGTTGAAGCGGCGGACGTGGCAGAACATCGTGTGGGGTGGGATCGCGGGCTGCTTCCCCCCACTCGTGGGCTGGACCGCAGTCACGGGCAGCATCGACTGGCCCCCGCTGATCCTCTTCGCGATCGTCTTCCTCTGGACCCCGCCGCACACCTGGGCGTTGGCCTTCCGCTACAAGGACGATTACGCGGCAGCACAGGTCCCGATGCTGCCAGTGGTGCGCTCGGCTCCGCGCGTGGCCACCCAGATCTTCTGGTACACGCTCGCCACCGTCGTGGTCTCGCTGCTCCTGTGGCCGGTGACCCCCACCGGCCCGCTGTACCCCATCGCCGCGGCTGCCTTCGGGCTGGTGTTCCTCTACGAGGCGGCGCAACTCTGGCGCCGGGCCCACGCGGGCGCCGAAGGTGCCCAACTCAAGGCGATGCGGCTCTTCCACTGGTCGAACACGTACCTGGCCCTTCTCTTCCTCGCCGTCGCGATCGACCCGCTTATCTTCTAGACCGGCACCCCGCCCGGCCCGGGAGTAGGGTCGAGGGCATGCAGCCGTACTCGCGCGAACCGGAGTACCTCAGCGTGCTTGCCGACGGCACCGTCAAGCAGCTCAATCCGTTCACAGGGACGGAAGTGTGGACGGTTCCGGGCCGGGGCAACCGACCGTTGGGCATCAATCGTCCCTACCCGCTGCCGCTGAACCCCGACGAGGAGGGCAGGCACTGCGCCTTCTGCGAGCGCCGCTACCTCGACACACCGCCGGAGAAGTCCAGGGTCATCCGCACCGAGGACGGATGGGAGACGATCTACCGCAGCCCTGCCGAGGACCTGTTCGCGACGGTCGCTGAGTTCCGCAGGATCCCCAACCTGTACGAGATCCTGAGCTTCGATTACTGGCACGCCAACTACGGCTTCCAGTTGCCGGGCCGCGTGCAACAACGCAAGGACGCCTATCTCGCCTCTCCGGAGGGGAGAGCGCACGTCGTCTCGGTGATCAGGGGGAAGCTGCTGTCCTCAGGGCTCTCCGACGAGGAGGTGGACGCGCTGGGCGCGGAGGACCTGGTCGGTCAGGCCTCTGGGTTCTTCGGCGGAGGGCACGACCTCGTCGTCGCCCGACGGCACTTCGTCGACGGCGCTGTCGACGATTCCCAGCTGGCGTCGTCTGGCACCCTGTCGCCGGACGAGCACGCGACGTTCATCCGGTACACGGTGGAGTCCGTCAGGATGGCCTACGACGTGAACCGGTACGCCCGCTACGTGACGGTCTTCCAGAACTGGTTGAAGCCCGCGGGCGCATCGTTCGACCACCTGCACAAGCAACTCGTCTCGATCGACGAACGTGGCGTCCAGCACGAGGCCACGCTGGCGAAGCTCCGGAACAACGGCAACCTGTTCAACGACGTCGGCGCCAACTATGCGATGTACCGAAACCTCGTGATCGCGGAGAACGAGCATGCCCTTGCTTTCGCGGGTTTCGGGCACCGGTTCCCGACCATCGAGATCTACTCGAAGAGCGAGCAATCCGATCCGTGGGAGATGGACCGGGCGGAGGTGCGCGGGATGAGCGATCTGATCCACGCGATGCACGCCGCCACGGGACCCGACGTCCCCTGCAACGAGGAGTGGCACTACCGGCCGATCGATGTCTCCATGCCGATGCCGTGGCGGGTCATGTTGAAATGGCGCGTCTCGACGCTTGCCGGATTCGAGGGCGCCACCAAGATCTACCTCAACACCATCCCTCCGACCGGGCTGCGCGATCGTGTGGTGGCTGCGCTCCGGAGCCTGCGGGAGAAGGGCCTGATCGTCCCCGACCTGATGATCGGGGCTGAGGCGCAGACCCGCCCCAACCCGCTGCGCTACCGACGGTGAGCTGCGGGCTACCCGAACGACTCCGCGATGGCGGTCAGCCGTAGCACCCGGGTGTCCCATCCGCCCTCGGGCACCCAAAGGTTGGTGTTGTCTCCACGCAGCCCGGCCAGGCCGTCGATCCCCTCACGGATGATGTCGGCGTGTCCTGCGTGTCGGGCGATGTCGCCGAGGACGTGGACGAGGACGTCACCCAACGTCGTGTCGCCACGCTCGCCCCACCAGCTCACGTGTCCGGGGGTGTCGAGGGTCTGCTCGGCGATGGCTGCGTCCACGTGGCTGGCGACCTCACGGTAGGTGGAGAGCAGTTCCGCTGCGGCCTCCGACTCCGTGGCCGCGAGGTCCCCGTTGGGGTCGGCGTCGTAGTCGATGTCCGGAGGGTTCAGCCCGCTCGATCGGCCGAAACTGGTGATGAAGTACTCGTGTTCCACCCAGGCGCAGTGCTTGACGAGGCCGAGCAGATTTGTGCCGGTCGGGGTCCGCGGTAGCCGCAGGTCACGCTCGCTGAGCCCTTCGCATTTCCACAGCAGAGCGTCGCGGTTGAACTGGAGCTGGCGCAGGAGCGTTTCCTTGAGGTCCATGGGCCATTGTCACACAGGGCGAGGAACGAGCGGTGGCCCCTCCTCCGTCTCGGGGAGTAGCGGGCGAGGAATGAGCGGTGGCCCCTCCTCCGTCTCGGGGAGTAGCGGGCGAGGAATGAGCGGTGGCCCCTCTTCCGTCTCCCCGAGTAGCGAGTGAGGAACGAGCGAGCGTATCGAGGGGCCTGCCGCGAGGCTCCGCTGAGCTCAGTCGGTGGCCATCTCGCGTGCCCTTCGATACACGGCCGTTCGTTCCTCACGGCCGTTACTCAGGGAGACGTGGTGGGGCTCGGCTCGTCCCTCGCTGGTGACTCGGGGAGACGTGGTGGGGCTCGGCTCGTCCCTCGCTGGTGACTCGGGGAGACGTCGTGGGGCTCGGCTCGTCCCTCGCTCGCGACTCGGGGAGACGTGGTGGGGCTCGACCCGTTCCTCGCGGCTTACTCGGACGACGCCGGGCTCAGCCCGAGCTTCTCCAGCAGGGGAGCGAGCTCAGGATCTCGTCCACGGAAGGCGCGGTAGCTCTCCATCGGGTCTACCGAGCCACCCGGCGCCAGGAGGGTGCGGCGGAAGTGCTCGCCGGCCTCACGGAGATTGTCCTGCTCCTCGAACCACGCCACTGCGTCGGCGTCCATGACCTTCGCCCACGCGTAGCCGTAGTAGCTGGCGGCGTAACCGCCACCCCAGATGTGGGCGAAGTACTGGGTGCGGTAGCGGGGCGGGATGAGTTCGTCGAACAGCCCCCAGCGCTCCAGCGCGGCCCTTTCGAACTGCTCGACCTCATCCGCGGAGGCGGGCAGCTCATCGAGCGGCGTGGTGTGCCAGGCGAGGTCGATGAGCGACGCGAGTTCCGTCTCGGCGGTGGAGTACCCCTGCCCGAACTTGTTCGCCTCGCGAAGCTTCGCGACCCATTCCGCGGGGAGGACCCGGCCGGGGGTCCACGCCCAGTGCTCATTGACCTGGCTGGGGAACTCGACGAAGTCGCGGGGGGTGTTGGTACCGGATCGGCTCGCGTACCTGGAGTCGGCCAGCAGCCCGTGCAGGGCGTGGCCGAACTCGTGGAACATCGTGATGACCTCGTCCCAGGTGATCGACGTCGTGCTGGGCGTGTAGTTGCAGTTGTTCGTCACCACCGGCAACGCCGCATCCCGGCGCGACTGGTCCACGAGGTTGGTCATCCACGCCCCGCCGTTCTTGGTGGGTCGCGCCCAGAAGTCCATGACGAAGGCGCCGATCACGGTCCCGTCGGCTTCTCTCACCTCGTATGTCTGGGTCCCGGGAGCATGGCCTGTCACCCCGTCGACCGGGGTGAAGGTGATGCCGTAGAGGTCCGTCGCCGCGGCGTACACGGCCTCCAGCACCCGATCGACCTGTAGGTACTCGCCCAGCTCGCCCTCGTCGAAGGAGAACCGCTCCCGGCGCACGATCCCCTCGACGTAGGACCAGTCGGCTGCGGTGAACGGCGTCCCCGGCTCCAGATCGGCATAGCGTTCCTTCAGCTGCTCAGCCTCCTCGCGTGCCTTGTCGAGCGCAGACTGGGCCAGCGGCACCAGCATGTCGAGGATGGCGTCCACGGTCTTCGCGGTACCCGCCTCGGCGACGATCGCGGCGTGGTGGGGGTAGCCCAGCAGCGCGGCGCGTTCGGCCCGAAGCCGGGCGATCTCGACGACGACAGCACGCGTGTCGAACTCGCCGGCCAGGGCGCGGGTGACGGACGCCTCCATCAGGCGGGCACGGGTTCGGGGGTTGGCCAGCTTGGCCGCCAGCGGCTGCTGCGTGGTGTTGACCAACTCGATCGTGTAGCCCTCTGGGTTACTGTCCGCGAGTGTCGCCCTCTCGTCGTCGCTGAGGCCCGCGAGTTCGTCGCCGGTCACGCGCACGGCGCCCGCGTTGCGCGCCTGTCGGTTGAGGGTCTCGAAGGTGGAACCGAGCTCGGCGAGTCTCTTGTTGAGCTCGCGAAGCCTCTCCTGATCGGAGTCGGACACGTCGACTCCTGCACGCCGGAAAGCCTTCAACACCTCGTCCAACGCGTAGCGGTCCTGGTCGTCGGCGACGACCTCACCGGACGCGACGCGTGCCTCCAGGCTGCGCAGACGCTCGTACAGGGTTCGGTCCAGGTAGATGGCGTCTTCGTGCTCGGCGAGCTTGGGGGCGTACTCGGCGTACAGCGCATCGCGCTCGGGCGTCGCGTCCGAGGAGTAGACCGAGAAGAACGAGTTGAGCGCCCGGCGAAGGGTCTGCTCGGCGTCCTCCATGGCGCCCAGTACGTTTTCGATGGTGGCCGGGGCCTGATCGTCACGTATAGCCGCGAGGCCGGCCAGATGCTCGGCCATGCCCTGGTCGAGGGCATCGCGATAGTCGGACGTCTCGGCCGCGGCGAAGTCAGGAAGCGTGAACGGAAGTTCGGTCGTCAGCACCGGATTGGTCGGCATGAGTTCTCCTTGTGGTCGACACGAGCAGCCAGGCGGCGGCTGCGGTCAGCAGGGTCAACCCAACCATATGCAGAATCACGATGCCGACGGGGACGCCGAGGAAGTACTGCAGGTAGCCGATCGCCCCCTGGAGGACAACTGTGATGACAAGCAGCCGTGCGGCGCGCGCAGCCCGGCGGTGACCGGAGCGGAGGAGGACGACGAGCGACGCCACGCTGAGCGCCACCACGAGCCAGGCCGACAGGCCGTGGAGCCGTGCCACGAACTCGATGTCGAAGCCCGTCCGCGGTGACTTGGCGTCGCCCGCGTGCGGCCCGGAGCCGGTGACGATGGTGCCGACCCAGATCGAGAGCATCGCCGCCCAGAACGTGGCGTGGACGAGCCACCGGAGGCCCGGAGCAACGGGCTCCGGCTCGGTCCGGTACCCGACCCGCAGCGCCCACACGCACAGCACGATGAGCGCGACGGACAGCAGCAGATGGAGGGCGACGACGAACGGGTTGAGGTTGCTCCAGACAGTGAACCCCCCGATGACCGCTTGGAACGGGATCCCCAGCCCGATACCGAGGTTGATCCACCACAGCTTCGAGCGTGCGCCCCGATTGCGCCAAGCCGCCACGAATGCCCCGATCGCCGCCGCGATCAGGACGAAGGTGAGGAGTCGGTTGCCGAACTCGATCACGCCATGGATCCCGTAGGACGGGTGCGGCACGTAGGAGTCCTCCGTGCAGCGGGGCCAGGTGGGGCAGCCGAGACCGGACCCGGTCAGGCGCACCACCGCGCCGGTGACGATGATGCCCATGTTGCAGACGAGCGAGATCCAGAGCCACGTGCGCAGCGCACGTTCCCCGTCGACGAGCTTCCTCAGGACGTCCACGTGAACACCTTCCATGCCAGGGCCAGTGAGCCAACGCACCACAGCGCCGCGACCACCACGGGTAAGAGTAGGACCTCACCGGTGGCGGCCCCGCGCAGGGTCTCTCCCAGGGCGCCCGTGGGGAGCCAGGCCAGGACATCCTGGACCCAGGTCGGGTACCGGTCGAGGGGGACCAGTACGCCGAGCGGCATGCCGATGAGGTACAGCAGGTTGGCCACGGCCAGCGTCGCCTCTGGACGCAGGGAGCCGGAGATTGAGAGCGCGAGCCCTGCGAACGCGCCCATTGACAGGAGGCTCACGAGCAGCGCGACCGTCAGCGAGCCGACGCTGAAGTCGGGTCTCCATCCCAGCGCGAGCGCTGCGACGGTGAGCAGAACGACCTGGCCGGCCGTGATCATCGCGATGGAGAGCCCCTTGCCGAGGAGGATCCCCGGTTTGCCGAGGGGCGTGGCGGCGATTCGTTCGAGCACGTTGTAACGCCGCTCGAACCCGGTCCCGATGGCCAGCGTGGTCAGGCATGAACTCCACATCACGAGCGCCAGCACCGACGGCGCCATCTCCTCGATGGTCAAGCCGAGCGTGTCGCCGAGGATCCGGGAGCCGACGAGGACCGCCATGGGGATGACGATCGCGAGGATCGCCTGTTCACCGTTGCGGAGAATGAGCGAGGCCTCGGTGCGTGCGTGCGCCCAGACCCGGGCCATGGGAGGGGCAGGGCTGGCGTCGGGGGTGAACGTGAGCGACATCAGCGGTCTCCGGAGGTGTGGGTGAGGAACGCGTCTTCCAGGGAGCCGTGGGAGGCGAGGTCGGACACGCTGCCACTGACCTGCACCCGCCCCCGGTCGACGATGTGGACGTGATCGGCGAGCTCGGCGGCTTCGACCATGTCGTGTGTCGTCAGCACCACGGCGACCCCGGCGTCCCGGACGCGACGCACCACGTCCCAGGTCAGCCGTCGGGCTCGAGGATCGAGCCCGGCCGACGGCTCGTCGAGAAACACGAGCGACGGACGTCCGATGAGGGCACCGGCCAGGTTGACCGCCTGCTGTTGGCCACCGGAGAGGCGGCGGTACGGGGTGCGTGCGAAGGGGGCGATGCCAAGAAGATCCACGAGGGCTTCGACGGGTTGGGGGTCGGCGTAGAGCCGTGACAGGTAACGCAGCAGTTCCTCGGCACGGATACCGCTCCAGGCGCCGGTGGCCTGGGGCATCAGGCCGATCCGGGACAGCACGTCGGGGGATCCGGGTGACTGACCGAACAAGGTCAGGGAGCCGGAGTGGGGCCGCTCCAGTGCGGTGCAGCAGCGGATGAAGGTCGTCTTGCCGGCGCCGTTCGGCCCGAGCAGGGCTGTCACCGCCCCCGCGGATGCCGACAGGGTCAGGCCGTCGAGCGCCTTCGTCGCGCCGAAGGCGAGGCTGAGATCCTGCGCGTCGACGACTGTTTCCACCCCGTCAGCCTAGCGCTTGTCCACAGGGTGGGCAGTTAGGGCACCCTTGCTTGAAAGTCGAACAAGAATAAGAAAGGATTGCATGAGGTAATTCGGGGAGGAGGTCAGCTGTGGAAACAACACACCTTGAAGTTCCGACCCGTCGACGTGTGGTCAACCTCGTCCTCAACGAGGGGCCCCAGACGGCCAAACAGCTCGCGGAGCGCCTTGACCTCACCCCGGCGGCGGTGCGCCGCCACCTCTCGTCGCTCCTGGAGGACGGGACGCTCGAATCGCGGGAACAACGGATCTATGGTCACCGCGGCAGGGGCCGTCCGTCGAAGGTCTTCGCGCTGACAGACGCCGGGCGCGCGGAGTTCCGCCAGGGTTACGACCAGTTGGCGCTTGCGGCGTTGCGTAGGCTCGTGGAAGCGGCCGGCCCTGAGTCGGTCGAGGAGATCGCACACGACCAGTTGGCGGACATCGAGCGACGCTTCCACGCTGAGCGCGACGCCTGTCCGGAAGCCCCGGCGATCAGCGTGCTGGCGGCCGTCCTGTCGGCAGACGGGTTCGCCGCGTCGATCCGGCCCCTCCCGTCCGGTGACCAGTTGCTGCAGCACCACTGCCCGATCGCCCACGTGGCGTCCGAGTTCCCCGTCATCTGCGAGGTGGAGACCCGCCTGATCGCACATCTCCTCGGGAGCCACGTGCAGCGGTTGGCGACCATCGCCCACGGCGACGGCGTGTGCACCACCCACATTCCCCGACCACTACCCACCCCACTGATTCCCAGAAGAAAGTGACCGATATGACTCAGACAGCACCCAAGGCACCGGGCCTCGGCGCCACGCAGGACGAGCACCTCGAGGCCCTCTCCAAGTACGAGTGGGGGTGGCACGACAGCGACACCGCAGGCTCGACCGCCCAGCGCGGCCTCAGCGAGGCCGTGGTCCGCAACATCTCCGCGCTGAAGGACGAGCCCCAGTGGATGCTCGATCTCCGGCTCAAGGGACTGAAGATGTTCGACAAGAAGCCGATGCCCACCTGGGGCGCCGACCTCAGCGGAATCGACTTCGACAACATCAAGTACTTCGTCCGCTCCACCGAGCGGCAGGCCCAGACCTGGGACGACCTGCCCGACGACATCAAGAACACCTACGACCGGCTGGGCATCCCGGAGGCGGAGAAGGCGCGCCTGGTTTCGGGCGTCGCGGCCCAGTACGAGTCCGAGGTGGTCTACCACAAGATCAACGAGGAGCTCGAGCGTCAGGGGGTCATCTTCCTTGACACCGATACGGCGCTCAAGGAGCACCCCGAACTGTTCCAGGAGTACTTCGGCACGGTCATCCCGGTCGGGGACAACAAGTTCGCCTCGCTCAACACCTCTGTCTGGTCGGGCGGCTCGTTCATCTACGTGCCCAAGGGTGTCAACGTGACGATTCCGCTCCAGGCCTACTTCCGCATCAACACCGAGAACATGGGCCAGTTCGAGCGCACCCTGATCATCGTCGACGAGGGTGCCTACGTGCACTACGTCGAGGGATGCACCGCGCCGATCTACTCGTCGGATTCGCTGCACAGCGCCGTCGTCGAGATCATCGTCAAGAAGAACGCGCGGTGCCGTTACACGACCATCCAGAACTGGTCGACCAACGTCTACAACCTCGTCACCAAGCGCGCCACCTGCGAGGAGGGCGCCACGATGGAGTGGATCGACGGCAACATCGGCTCCAAGGTCACCATGAAGTACCCGGCTGTCTACCTGATGGGCGAGCACGCCCGCGGCGAGACGCTGTCCATCGCGTTCGCCGGCGAGGGCCAGCACCAGGACGCGGGCTCGAAGATGGTCCACGCGGCGCCCAACACGTCGTCGTCGATCGTGAGCAAGTCGGTCGCCCGCGGCGGTGGGCGCTCCTCGTACCGGGGGCTCGTGAAGGTCGAGCCGGGTGCCCGCCACTCAGCCTCCTCGGTCATGTGTGACGCGCTGCTCGTCGATACGATCTCCCGTTCCGATACCTACCCCTACGTGGATGTCCGCGAGGAGGATGTGTCGATGGCCCACGAGGCGACGGTCTCCAAGGTCTCCGAGGACCAGCTCTTCTACCTGATGAGCCGCGGCATGGAGGAACTCGAGGCCATGGCAATGATCGTGCGCGGCTTCGTCGAGCCGATCGCCCGCGAGCTCCCCATGGAGTACGCCCTCGAGCTCAACCGTCTGATCGAGCTGCAGATGGAGGGTGCGGTCGGCTGATCCGAACCGCCATCCCCCGCTCACCACCACCGCTGAAGGAAGCACATTGACCACCATCACCACTGAGGCCCCGAACGTCGCCGGGGCCATCGAGACCGTGGAATCCCACCTGCACCCCACCCCGTCGTGGGATGCCGCCAGCCATCCGATGCCGACCGGCCGCGAGGAGATCTGGCGATTCACCCCGCTCAAGAGGTTCAAGACCCTTCTGGCTGAAGGCGGTGAGGTCGGCACTCTCGACTGGTCCGCGGACCTACCCGAGGGCGTGACGGTCGAGAACATCACGGCCGAGCAGGCCCGGGCACTGGCCGTCGAGGCA